>DATIWI010000001.1:0-2863 GCA_035519475.1 Opitutaceae bacterium
TCCGGGTTCAGCTCAAACCAGGCGCCCGGTTTGAAGAGCGTGCGCCCGCCGCAGTTGGGGCAGCGATTGGTGAGGCCGCGCGCGATGATCTGTCTGCGGCTTACTTTCATTTCGCCTTTGAACAACCGCGGCGCCAAGCCGCCCTGGAAGATCTCTTGAGGCCGCACGGCCTCCTGCGATGGCAGGGCATGGCCACTCTCGAGTGGGCCCTCCCCATGGCCCGTCTGTCATCGCGAGCCCCGCCGCCGCGGCGGGGCGTGGCGATCCAGGGTTTCTGGATTGCGTCGTCGCCCCGCCGCCGCGGCGGGGCTCCTCGCAATGACAGACCACCGTGGCTGGAGAATATTATGTGTACATCCTTGCGAGCCGGCGCAACGGCACGCTCTACACTGGCGTGACCAGCGATCTCAGGCATCGAATATGGCAGCACAAGAACAAGGCGATCGCCGGTTTCACGAAGCGCTACGGCATAGATCGCCTTGTTTACTTCGAGGCATTTCGCAACGTTTCCAACGCCATCGGTCGAGAAAAGCAGATCAAAGCGGGCTCCCGCAGGAGGAAACTACAGCTCATCGAGCGCACCAACCCGGCTTGGAACGATCTCAGCATGGACTGGTATTAGGATTTCCTTCGTCCGCCGGTCACCGCTGAGCCCCGCGGCGGGGCTCAGGCGCCCCCGAGCTGGTAGCGCACGAACCGGCGGATCTGGATGTTCTCGCCGATCTTCGCCACCTTCTCGGTGAGGATGTCCTTCACGGTCTTGTCGTTTTGCTTCACGAACGGCTGATCGAGCAGGCAGACGGTGGAGTAGTATTTCTCCAGCTTGCCCTCGATGATCTTCTGGAGGGCCGCGGGCGGTTTGCCCTGCACCTGCGCCGTGGCGATTTCGCGCTCCTTGGCCAGCTCGGCCTCCGGCACGTCCTCCCGGCGCACATACGTGGGGTTGGCGGCGGCGATCTGCAGGCAGACGTCCCGGCAAAACGATTTGAACTCGTCGGTGCGCGCCACGAAATCGGTCTCGCAGTTCACCTCCACCATCACGCCGACCTTGCCGCCGACGTGGATGTAGCTCTCGATCAGGCCCTCCCGGGTGACGCGCTCGGCCTTCCTGGCGGCGGAGGCGGCGCCTTTCTTGCGCAGGATCGTGATCGCCTCGTCGACATTGCCGTTCGCCTCGGTGAGGGCCTTCTTGCAGTCGAGCACGCCCGCGCCGGTCTTTTCACGCAGGTCGCCGACCATTTTGGTGGTGATGTTGATGCTCATGGGAGAAGTAAAAGTGAGAGTGAAAGTGAAAGTGCCGGTGAGAGGTGGCGGGCGGCGGCAGGACGGACCGCGAGAGCCGGCGCTCGCGGGAGAGATTCCCGAACCAAGACTTCCGGCCACCGATCCCCGGCCTCCGTTCGCTGCTTACTCCTCGCCGTCCGCTTTCTTGACAGCGCGGACCGGCTTCTTCTTGGCGGCGATCTTGCCGGCTTCCTCGGTGACCGGGGGTCCTTCCTCCAGCACCGCGATGTCCTTGATGTTGGCCGGCAGCTCGATCTTCTCGAGGTCGACCTCGCCCGCGGGCGCTCCGGCGGCGACCGCCGCCGCCGCCACCGCAGCCGAAGCCGCCTTCAAGTCGGCCGCGCCGCGCGCCGTGCGGCGGGTGTCGCGCTGCGCCAGGCCCTTTTGCATGGCCTCCACGAGCGTGTCGACGATGATGCGAATGGATTTCACCGCGTCGTCGTTGCCGGGGATGGGGTGCGTCACGGCCGTCGGGTCGGAGTTGGAGTCGACGAGCGCGATGCAGGGGATGCCGCAGCGGACGGCCTCGGCCACGGCGATCTTCTCATGATTGACGTCGACGATGAACAGCGCGCCGGGCAATTGCTCCATGTCAAGGATGCCGTCGAAATTGCGCTGCATGCGCGCCATTTCGCGCTTGATCGCCGACTCCTCCTTCTTGGGCAGCTTGGCCAGCTCGCCGCTGGTCTCCATTTGCTGGAACGACTTGAACTTGCCGATCGAACGCTTGATCGTGCCGAAATTGGTCAGCGTGCCGCCCAGCCAGCGGTTGACGCAGTAGGGCATGCTGGCGCCGGTCGCGGCCTCGCGCACGATTTCCTGCGCCTGGCGCTTGGTGCCGACCAGCAGCACCACGCCGCCGTCGCCGACGAGGTTCTCCACAAAATCACACGCCTGTTGGAGCAAGGCGTGGGTCTTGCCGAGATCGATGATGGAAATGCCCTGCCGGTGGTCGAAGATGTACGGCTTGGAGCGGGGATTCCAGCGCTTGGTCTGGTGCCCGAAATGCACGCCGGCATCGAGCAGGTCCTTAACGGTGATGTTCATGATGATCTATGTATCTTCCGATACACAGGTCGGCCAGATGGGCCGCCTTGCGATCGAGCGATTGACTGCGGTTGACGGTTTACGAACGGGAAAGAGGGTGAACACACCCGGTTGCGCGCGGGTTGGCAAGACGGATCTTTCGCCGGGAAACGAGGCGCCGACCGAGAGCCCGGGCGATTGACGACGGGCCGGCGCCGCCGGACCGCCCCGGCGCCGTCGCCAGTCGGCGTCAGGTCGCAACGCGTTCAACATAAAGGCCCTTGGAACGCGTCCAAGGGCCTCAAAGTGGGTGCAGGGGTTGGATCCCGCGAAAGCGGGACCAACGATCCCGCCGGTGCGGGATTATGAGCCGGAGAACCTCCCCTGCTGGTCAAGAAGTGCCCCGAGGCCCACGCCACCCTTTTGGCGTTTCAGCAGGTTCTCCAGCTTCCGGGCAGAAGACAGTGTCAGCGGAAAACTGGTCCAGATGAGGTGCCAGGGACGATATTTCGCCGTCCACTTGGAGATCCCTGCATTGTGGTCCCCAAGGCGC
>DATIWI010000002.1:0-9197 GCA_035519475.1 Opitutaceae bacterium
GTGGCGCACATCCGGCGCTTCCTGGAGGCGCGGCAGTTCATCGAGGTCGAAACGCCGGTGCTCGAGGCGACCGCGGGCGGGGCGGCGGCCAAGCCGTTCGTCACCCATCACAACGCGCTCGGCGCGGACTTCTACCTGCGCATCGCGACGGAGCTCCGGCTGAAGCGCCTGCTCGTCGGCGGCGTCGACCGCGTGTTCGAGATCGGGCGCATTTTCCGCAACGAGGGCGTGTCGCGGAAGCACAATCCCGAGTTCACCATGCTCGAGGTCTACCAGGCCTACAGCGACCACCGCGGCATGATGGAGTTGATCAAGTCCCTGCTCGAATCGGTCTGCCGCGACGTGCTGGGCACCTCCGAGATCAAGCATGCGCCCAGCGGCCAGGTGATCAACTTCGGCGGGGCGTGGCGCGAGGTCGAGTACAAGGACCTGGTGCGCGCGGCCACCGGGGACCCCGGCTGGTTCGAGCGGGCCAGGGCGGAACACGCGGCGGCGGCGGACAAAATGGGCCTGTACGTCGACCCGAAGTGGGAAGACTTCGAGATCACGAACGAGATCTTCGCGAAGAAGATCGAGCCGACGCTGATCCAGCCGACCTTCGTGCTGCATCTGCCGAAGGAGCTGTGCCCGTTGGCCAAGATCAATCGCGACGATCCGTCAACGCTCGACGTGTTCGAGCTGACGATCGGCGGCATGGAGATCGCGCCGGCGTATTCGGAGCAGAACGATCCGTTCATCCAGCGCGAGATGTTCGAGCACCAGGCGGGCGGCGAAAAGCAGAACATCGATGAGGATTTCCTGCTCGCACTGGAGCACGGCATGCCGCCCGCCGGCGGCATGGGCGTCGGCATCGACCGACTCTGCATTCTGCTCACGGGGGCGGAGAGCATCCGCGACGTGATCCTGTTCCCGCAACTGCGACCGGGCGGCAGTGCGTAATGGTGATTCGCAGAATTCTCGGGGATTACTTCGGGGAGTTTGTCGAACGCCAAACTGTGCCGCACATTCGTTAGGTTAGGAGCATTCGGCTTCCCCATTCGCACCCTCATCTCCAGCGGCAGCCCGTATGAGCCGAAGGTCGGCATTTCGCGCGCGGTGCGGGTCGGGAACATCATTACGGTCCCGGGCACGGCGCCGCTGGGGCCGGACGGCCGCACGGTCGCGGCGGGCGACGCGGGCGCGCAGGCGCGGCGTTGTTTGGAGATCATTGTGACGGCGTTGGGCAGGGCCGGCGCGTCGCTGAAGGACGTGGTCCGGACCCGCACGCTCCTGGTGCGGATCGAGGACTGGCAGGCGGTCGCTGCCGTGCACGGCGAGTTTTTCGGCGAGATTCGCCCGGCCAACACGATCATGCAGGTGTCGCGGTTCATCGATCCCGAGTGGCTGGTCGAACTCGAGGCCGACGCCGTCGTCGACGACGAGCCCCGCGCCTGATCAGCCGTTTTAGGCGACGCCCGCCGTGCGGGCGCTGGGCGATACCGTTACTTCCGATAGGCGAGCACCATTTCCTCGTTATTCATGGTGAAGGTAGCGCCCTCGACCGTGCCTTCGGTGATCCCGGCTCCTTCCCATTGCATGGTGAGTTTCGTTCCCTGACGGGTGTAGGTCGCCCTCACCTCGCGCGTGACTTCCTGGCCGGGCGGGGGCACGAACACCATCTTGCTCACACAGGTCCCGTCGGCGTTGATCGTGAACGCGCCGGACCGGATCACGAGCTTCGCGCCCTCGTGCTCGAGGGTCATGGGAACCGCGGAGCCGTTGACCGACACGAGGGTGTAGACGCCGGCGATGTCGCCGTTGGCGGCGGCCGGAGCGGCGTGGGCGCGGGCGGGCAGGAACGGGATCGCGGCCAGAAGCAAGGCGCCGAGCAGCGCGGCGGCGGCGCGGCGAAGGAGAACTGCAGAGCTGGAAGATGCGTTCGCTATCATGCCGCGATTCTAGACCACCGGGGCGGGAAAGCCCTAATCGATAAAAACAATCGCCGCGATTAACGGGATCGATGTGCGAACGATTCGATCCTTTTCACCGCGAAGGACGCGCAGGCCCGCCAGCCGACGTTGGTGGAGCCCGCACTCCGTGCGGGCTTCTGACGATCATCCGATTGCTCGATGCGGCCCGGACACAAGGTCCGGCCCTCCAGCTTGACTTGAACCACTGTAGACCGCCCCGGGGACCGCGAGGTGGAGCTCGCCCTTCCGGCGAGCTGCAGGGTTCAGCTCTGGTTCCGCCGGAGATCATCGCCTGCAAGCCGCGCCGCCGCGGCGCGGGCAAGCAGGCTCCTGCACTCAGGCAGAACCTTCCCCGGGCACGCTGGCGGAGACGCGTCGTAGATTCATGGCGTGTTGTTCTTCCAGGGCCGCGGTTCCCGGCAGCTCAACGGCTGGACTTGAAAGCTGCAGGAATTGTTCCCACGCTCGGGGGTCCTGCGCAGCGGCGCGGGCGCAAGTTCAAAGAGCCGTGGAACATCGGCGGAAATTCGAACCGGAGACGCTCCGAAGGGTCCAACGGCCGACGGCCGACTCTTCCCGGGGTCGCCGGGGCGCGCCGACTCCCGTGTCGCCGCAGAAGGCACACCGCGAAAGGAGAACGCCATGAAAACGACAACGCGTGTGAACATTAACGCCGGTCTGGGGCTGAGCCTCGCGGTGGCGGGACTATTGGCAGCCTGTGTGGTCGGCAATCAGGCGAGATACGGCGGGCCGGCGGGCGCCGGCATCGTCATCCGGAACGTCGGCGATTTCTATGGACCGCTGGGCGCCTATGGGCGCTGGGAGACGGTGGGCTCGTACGGGCGCTGCTGGATCCCGGCCGGGGTAGGTTCGGACTGGGAACCGTACGAAGACGGATCGTGGGTCGCGACCGATGGCGGCTGGTATTGGGACAGCGATGAGCCCTGGGGTTGGGCGACCTATCACTATGGGCGTTGGTTCGAGGACGCGCATGTCGGCTGGTGCTGGATTCCCGCCACCCAATGGGCGCCGGCGTGGGTGGCGTGGTGCGAGGGGGATAATGACTATGTGGGCTGGGCGCCGCTGCCACCGGGCGGCGGAGGCCTGTTCGGCGGTCGCGCAAAAGCGATCCCGCCCGAAAGGTACATGTTCGTTCGCCAGCGCGCGTTCACGGACAATGTCCGTCCCGCCGCGGTGACCCGCTATCACCCGGCGGCGGCCGGCCGGGCCCCGGCGGTCACGAACGTGCGGACGATCGGCGCGGGCCCCAGCTTTGCGGCGATCGAACAGGCCAGCGGCCGCCAGGTTCGGCAGGCGCCGGCCCGCGAAGTGCGGCAGAACCGTGAGACCGCCGCCTCGCGGACCATGCCGAGGCCAAGCGCGCCCGCGGCGCCGCCAGTGCCACGCGTCACGGCGCCCGAGAACGCCCCGCACACGGTGAACGAACCGCCGCGGGTTCATCAACCGGAGGAGCAGCGGCGGGTGTACGGCAACGAACCGCACCCGGCGCCGGGCGACGGTTCGCGGCCGGCCTCGGCGGCGGTGGGTGCACCGCAGTCCAACGAATCAAGATCGCGGGGCCCCGCGGAGAAGGAAAAGGAAAAAACGCCGGCGCAGGAGGACCACCGCGACGACCGCGGTGGCAGCCATGACCGCGAGCCGGGTGCGCACGATCGCGGCAACGGCAACGACAACGACAACCGGGAGCATCAATGAGCCGGGCCGCGCTGTTGCGCGAGCCACAGACGGGCGCCGAAGTTTCAGGGCGTGCCGGAAACCTGCGTGGTGACGGTGACTCGAATGTCGGCGCCGCCCGCGGTCGAACCGCTGAGCGCGAGCACGGCGATGCGCGATCCATTCTGCCATTTCGCCGAGATCTGATCGGCCTTGCTCACATCGTTGAGAGTCTCATCGCGCGTGAGCTCGTCCCAGTCGGCACCGGGGAGGCTCTGCGTATAGAAGGCGTCGGCGGCGGCGGGCGAGCACCTGGCGGTGTAGGTGGCGATCTCCTGCGACGAGGTCTTCTGGCTGGTGGCGGTGAAGGAGGTGCGGATCGAGCCGGGGAGCCGGGGAAAATCGGCGGGATCGCGGACACCACGGTCGGAGGCCGCTGCCGTTGCGCCGGTGGCCGGCGCCGCGGTCGAGCCCGTGCCCAGCGCCGGGGCGCTGCTCCCGGGGAACTGCGTGGTCAGTGTGACCGAGAGATTCGTGCCCTGCTTTTGGTTCTGCGCGAGGATGACGTGGGCGATGGTCTGGTCTTTACGGAGATCCACGGTGAACTGGTGGGTCAGCGCCGCGGCGTCGCCTGATTCACTGCGCGAGACCTCGTCCCAGCCGGCGCCCGCAATCTGCTGCGCGTAGGGATTGACGGCATTCTCCGGCGCCACGGCGGCGGTGAAGTTCGCGCGCTCCTGCCAGGTGGATTTCCCGCGGCTGGAGCTAAACCAAGTGCGCGTCGCGCCGCTCAGGGCGGGGAAGTTCGCGAGAGCGGCTGGCGTCTGGTCAGCGGCAGCGATCGGTAGGGCCGGAGCTGTCATTGCGAGGGCTCCGGTCAAGGGGCGAGGCGGTGCCGCGCCCGGTGCGACCGAAGCCAGCGCGGCCGGCGCCGCAGTGGGCGCACCCATTCCCGGAACCGTGATCGTCGGCGATGTCGTGGCTCCGGGCGCGGCGGGAGCCGGGGCAGGCGAACCCGGGGCGGTCGGTGCGGAGGTGAAAATGGCGGGTGAGGCGGAGGCGGGAATTGGCGTGCTTGACGGCGCAACGCCCGGCGTGGACGCCGGCGAAACCGCGGGGCCGGACCCGGGGGCAAGGGCCGGTCCCGGGGACGGCGACAGAGTGGTCAGCGCCGGTTCGGCGCCAGAGATCGATGGCATCGGCGGCAACGCTGTCGGCAAACCCGGGACGGGCGAGACCGCGGAGGCCGCTGCCGGCGAAGTCGGCAGGGTCGTCAAGGTCGGTGAGGAGCCGGCGACCGTGGGCACGGGTGGCACCGCCACCGCGGCCCCGGGGATGGGAGTCGACAGCGATGGGGTACCGGTGACGCCGGTCGTCGTCGATGGCGACGACCCCGCGGGCGCCAGCCCCGGAGCGACCGGCGTGGTGCCCGATGGCACGATGCCGGCCTTCGGCGGCGGTGTGATCGATGCCGCAGGATTGGTGGGTGAAACGGAAGTGGTCGATGAGCCGGGCGCCGTGGACGAGCCCTGGGTGGTCGATGATCCCGAGGACGTGCCGCCTGCCCAACCCCCGAGAGTCAGCGTCAATGCCTCGTAATACATCTCCGCCTGGTCCATGCGGATTGCATCGGCGGTGGAATCATAAGGTGAGGGGGAAAGCCGCACCATGCCCAGATGGGAGAATTGCAGGGCCAGCACTGGCTTCAAGTTGACGTCAACCAGGGTCAAGGTGCCATTCTTCTCCTGGGCGTCACCCGAGTTGCCATTCACCACGAAATCATTGAACCACGACTGCCAAGGCGCGGCATCGGCGGCGCCAAGGCTCACAGTGAAATCGGAGAACTCAGTGGCTGCGCCGGCGGCAAGTGATCGCTTGATTGTGATTGGCTCGATCCGGTTGACGTAGCTCGTCCCGATCCCGTCGATCGCGACGGTATACGCAAAGACCGTCACCGGCGACTTCCGCGCCACGGCCGCATAAGCCACGGTGGTGGTTGCCGTCGTGGCGGCGGGGGTGTCGCTCGTCAGCGGCTGCGTGGATCCGGGCGCCAAAACAAGCGTCAGCAAGGCCGGGGATTTGTCGCTCGCATCGAACGCCGGGAAGTCCACCTCGACCAGGGCGGTATTGTCCGCCTCCACGCCGGCTCTGAATTGCATACTGACGTCGTATTCGAGGAGTCGGACGGTCTTTCGAGTCGTGCCATTCGCGCACAGGTCAGTGATCCAGGCGGCAACGACCGGATCGAACGGGATTCCCACGGTGAGCACCAGCGGGGCGCAGGCCGGTGAAGCGATATGCTTCTTGGGCAGCGCGCCGCCTGCCGGGCTCTCCACCACGACGCTCGCACGGAGGTCGCCCCCTTCACATTTCTCAACGGATCCACAGTTCACGCCATCGATCTCCACGCAGAAATGCGACGACGCGTAGGGCCGCGTGGCCGTGCTGGCCGCGTGGGAGTAGGGGTGAACAGATGCCAAGAGGGCCACTGCCGCGATGAAGCGCAAACGGTTCATAGGAATGGGGGTAGCACGAAAAGGAGAGGATTTCTTAAGTCAGTAGGATCGTTTGTTCAAACGGAGGTCCCTCCGCCGGTGGCCCTACGGCGTCGTGGTTTGCGTCGTGATCGTCACGCGAATGTCGGTGCCGCCAGCGGTCGAGCCGCTGAGCGCGAGCACGGCGATGCGCGACGCGTTCTGCCATTTCGCCGAGATCTGATCGCTCTTGCTCGCATCGGTGAGAGTCTCATCGCGCGTGAGCTCGTCCCAGCCGGCGCCCGGCAAGCTCAGGGAGTAGAAGGCGTCGGCCGCGGCTGGGGGGCACTTGGCGGTGTAGGTCGCGACTTCCTGGGTCGACGTGCTCTGGCGCGACGTGGCGAAGGAGGTCCGAATGGATCCGGGCAGGCGCGGGAAGTCGGCTGGGTCGCCCGTGCCGCGATCCGACGCCGAAGTCGTGGCGCCGGTGGCCGGCGCAGCGGTCACTCCCGTGCCCAGCGCGGGCGCACTCCTGCCCGGGTAGAGGGTCGTCACGGTCACCGACATGCCGTTGCCTCCCGTGGTCTGGGTCAGTACGACATGGCCGCGGGTCTGGTCCTTCTGCAGGTCGACAGTGAATTGGAGATTCTTCGCGCCCGCGTCGCCCGATTGGTTGCGCGAGATTTCATCCCAGCCCGCGGCGGCAAGCTGCTGCGCGTAGGCGGGGCCGGCGCTGTCCGGCGCCTGGGCAAGGCGGTAATTGCCGCGTTCCTGCCACGTGGACTGCGAGCGCGATGAGGAAAAGGCGAGGCGCGTCGCGCCGCCGAGGGTGGGGAAGTTCGCGAGCAGCGCCGCCGTTCCGCTCGCGGGCGCTCCCCCGGCAGTTGCCAGCGCCGCCGCGGTGGTCGGCGCCGCCGCGCCCGGAGGGACGAAGGGACGCGGCACGAGCCCGGCCGTCGGGACGAACGGATGCGGGGCGATCACGGCGGTGGTGACGGTCGATGGTGCCATCGGCCTGGGCACCGAAGTCAGAGGCGTGGTTCCCAATGCCGTGGGTGCAGCTGGCGCAATCGACGAGCCCGATGCGGTAGCGGGGGCGACCGGGGCGGGCGAGACAGGAAGTCCTTGGGCAACCGACGGCGTGACGGCGGGCGGCAGGGCCGCCAAGGAAGATGGCGAGACGGCCGAGCCAGTCTGGACCGGCAAAGCCGTCGGAGAACCGGTTGTGTCGGGAGGCGCCGGGGCGGGCGGAGACGTGGAGGTGGACGCAAGGCTGGGCGTGACTTGGCCCGTCGTGACCGGTTGTCGTGCAATCACGCCGCCCTTTGTGACAGTGCTGCCACTGGCCGCGGTGTAGGTGTAATCATTAAACTGCCAGACATTGCCCAGGAGCGTCCAGAGGCGGACGCAGATCGTGCTGCCGTCGGTGGGGAGACCCGTCACGGCCTGGCTGGTGGCGAGGGCAGCACTCTGCCCGAAAATGTTGCTGGCGCCGGCGGTTGTGCCCACGTCGAGCCAGTAGGCGGAGGCACCGATCCCGGCGTTCCACATGAAAGTGACCGACGCGCCGCTCAGCGTCGAACCCGAGGCGGGTGAACTCATTACCGCCTTGGTGCTGCCGGCGGCCGCGGTGTAGGTGTATTCATTAAACTGCCAGACATTGCCCAGGAGCGTCCAGAGGCGGACGTAGATCGTGCTGCCGTCGGTCGGGATGCCGCTCACAGTCTGACTGGTCGCGAGGGCAATGTTCTGTCCGAAGATGTTGCTGGCGCCGGCCGTCGTGCCCACATCGAGCCAGTACGCGGAGGCTCCGGACCCGGCGCTCCACGCGAACGCGACGGAGGAGCCACCCAGGGTGGAACCCGGCGCCGGCGAACTCATCACGACCTTGGTGCTGCCGCTGGCGGTGGCTGCGGTGTAAGTGTAGTCGTTGAACTGCCAGACGCTGCCCAGGAGCGTCCAGAGGCGGACGTAGATCGTGCTGCCGTCGGTCGGGAATCCGGTCACAGTCTGACTGGTCGCGAGGGCAATGTTCTGTCCGAAGATGTTGCTGGCGCCGGCCGTCGAACCCGCATCGAGCCAGTAGGCGGACGCGCCCGCGCCGGCGCTCCACGCGAAAGTGACCGACGCGCCGCTCAGCGTCGAACCCGAGGCGGGTGAACTCATTACCGCCTTGGTGCTGCCGGCGGCCGCGGTGTAGGTGTATTCATTAAACTGCCAGACATTGCCCAGAAGCGTCCAGAGGCGGACGTAGATCGTGCTGCCGTCGGTCGCGATGCCGGTCACGGCCTGGCTAGTGGCGAGGGCAGCACTCTGCCCGAAAATGTTGCTGGCGCCGGCGGTCGTGCCCACATCGAGCCAGTAGGCGGACGCGCCCGCGCCGGCGCTCCACGTGAAGGTGACCGACGCGCCACTCAGGGTCGAACCCGCGGCAGGTGAACTCATCACGGCCTTTGTGCCGGTGCTGCTGCCGCTGGCTGCAGTGTAGGTATAATCATTGTACTGCCAGGTGGCGTTGGGCGGAGTTCCCGCTTGGGTCCAAAGCCGCACGTAAATGGTGCTGCCATCGGTGGGAAGACCGCCTGTCGCCAGGCTGGTCGCGGCGCCGGCGTTCCCGGTGAAGAGATTGTTCGCGCCCTGGGTGGTGCCGACATCGAGCCAATAGCCGGACGCGCCGGAACCTGCGTTCCACGTGAAAGTGACCGAGGCCCCGCTCAGGGCCGTGCCGGGGGCCGGTGAATTCATCGCCGCGGTCGAGGCGGCGGCCGTCAATGGCGCTGCCATGAGCGCCGACAGGCACAAGATGGCGGTCAATCGGCGGAGAGGATTCTTCGAGCGAGGGTGTCTATCCATGCTGGTCGATCGGTGATGACTTCTGGCCGCATGCCACCGTGCGCAGCATTACGGCGCAGTTGTCTGGGTGGTAATGGTGACGCGCACGTCGCAGCCGCCGGCCGTCGAGCCGCTGAGCGCGAGCACGGCGATGCGCGACGCGTTCTGCCATTTCGCCGAGATCTGATCGCTCTTGCTCGCATCGGTGAGAGTCTCATCGCGCGTGAGCTCGTCCCAGCCGGCATCGGGGAGGCTCTGCGTGTAGAAG
>DATIWI010000003.1:0-3634 GCA_035519475.1 Opitutaceae bacterium
AGCGGGCGTGGCCCCTAGTGCCGCGCGCACGCCGAATTCGCCCAGCCGCCGGTCGACCGAATACGCGAGCACCGAAAACAGCCCCACGACCGCCAAGGCCAGCGCGATCCCGGACAACACCTTGAGGATCGAAAGCGTAAGGCGCTCCGTCCATAGCATGCCGCCAATCCAGTCTTTGACGGAACCAATCTGGCCCCCGGTCGTCAGCTTCGCGTCGAATTCGTAGATCGCGCGGCGCACCCTACCCTCGAACCCCTTGTCCGGATCTCGGGCCAGGCGAACCACGAAGGTGGAAAGGTTGGGCGGCCACCACCAATCCGAGAAGTACGCGTGCAGGGCCGGCGCCGACCGCATCGCCTCGCGGGTGTCGCGCACCACGCCCACCACCTGCCACGGATGAACCTTGCCGTCTTGGACGACGTCGAGCGCGCCGCCAATCGGATCCTGATTGCCGAACCGCCTCCGGGCCAGGCTTTCATTAATCACGACCTGCGTTACGTTGTCCCGCTTCGCCGGAAGCCAGGATCCGCGTACCAGGGTCAGGCCGGCCGTGCGCAAAAAATCGTAGGAAACATCGTCCCGCTCGATCGAGATTTCACCGCCGTCGGGCATGCGCAGTTGGGTCGTCGTGCGGGCATAGCCCGGCAGCAAGGCGTCGGAGCCGAACGCCACGTCTTGCACTCCGGGAATCGCCCTCAATCTCTCCTGCACGCGTTGGAACAACTGCAGCCGGTCCTCCCGCTCGGCGTGGTAGCCGTCCGGCATCATCACCTGGACCTTGACCTTTCCCGTCGGTTCAAACCCAAGATCCACGTGCTGCAGCCTCTGCAGGGTCCGCGCCATGAGCCCCGCGCCCGTGAGCAGGATGACGGCGAAGGCCGCCTGGAGCAGGACGAGCGCATTGCGCAGCCGGGCCAGCCGCGGGCTTTCCCCCAACGCCATGCCGCCCTCCTTTAGCCCCTCGTTGAGGTCGGCGCGAAAGACCTGGATCGCCGGAACGACCGCGATCAAGGCGCTGGTCAGGACACCCAGTGCGGCAAGAACTCCGAGCACTCGCCAGTTGATCGCGATGCCGCTCCAGGAAGCGGAGCCGCTACTGGCGACGCGCATCAGCACGGGGAAGACCCAATGCGTGACGAGGATTCCCGCCGCACCGGCGAGGAGCGACAGGCCCAGGCTCTCGATCGCGCCCAGCCGCACGATCCGCCAGCGGCCGCCGCCCATGGCCAGGCGGATGCCCAGCTCGCGGCGTTTGCCGAGAGCGCGGACCAACATCAGATTGGTCGCGTTGAGGCACGCGATGCCGTACAGGAATGCCACCGCACCCACCAGCATCCAGTAGATTTCCGGCCGGAAAACCTCGTTGAGTTCGCTGAGCCTGACCAAGGTCAGCTCCTGCCCAGAGAAGAACTTCTCGACCTGAGGGCTGAGGCTGATCTTGAGCGCCTTGAGCGCCGCGGCGGCCTGCGCCGGCGCCACCCCGGGTCGCAGCCGGCCGATGGCGAACAAGACCGTTGCCCACGGCTTGGCGGGATCCACCGTCAGGATCAACGGCTGGTAGACATAGGCGTAGTCATAGACCGGGAGAATCTGATCCTTGGGCAGGACGCCGATCACCCGGCAAGGCCGCTGATCCACCTGAATCTCCCGGCCGAGCACGTCCGGCACTCCGCCAAAATGCTCCTGCCAGATTTGGTAGTTGATGACGACCACGTTGCCGGCAGCCGGCTGGAAGTCCTCCGGAAGAAAGCCACGGCCCAGCGTCGGCACAATGCCCAACGTATGGAAGAAATCGGCCGAGACCCGTCGCACGCCGGACTCGATCGGCTCGCCGGCCACCACGACGTTGACCGGGTCAGACTGGGACACCGCAAATTCGGAAAATACCCTCGTCTGCTCCTGACAGGCCTGAAAATGGATGCCGGGAATGAAAGGGTTGGCGGTGACGCCGGTCTCATTGACGACCGCTGCGATGCTTCTCGAGCCAAGCACGAAGAGCTGCTCCTTGTGCGGAAAAGCGTCCGAGCGGAACAGGATCCAGTCGGTCACGCTAAAGATCGCGGCGGCGGCTCCAATCCCCAGGGCCAGCGTCGCCACCACGGTCAGGGTGAAGCCATAGGCACGGCTCAACGAGCGAAGGGCATAGCGAAGGTCGGAAAGCATGGCGAATCGGGTCGACCGTCGGTTGGACGAAACTCAGCTCGGGCCTGGGTCGGCGAGGATCCTAGCTTCACCACTTCCTGGGTGAAGCACGGATTTCGCCCCGGCCCGCCGCCGCGGTCACGGGATCCGCCAGCCGGGCAGGCAGGGGCGCAGATGCCGCAGCATGGCGGTGAACATCTTCCAGGCGCGGTCGGTGGAGATGCGCACCAGCGGGTCCGCGAGCAACGCCTGGAAGGCGAGGTCCACGTCCCGCGTCAGCGCTGCCTGGAGCGTGAGCGCCTGCACGTCGATGATCCGCCGCACGAGCGCCTGCGCGCCCGGCGGCAGCGGTCGCGCCGGCATCGCCGTGGCCCGGTCGCGCCGCAACTGCGCGTAGGTTTCTACCACTGCGCCGCGCGGCGCTTCCGCCATCTGGCCGCGGTTGGGCAGGTTGACGTTGGTGTCAAGGGGCTGCAGGCCGACCAGCGCCTCGATCATGCGCACGCCCTCTTCCTCGCTCGCGGCGATCGGCGTCCGGGAATAATGCGTCAGGTTGTGGTCGGGCAGGCGGCTGCGCGCGAGGCGATACCAGTAGGGCGTGAGAATGACGCCCCAGCGATGGAGATGGTCCTCGCTCGTCGCATACCACGGCACGAACTCCACCAGATGGCGGTCGCCGGCGGAGCCGAGCGCGCCGAAACGGCGGAAGAGGTCCAGCGCCACGATGCCCGCGTAGGCGAACCAGCTCTGCCGGCGCTTCAGGTCGCGGGCATAGGCGCGCCGCGAGCGGAAGCAGCGCGGGTCGGCGACCATCGCGCGCAGCATCGGAAACAGGTCGTGGCCCTCCCACGCCGCGGCCGTGGTCCACGTGAAGTGATTGATGCCCGCGATATCGAGCCGGATCGCCTGGCGCGGGGGGCGCGGCACGCCGAACCAACGCGCCACGAACCGTGCCAGATCATGCTGGGTGTGGAAGACCTCGTGGCAGCAGCCAAAGGCTTTGATCGCCGGCGCGGCCGCATAAAGCGCCGCCGTGCAGAGCGTCATCGGATTGGTGTAGTTGATCACCCATGCCCGCGGGCAATGCTCGGCGATGGCCCGGCCGAACTGGTGATAGAGGGGAACGGCCCGCAGGGCCCGCGCGATCCCGCCCGGTCCCGTAGTGTCACCGACCGGCTGGAGAATCCCGTGGCGCTCTGGAATGACGAGATCGGCGAACCGCATCTCGGTCGAGCCGGGTTCAATGGAGAGCACGACGAAATCCGCCCCCTTGAGCGCATCCACCAGGCGGCGGACCGCCCGCACCGCGAACCGCGTGACCGCCTCCGGCCGCCGGTAGATCCGCTCCGCTACGGCCACATTGCGTTCCGCCGCCGCATGGTCGAGGTCGTAGAGGTCGATCCGCCCGGTCAGCCGGGGCGTCAGGGCCAGCTCGCTGATCAAATCGCGCGCCCAATAGCGGCTGCCGCCGCCGATGTAGGCGATCTTGATG
>DATIWI010000004.1:0-15548 GCA_035519475.1 Opitutaceae bacterium
CTTTTTTTCCGTCATGGCTCACAATGAAGTATTGCTGATCAAGCCCGTGGAAGACCTCGGCGCCGAGGGCGATCAGGTCAAGGTGCGCGCCGGCTACGCGCGCAACTACCTGCTGCCCCGGGGCATCGCCGTGCCGCTCACGCGCGCCAACCGCAAGCAAGTCGAGGCGTTGAAGAAGCGCCGGGCCGAGCGCGAAGCCCAGGAACTCTCGGGAGCCAAGGAAATCGCGGCGAAGCTCGAAAAGGTTCGCGTCGCTTTCGCCGTGAAGACGGGCGAGGGCGGCAAGATGTTCGGCGCGGTTACCGCCAACGACATCCACGAGAAGCTCGTCCAAGCCGGCGTCACCGTCGACAAGCGCCGGATCCAGCTGCACACGCCGGTGAAGACCCTCGGCCAGCACACGGTGAAGATCAAGCTCCACGCCGAGGTGGCAGTCGAGCTGAGCTTCGACGTGGTGTCGGAGAATCCGATCGTTCCGGCCGACCAGTGAGCGGGGCGCGCCCCCGGCTTGGCCGCCGCGCGGCCCGCGGGTCTGCCCCGCCGCGACCTGTGAACACATTGTGCAAAGGTTGGATTTGCCGGCCGGCCCGTTTCGGACTCTAACCTTGCGTTTTCCCCATGGCTGAGACCCTCACCGTGCCGCCCGCCGCCCGCCCCTCGACGGTTGGCGGCGTTCCGGCCGCACCGGCGGTCGCCGGGCGCGCGCCGCCCCACAGTGTAGAGGCGGAGGAATACTTGCTGTCGTGCTGCCTGCTCGATGGCGGCGACACCCTCGCGCGTTGCCTCGAGGCCAAGCTGGTCCCGGCCGCATTCTATCTTCCCGCCAATCGCGTCATCTACGAGAAGCTCTGCGAACTGTATCAGAAAGGCCCGCCGATCAGCATCGAGATGCTGATCGAGGAACTGCGCACCACGAAGCAGCTCGAAGCGGTCGGCGGGGTGCCCTACCTCCTGCAGGTGAGCGCCCGCATCCCGACCACCGCCCAGGCCGTCTATTTCATCGAGAAGGTGCGCGAGCTCTACCTGCTGCGCGAACTGATCAAGGTCACCACGTCAGCGGTCGAGCAATGCTTCAGCTACCAGGGCGGCCTCGAGGAGTTTATCGACAAGATCGAACAGGACGTGTTTCGCGTCACGCAGGATCGCGTCTCGGACGCCGCCAAGCCCATGAAGGAGCCGGCGCACGAGGCGATGACCATCATCAACAAGCTGATGATGAAGAAGGGCGAGAAGACCGGCGTCGTCACCGGCTTCAAGGACCTCGACGATCTCACCTTTGGCTTCCAGAAGCAGGAGATGATCGTGCTCGCGGCGCGCCCCTCGGTGGGCAAGACCTCGCTCGCCCTCAATATCGCCGAGGCCGCGGCCCTGCCGAAAAGGGGCGAGCCCGTGCCCACGCTCATCTTTTCGCTCGAGATGAGCTCCTCGCAGCTCGCCCTGCGCATGCTCTGCTCCCGCGCGCGGGTGAACATCAAACTGCTGCGCGACGGCATGCTCCCCAAACAGGGCCCGGAACAACAGCGGCTGGTGGATGTCGCCGATGAGTTGTCCAAATCCCCCCTCTTCATCGACGATTCCGGCCACCTCACGATCATGGAACTGCGCGCCAAGGCCCGCCGCCTGTATACGCGCTACAAGCTCGGTCTCATCGTGGTCGATTACCTCCAGTTGCTCAGTCCCAGTGACCCCAAGATCCCGCGGGAGCAGCAGGTGGCGGAGGCGTCCCGGGGGCTGAAGGCGATGGCCAAGGAACTTGATCTGCCCGTGTTTGTTCTGAGTCAGCTGAATCGCTCGTCCGAGAAGGAGAACCGCGCGCCGCGCCTGTCGGACCTGCGCGAGTCCGGCTCGATCGAGCAGGATGCCGATGTCGTGCTCATGCTCGCTCCGCCCAAGGACGCCGAGGAGAAGTTCCAGGCGGCCGCCTATGACTTAGTGGTTGCCAAGCAGCGAAATGGGCCGGTAGGACAGTTCCAGCTGACTTTCCTCAGGGACATCACCCGTTTTGAAAACTATGCCCAATAGCAGGGGACCCGGCTTTTTGCGCCTCGCGGCCGCGGCCCTGGCTTTGTGCGTGGGGGTCGCCGCGGCATGGGCTCAGAACGAGACGCCCACGGCCGAGATTGCCCCCCAGAAGAAGGTGGGAACGCTGGCGATCAAGTTCATCGGGGTGGCCAATGTCAGCGAGCAGATTGTCCGCGCCAACATCCAGGTGCGCGAGGGCGCCGAGTTCGACGACCCCATGATTGACAAGGACATCCGAACACTCTACCGCACCGGTCTGTTCGAGTTCATCGAGGTCAAGCGGGAGGAGCTGCCGAACAACGTCGTCAACCTCGTCTTCGAGATCACGCCCAAATTCCGCGTGCAATCGATCCGATTCGAGGGGAACAAACGGATCAAATCGAACCGTCTGGAGAAGGAGGTCGGCATCCGGCCCAATACCGCGCTGGACGAGCGCGCGATCAAGGCCGACTCCGAGAAACTCCACGAGTACTACCAGAAATCGGGCTACAACCAGGCTCAGATCACCTATACCATCGAACGGGACCGCGCCACCGGCTTCGGCACCGTGACCTTCAAGGTCCGCGAAGGGGCCAAGGTGCGGATCGCCGACGTTCGCTTCACCGGCAACGATCACGTCAAGCCGAAGCGGCTCCGCAAGGAGATGGAGACGAAGCGCTGGTGGATGTTCTCCTGGCTGACCGGCTCGGGGAAGTACAAGGACGACCAGTTCGAGGACGACATCGGCAAGCTCCTCGATTTTTACCGCGAGCAGGGCTATCTCGACGTTGACATTCCCCAGGATCGCATCGCCTACGAGTATCCCAAGCCCAGCCGGATGGTCATCGTCATCCACGTGGACGAGGGGCGCCAGTACCGCATCGGCGAGATCACCATCACCGGCTCCAAGCTCTATTCGGAAGCCGTGCTGAAGCTCGTGCTCCGCCAGAAGAGCGGGATGATCTTCCGGCCCGCCAAGCTGGACAAGGACGTGGAGACCCTCGAGGACTTCTACGGCCGCAGCGGATACCTGGACACCCGGGTGCGGCTGGTGCGCAAACCCAACGTCGCCACCGGCGCCATCGACGTCGAGTACCAGGTCGAGGAGAGCGACAAGTTCTATGTCGAGTCCATCAAGATCGAGGGCAACACCAAGACGAAGAGCATCGTCATCATTCGCGAGCTGGTGCTCAGCCCCGGCGACGTGTTCGACATGGTGCGCATGAAGGCGAGCAAACTGCGCCTGGAGAACACGAACTTCTTCGAGGACGTCAACCTCACCCCCGAGAGCACGAACATCCCCGGCCGGCGCAATCTCAAGATCAGCCTGAAGGAGGCGCGCACGGGCAACGTCAGCTTCGGCGCGGGTTACAGTTCGCTCGAGCGCGCGACGTTCTTCGCCGAGCTGAGCCAGTCCAACTTTGACCTGTTCAACCGCCGCTCCTTCTTCCAAGGGGCCGGGCAGAAGTTTCGCATCCGGCTCCAGGTCGGCTCCCTCTCCAACGAGGCCATCCTGTCGTTCGAGGAGCCCTGGCTGTTCCAGCGGGAGCTGGCGCTGGGCTTCACGATCTACCGGCAGAGCTCCAGCTACACCAGCTCCTTCTACGACGAAATCCGCATTGGCGGCGAAATCTACGTCCGCAAGCACCTCTTCGAATATGTGGAGGGCCGCCTGTCGTACACCGATGAGGAAATCGACATCACCAACATCGATCCCTCCGTTTCGGCCATCATTCTGGCGCTCGCCGGCAAGACCCGCACCTCGCGGGTCGGCCTGCAGCTGTTGCGCGATGTCCGGGACAAGATCGTCAACACCACGCGGGGCAACCGCATCCAGTTGATCACCGAGATCGCCGGCGGCCCGTTGGGCGGCTCGAACGATTATTACCGGGTGGAGGCGCGCGGCTCGCAGTTCATCCCGGTCTTCAAGGCCCAGACGCAGGTCCTCGGCCTCATCGCGCGGACCGGTGTGATCGAGAACTTTGGCAAGAGCGCCGATGTGCCGTTCTACGACCGCTATTTTCTCGGCGGCCCGGACGATCTGCGCGGCTTCGAATACCGCGATGTCGGCCCGAAGGACGCGTCGGGGATCCCGATCGGGGGCAAGACCTACGGCATGTTCACCGCCGAATACTCCTTCGACGTCGTCAAGCCCATCCGCTTTGCGATCTTCTACGATGCCGGCTTCGTCAATACCAAGGCCTACGATTTCACCGCGACGAGCTACAACGACGATTTTGGCGTCGGGCTCCGGATGTTCGTGGCGGGAGCGCCCCTCAGCCTGGATTTTGGGATTCCATTGACCACCGACAAAGTCAATAAGAAGGGCAACCAATTTAACTTCTCTTTCGGCACCCGCTTCTGACATAACCCATCCCTCCTGCAGACACCTCACATGAATAGAACGTTGCAATCTGTCATCACCGCAATTGCCTTCAGCGCGACCGCCCTCGGGCTGTCGGCCCAGCCGGCCTTGAAGATCGTCACCGTGGACATCGGCAAGATCTTCGACAGCCACTACAAGACCGAAGAGCAGATGGCCAAGCTCAAGGATGCGCAGGCCAAAGCGCAGGAGGAACTCGAGCGCATGGTGAAGGAGGCCAATCAGCTCGTTGAGCAGTACAAGGAGACGATGGATCAGTCCAAGAACTCGCTGCTGACGCCGGAGGCCCGCTCCAAGGCCGAGGGCGATTCCCAGAAGATGATGGAGGATATCCAGCGCCGGAATGCCGACTTGCAGAACTTCCGCGCCACCACCCAGCAGTCGCTCCAACAGCGGTTCAACAACTTCCGCAGCGTGCTACTCGACGAGATCAGCAAGAAGGTGACCGATCTCGCCAAGACCAAGGGGGCAACCCTCGTGGTGGACAAATCCGGCCCCACTCTGGCGGGGATTCCTTCGGTCATCTACGCCGACGCCGCCTATGATATCACCGATGAAGTGATGGCCGCGGTCAACAAGGACCGCCCCGCCACGGCCGCCACTCCCGCGCCCGCCACCGCGACGCCTGCGCCCGCCACCACCACCCCGGCGGCCGCCCCGGTCGCGGAGCCGACGGTGACGGTACCCGGCCTTGCGCCGAAGAAATGATGGGACGGCGGCGACCGGCGCCGCGCCCCATGTCGTCCTTTTCGACCCCGCCCGGGTGGGCGGGGTTTTTTCTTTGGGCCGGCCGCGAAATTTGCTTAGGTGCGGGGTGACGGACCCGCGCGGCCGCGCCGAAGCCCGGCTGGTCGCACGCGGGGCCGCCGCCGGACTCATCTGCCATGCAGTTTTCGTTCACTCCCGACGAAGTGGCGGCCATCGTGCAGCCCCGCGCTGCGCGGGGCGCTACCCGGGCCGCGATCCGGGGAATCTCCGCCCTCGGCACCGCGCGCCCGGGCGATCTCTCCTTCCTCGGCAACCCGAAGTACAAGGGCGAGGTGGCAGCCACGCAGGCGTCCCTCGTGCTCGTGCCGCCCGACTACGTGGGCGATCCGGCGGGCGATCAGCTCTTCCTGGTCGTGGACCAGCCCTCCGTCGCGTTGGCGCGTCTGTGCGCGCGCATCGAGCAGGCCCTGCGACCGCCCCCGTCACCGGGGGTGCATCCGACCGCCTTGGTGGCGGCGGGGGCCCGCGTGGCGGCCTCCGCCTCGGT
The DNA here is from genome assembly GCA_035519475.1 of Opitutaceae bacterium. Lineage (GTDB taxonomy): Bacteria > Verrucomicrobiota > Verrucomicrobiia > Opitutales > Opitutaceae > Fen-1467. The sequence continues at coordinate 5,640 of DATIWI010000004.1, forward strand.
CGGGCCCTTGTGCATCCTCGAGGACGGCGTGCGCATCGGTGAACGCGCGTACCTGCAGGCCGCGGTGTTTGTCGGCCGCGACGCGGTGGTCGGCGACGACTGCCAGCTCCTGCCGGGCGTGCGCGTCTACGCCGGCAGCCAGCTCGGTCAGCGGGTGCGCGTGCACGCCAATGTCGTCATCGGCTCCGACGGCTTTGGCTACGAATTCGTCAACGGCCGCCACGAGAAGGTGCCGCAGATCGGCGTGGTCGTCATCGAGGACGACGTGGAGATCGGCGCCGGCACCACGATCGACCGCGCGCGTTTCGGCCAAACGGTCGTGGGGGAGGGGACGAAGATCGACAACCTCGTCCAGGTGGGGCACAACGTCGTGATCGGCAAGCACTGCATCCTGTGCGCCCAGGTCGGCATCTCCGGGAGTGCCACCATCGAGGATTACGTCGTGCTCGGCGGCCAGGTCGGCGTGGGCGGCCACATCACCGTCGGCAAGGGCGTGAAGGCGGGCGGCCAGGCCGGCATCTCCATCAACATCTCCCCCGGCAGCTACGTGAACGGCAATCCGGCCATCCCCTACCTGCTCGAGCGCCGCATTGCGGTGCTCAAGCAGCGCCTGCCGGATCTCTTCCGCCGCGTGGACGCGCTGGAGGCGCAGGTCCGGAAGCTCGCGGACGGCGGCTGACGCCCGGCCTGCGCCGGCCCCCGGAGGACCCGCGACAGAATATTCTTCCGCCGCCCCCGCTACATGGCAAGATGGCGGGCAGCTTATGAACGACGCGCGGCTGAAAATCTTTGCCGGCAATTCCAACCGGCCCTTGGCGGAGGAGATCTGCCAGCACATCGGCGTGCCCCTCGGGGAAGCCACGGTGACGAGCTTCCCGGATGGCGAGTCGTTTGTGAAGATCAACGAGAACATCCGCGGGGCGGATGTCTTCATCATCCAGTCGACCTGCCCTCCCTCCAATCATCACCTGATGGAGCTGCTCATCATGATCGACGCCGCCCGCCGGGCGTCCGCGCAGCGCATCACCGCCGTGATGCCCTTCTACGGCTATGCGCGGCAGGATCGCAAGGACCAGCCGCGGGTGCCGATCACCGCCAAGCTGGTGGCCAACCTGCTCGTCGCCGCGGGCGCCAACCGGGTGCTGACGATGGATCTGCACAGCCAGCAGATCCAGGGCTTCTTCGACATCCCCGTCGACCATCTCTACGCCTCCCCGGTGTTCTTCCAGTACCTTGCCGCCAAGAAGACGCACAACCTCGTCGTGTGCTCGCCGGACGTGGGCGGCATGAAGATGGCGGCGGCGTACGCCGACATGCTCGGCGCCGGCCTCGGCCTCGTGGCCAAGAAGCGCATGAACGCCACCACTGTCGAGGCCATCAACGTGGTCGGCGAGGTGAAGGAGTGCGACGTGCTGCTGGTCGACGACATCACCGAGACGGCCGGCACCCTCATCGCCGCCGCCAAGATCCTGCGCGACAGCGGAGCCACGAGCGTGCGGGCCGCGGTCAGCCATTGCATCCTCAATGAGATGGCCTACGAGCGGCTCAAGACGGGCCTGATCGACGAGCTCATCACCACCAATTCCATCCCCAACGATCCGCGGGGCCTGCCCATCACCGCCCTGAGCATCGCGGGCCTGCTGGGCGATGCCATCGTCCGCATCAACAGCAACGAGAGCATCACCAGCCTTTTCAAGATCAAGGGATTTTAGGCCGATCCGGGTTGCGCGAAACCGCCCGACGGCTTTTGTGTCTCGGTGCCCTCCCTTCGCCCGCGTTCATGAAACCCAGACCTTTCCTCCAATTCCCGGTGGCGGCCCTGGCCGTTCTCCTCCTCGTCGGCGCCAAGGAAGCCGCGCCGAAGGCCGGTCCCAAGGAGGATCTCGTCGGCGCCAAGGAGGCGCCCGCGAAGCCCGTGCTCAAGGTCGACCCGACCCCGATCGGCGAGCTGAAATCCGGCCTGGTGGGGAGCTATGCCGACGTGGTCGAACCCGTGCAGAAGGCGGTGGTGTCCGTCTACTCGGCCCGGACCGTGCACCAGCGCATGCCGCCCATCTTCCGCCAGTTCTTCGGCGAACAGGACCGCGAGTCGCGCCAGGAGGGGCTGGGCTCGGGCGTGATCGTCTCGGCCGACGGCTATATCCTCACGAACAATCACGTCGTCGAGGGCGCCGATGAGCTGAAGGTCTCGCTCGCCGACGATCGCGAGTTCAAGGCCAAGGTGATCGGGGCCGACCCGAAGACCGACGTCGCCGTCATCAAGATCGACGCCCAGAATCTGCCCGTCGTCACGCTGGCCGACAGCGACAAGCTGCGCGTGGGCGACGTGGTGTTCGCGATCGGCAACCCCCTCGCCGTCGGCGAGACGGTCACCATGGGCATCGTCTCCGCCCTGGGCCGCAAGAACCTCGGCCTGCTGGACGACGTCGCCGGCTACGAGAATTACATCCAGACCGACGCGCCCATCAACATGGGCAATTCGGGCGGCGCGCTGATCGACGCCAAGGGCCGGCTGGTGGGCATCAACAGCGCGATCATGTCCACGACCAGCGGCAGCATGGGTATCGGCTTCGCCGTCCCGGTCAACCTGGCCGCGAACATCATGAACAGCCTCATCGCGACGGGCACGGTGGCGCGAGGCTACCTTGGCGTCGGCGTCGATCCGCTCACGCCCGAGCTCGCCGAGGCCATGGGCGTGAAGGAGGCCAAGGGCATGGTGATCTCGACGGTCACCCCGGACAGCCCGGCGGCCAAGGCCGGCTTGAAACAGGGTGACGTCATCATTGCCATCAACGACAAGCCCGTGGACTCGCTGATGGCGCTGCGCCTGGCCGTCGCTCAGACCGCGCCCGGCACCAAGATCCGGTTGAAATCGCTGCGCGACGGCAAGCCGACGGACCTCGAGGTCACCCTGAGCAAGCTGCCCGAGGACAACGCCGCGCCCAACGAACTCCTGGCCGGCATTACCGTGACGCCGGCCAACGACGATCTGCGGCGCACCTACCGGCTGCCGGAGGATGTGGATGGCCTGGTCGTGACGGCGGTGGCCGATGATTCGCCGTACCGGGACCGGTTCCGCGTCGGCATGCTGATCGTGCAGATCAACCGCGCCCCGGTCGAGGACGTCGCGGGGGCCAAGGCGTTGCTGCGCCAAGGGCTGAATTTCTGCTACGTCTGGATCCGCGGCGGATTTCGCTACATCACCTTCCAGCGGCCGTGAGGCGGCGGGCGCGGGACTGCCCGCCGGCTGCGCGGCGTTGAATCTGCGGCGGGCCGCGCCCTGAAATCTGCTTCAGCTCCCCGGCTTCTCGACCGGCAGCTTCGCCAGCCACGCGGGCAACTGGTCCGCCGGGTAGGTTGGATAGCTCATCGCCAGCAGCGCGAACACCGGCACGTCGAATTTCGCCGCGCCCGCGCTGCGGTCCACCAGCATGGCAACCCCCGCCGGCACGCCGCCCGCCCGGCGGACGAGCTCGAGGCATTCCTGCACGCGGCCGCCGCGCGTCACCACGTCCTCCACCACGAGCACGGGCTCGCCGGCGGCGATCTGGAAGCCGCGCCGCAACACCAGAATGTTGTTCTCCTTCTCCGCGAAGATGAACCGCGCCCGGGCCTGGCGCGCCACCTCCTGGCCGATGACGAGCCCGCCCATCGCCGGCGAAAGCACCGTGCGAAAGGAAACCCCGGCGAGTCGGGCGATCAGGAGTTCCGCCAGGCGCCCGACCTCGGCCAGGTGCTGGCACACTTGCGCGCACTGGAAATAGTGGGCGCTGTGCACGCCGGATCGCAGCACAAAGTGGCCCTGGAGCAGGGCCTTCGTTCGCGTGAAGATGTCGAGCACTTCCTGCTGGGCGGCGTCCATGGACTTCCACCCTGCGGAAAACGCGTCCGGAAAACAAAGCCATTTTTTTCTCACCACGACGTGTTCGCGCCAGGGGCATGGATGCACCACCGCGACACAGGGTACACCGGGAAGGCCGGTCGTCCGGCGCGGCGCCAGGTCTCCCCGGCGGAGTCCTCCGTGACCTCCGTGTCTCTGTGGCTCAGGAAATCCAGGGGTGCCTGGCCGCAAAATTCTGGCCTCCTTCGCGTCTTGGTGTCTTGGTGGTACAGGTTCATGCCCGCCATTCCGCTCGAAGACGAACTCGGCGACGTGCTCGACAAGGCCCTGCATTGCGCGGGCCTCAACGAGGAGCAGCTCGCCGCGCGTTCCGGCGTGACGGTCGACAAGATTCAGAACCTCGAGGACTACCGCTACGAGGACCTGACGGACGACGATCTGCACCGGCTGGCGGCGGCGCTCGGGCTCAATGAGGTGGGCCTGGCCGCGCTCGCACGCAACCGGTATCCGCGGCCGCGGATCTCCGGCCTGCCGTTTTGCGTCCATCCCATGCACATGCCGTTCGGCGTGGGCGTGGTGAACGCCTATGGGGTGGTGGATTGCGCCACGGGCGTGGGCGTGCTGTTCGACGGCGGCCTCGGTTTCGCCGCGTTGCAGCAGGTCTGGCCCCCGGCGGTGACGCGCATCGAGGCGGTGTTTCTCACCCATCCCGAGGCCGAGCATATCGGCGGCATCGCCGGCGCCCTCCAACAGCATGGGTTGGCGACGTTCTATGGTCCGCGGGGCGACTACGGTCGCGATGTCTGGCCGCTGGGCGAGGGCGAAACCGTGGTGGCCTCGGGCTACCAGATCACCGCCTTCAGCACGCCCGGGCATTGCGTGGAGCACAACTGCTACCTCGTGCGCCCGAAGGGCGTGCCGAAGGCCCGCGCGCTCCTCATCTCCGGCGATCTCATCTTCGCCGGGTCGCTCGGCGGCGGCTACTTCTCCTGCGTGCAACTGCTGGCGCACGCGCGGCGCATCCTCGGGGCCCTGCCGGGCAACACCGTCATCGCCCCCGGCCACGGCCCCATGACCACGGTCGAGAACGAGCGGAAGTACAATCCGTTCCTCGTCTGACCCCTTCCACCCCATGACCAAGATCATCAAATCCCCCATCCGCATCCAGGCCGCGGGCACGCCGCCCAAGAGCATCGAGGAGTTCGTCGGATGCCTCGCCTCCGGCACACCCGCCCTCAGCGTGGCGCGCATGGTCAGCCCGCCGGGCTGGAGCGAGCCGGGCCAGACGCCCGATTTCGACGAATTCACCGTGGTCCTCCGCGGCCATCTCCGGGTGGAGACGCACGCGGGCGTCTCCGACGTGTTTGCCGGCCAGGCCGTGGTGGCCCCGCGCGGCGAGTGGGTGCGCTACAGCACGCCCTCCGGGGGCGGGGCGGAATACATCGCCGTCTGCCTGCCAGCCTATTCGCCGGCCGCGGCCCACCGGGACGGCTCCGACGCGGCGTGACGCAGCGCGCGGCGCAACGGCCGCGGACGCTGGGCCGCCGGGGTCTCCTGAAGCCGGCCCCTTTTGATTGAGAAATTGCCCCTTGCGGATCGCGCGGTGCCTGAGTAGTCACCCGCACAACCCATGCGCTGCCGGCTCGTCCTCGTGCTCGTTTGCCTTCTGTCCGCGTGTTCGCGCGAGATGGGGGACCAGCCCGTGGCCCGGGGCGACGGCCTGGGCGAGGCGTGGAGCAATGCCGGGCAGCAGCCGAACCTGGTGATGTATGCGGTGCGCAATTCCTACACGCGTGACATCCTGGTGGCGCTGGAATCGGGCAGCGCGCACTACGAACTGGTGGTGGGCCCGGTGCGCGAGCGATTCATGGTCGTCCCGAAAGCCGCCTACGAAATCAAGATCACGACCAGCGGCTCGTCGGCGGTGGAAGACTACATCCACTACTACCCGGAACCCTGCACGCGCCAGGGCGCGCAGGGCATCCTGATCAAGGTGAAACCGTAGGGGCCGCTCCGGGCGGCGGTCCCTCCCAGGCCGAAGGCGGCCCGGTCACACGGCCGGCTCCCAGCCGGGCTCGTAGTCGCGGCGCCAGAGCTTCATTGCCTCGTCGTCGTGCAGGATATGCCCGTTGGCGGCGTCGCAATCGAGCGATCGTCCCACCCGCTGGGCGATGTTGCCCAGGTGCAGCATCGCCACGCTCTTGTGCCCCTCGCTGATCGGCGCCGTGAGCGGGCAGCCCGTGCGGATGGCGTCAACGAAGTTCTGCAGGTGCATCCGGTCCAGGCGCGGGCCGGTGGCGCTGCTGATATTCGTCCCGTCGGCTTCCGCGGCTTCGGTCAGCGCCTTGACCGGCTTGTTCTTGCTGTCGAACACCGTGTAGCTGTTCCCCTCCAGCAGGGCCGTCCCGTTCGTGCCGTGGACCACGACCCCGCGGGAGAGCCGCTCGTCCGGGAAGCCGTTGCAGGAGCGGCCCTCCCACGTGATCGATTTCTGCCCGCCAAAGTCCCAGCCGATCATCTGCGTGTCCGGGGTCTCCCAGTCGTCCTGGAAATGGAAGCGGCCGCCGGTGGACGAGACGCGCGTGGGAAAATCGACGCCCAGCGCCCAGCGGGCGATGTCGACCTCGTGGGTGCCGTTGTTCAGCGCCTCGCCCGTGCCCCAGTGCCAGAACCAGTGCCAGTTGTAGTGGATGAGATTGCTTTTGTAGGGGCGCCGGGGCGCCGGTCCCTGCCACAATTCATAGTCGAGGGTGGGCGGCACCGGCACGACGCTGCCGCGGCCGATGCTGCCACGGCTGTTGGCGTACCACGAGCGGGCATAGTAGGGCGTGCCGATCACGCCCTCGTGGATTTCCTTGATCGCGATGAGCATGTTGGGGAACGAGCGCCGCTGGTTCCCCATCTGCACCAGCCGCCCGTATTTTGCGATCGCCTGGAGCAGGAGCTCACCCTCGTGCGGATTGTGGCTGCACGGCTTCTCGACGTAGACGTGCTTGCCCGCGGCGAGCGCCATGATTGCCATCGGCGCATGCCAGTGATCGGGGGTCGCGATCGTCACGGCGTCCACCGTCGGGTCGTCGAGGGCGCGGCGGAAATCCTTGACCGCCTTGGGCTGCGCGCCGCCCAGCTTCGCGGACCGCTGCACGCCCTTGGCCAGCGCGCCGTCCTCCACGTCGCAGAGATAGGCGACCTGCGTGTTGCCGATGCCAGCCAGCGCATCGAGGTGGTCCAGGCCGCGGTTGTTCGTGCCGATGACGGCCAGCCGCACCGTGTTGTTCGGACTCGGCGAGCCCGCCCGCAGCCACGGAGGCAGGGCGGCCAGACCCAGGCCGGCGGCGGCGCTCATTTTGACGAAGTCGCGGCGATCGAGTGGATGGTTCATCGGTGGCAGCAATTATCAGTTGGAGGGGGCGGCGCCGGGACGCCGGGCGACGCGGGCGATTTCACGTACGAACCGGTGTCCGGAGCGCGTCGCGCATTCCGCACATGTAGCCGAACGAGCGGGCGACTCCCGGGACGGGGTCCGCTGACTCCACCTCGTACTCCAAGCCGACTTGGTCCTTGAACTGGATCTGCTGGAGCGCCGACATGATCGCCCGGAGATCGAGGCGTCCGAGGCCCATCTCCGCCGGCCGGTCCTTCTTGTCGCCCGCGCCGGCCAGGGTGTCCTTGATGTGGACGTCGTAGAGACGCGCGCGGCATTTGAAGATGGCCTCGACCGGATCCGCCCCCGCCCGCACCGCATGACCCACATCGAGGCAGAGCCCGAGGCGCTCATCGTACGGCTGCACGGTGTTCCAGACGTCATACGGCGAGGGGAAGACCGCGTCCTCCGGCCCGTGGTTGTGGAACGCGAGCCGGATGCCGTATTCGCGGACGAAGCGCTCGGTGAGCTGGAGCGTCGCCCGGTCCGGCGGCGCCGCGTAGGAGGCGGTCATCGTCGTCAGTCCGGCGGCCCGTCCGCATTCAAACGCCTTGCGCATGGTCGCCTCGCTGGCGGTAAGCGTCACCACGCCGGTGGCGGCGATCGCCAGGCCCGCGCTTCTGAATTTCTGCGCCGCGGCCCGGCACTCCTCCGGCGTCCCGACCAGGATCGGCACGTGCTGCCGGAACACCGAGACGGAGGTGACCTGCAGGGCCTGGAGTGCGGCGATCGCCGCGTCGACCGAAAGCTGCCGCAGGGAATAGGTCGCCACGCCCAGCTTGAGCAGAGGTGCCGCGTCACCCGGCTCGCGCGCCCGGTCAGCGTCCGCCGCGCGCAAGTCCGGGGCGGCGCGGATCTGGGAGAAAACCAATCCCGCCATCGCCGCCTTCTTGATGACCTCGCGGCGGGTTACGAATCTCGTTTCCATAGTGATGGGATCTCGATTTCGGACGGCCGCCCGCCGATCCGGCGAATCGGATCAGCGCCTGGCCGATGCCTGGACCCCAACCCTGCCGCTTCAGCTCCGGATTGTCGAGAGCAGGCCGGAGAAGATAATGTCTCAGTCTGCCGATTATTGGAGGGACGCACTCCCCGGCCTGGGGCAAGTCGACGGCCCGCGTCGTGGGACGACCAGGGTCGTCCCCAAGAAGTTTGCAGACTCGGTCAGTAACCCGGTGAAGGTGCGCGGCAGGCCCGTGATCGACGGTCGGCGGCGTCCGCGCGGCCTCACGCCCTCCGCTTGGGGAACCAGCGGAGGGCGTCCTCCTTGTTGCGGAAGGCGAGGGCCTTGGGCGCGCCGGCCAGGCTGCGATAGGAATCAAACTCCCGCGCCAGTCCGGCCGCCACGTCGTTGGGCGCGACAAACGCCCATTGCGACGAGGGCGAGAAGATGTGCCATTTGGCGAGCAATTCGATCTCCTGGACAGTGCGGGCGAATTCGGTCGCTTCCGTGTGATCGACGAGATGCCCGTATTCGGGACGAAAAGCGGGATCCTTCTTCAACCGGCTGAGATGCTCGATGACTTCGAGATAGGTGAGGACGCCGCCCGCGGTGCTCACCACGAGCTCGCGTTCCTTGTCGATGATGTAGGAAACCGGCATGCCACACCTTCCCGTTGGGTTCGTCGAAGGCCTGCTCTGCCGTCTGCGGCGGACTGCGCGGCAAATATACATCAAGAACGGCCCGTCCGCAAACAGGAGCGCGCCGCGCCTCGTCGCCGAGCCGACCCGAACTTCAGAATCCCTGGCCACAAGCGAACGCCGGGAGCGCGGGGCAACACCCTACCTCCCAAGGCTTCCGTCGCGAAACTTCGTGGCTGCCATTCCTCCAGCCGTTTATATTGAACCGTAGCCGCTCTCGGTCTGTTGTCATCGCGAGGCGCGAAGCGCGCCGCTGGCCGCGCTCTGCTGGCGGGAAAAGTCGCACTGACATCTTGAGCGCGCCCTCCATATTTGCCACGCGCCGATGAAAGCCATCGTCTATCACGAATACGGTTCACCCGATGTCCTGGGACTTGAGGAAGTCGAGAAGCCGGCCCCGGGGGACGGTGAAGTTCTGCTCGGGGTCCGCGCGGCGTCCGTCAATCCACTCGACTGGCACTACCTGCGCGGCATGCCGTATCTCATGCGCCTGGGCACCGGGCTGCGCCGGCCGCGGATCCCGCGCCTCGGGGTTGATGTGGCCGGCCGGATTGAAGCGGTCGGCAAAAACGTGACGCAGCTAAAACCCGGGGACGAGGTGTTCGGGGCGTGCCGGGGGGCCTTTGCCGAGTATGCGTGCACGCCAGAGTCGTCCGTCATCAATAAGCCGGACAACGTGACCTTCGAGCAGGCGGCGGCCGTGCCGGTGGCGGCAGTCACCGCACTGCAGGGCCTGCGCGACCGGGGCCGGCTCCGGCCGGGGCAAAGGGTTTTGGTCAACGGGGCGGCGGGCGGCGTGGGCACGTTTGCGGTGCAGATCGCCAAGACGCTGGGCGCGGAGGTGACCGGCGTCTGCAGCACGCGCAACGTCGAGCTCGTGCGCTCGCTCGGCGCCGACCGGGCTCTTGACTACACCCGGGAGGATTTCACCGCGGCCGGAGACCGCTACCACCTCATCCTCGACTGCATCGGGAACCACTTGCTGCGCGCCTGCCGGCGGGCC
>DATIWI010000005.1:0-9626 GCA_035519475.1 Opitutaceae bacterium
CGGCGGCTGTCGCGCATCGGCAGCAGCCTTTCGATATCGCCCAAGGCATTCGACTCCGGGATGGTGGCCGCAGGCCATGAGCGGAGGCGGTACACCGGAGTCGAATGGCTGGCGGGATTCATCTTTGCGCTGCATCCGGTGGGCGTGGAATCGGTGGCGTGGATCGCGGAGCAGAAGAACACGCTGTCAGCGGTCTTCTGTCTCGGCGCGGCGCTCGCGTACTTGGCTTGGGACGAGCGGCGCACCACGCCGCGGTATCTCCTGGCGCTGGGCCTTTTCGCGCTGGCGCTGCTGAGCAAGACAGCGACGGCGACGCTGCCGGCCGCGTTGTTGGTGATTCTCTGGTGGCGGCGGTCGCGGCTGGAATGGCGGCGGGACGTGCTGCCGCTGCTGCCGTGGTTTGTCGCGGCTGCCGCGGTGGGACTCATCACGGCCTCGGTGGAGCGGAAGCTGATGGGAGAAATTGGCGCGGCGTTCACGCGGACGCTGCTGCAGCGCGTCTTGTTGGCGGGGCGCGCGATCTGGTTCTACCTCGGCAAGCTGGTGTGGCCGGCGGACCTGACGTTCTTCTACCCGCGATGGACGGTGAACCCGGCGGCGTGGTGGCAATACCTGTATCCGGCGGCCGCGCTGGCGCTGGCGGGCGTTCTCGGGGTCGCGATCCGGAGCGCGCGCGAGCCGTGGGCGCGCCTCGGCGCGGCCGGGCTCGCGGGCTTCCTGCTCTTCGTCGGCATGCTGTTCCCGGTCCTCGGATTCTTCGACGTGGAGTGGTTCGTGTTCTCCTATGTGGCCGACCACCTGCAATACCTCGCAAGCCTGGGCATCGTCGCGCCGTTGGCGGCGGGGCTGACATACGCGGCGGAGCAGGTGCCCGCGGCCGCCCGGCGGGCGGCGCCGGCGCTGGCCGCAGCGCTCCTGTTCGCTCTCGGCGCGTTGACGTGGCAGCAGAGCAGCCGGTACGGCGACGCGGTCACGTTCTACGCGGCCGCGATCGCGCGGAATCCCGCGGCCGCGATGGCCCACAACCATCTGGGGGCGGCGCTGGCGAAAATCCCGGGACGCCTGCCGGATGCCATTGCGGAGTTTGAGGCGGCCCTGCGCTTGAATCCGAAGGCGGCGGAAGTTCATGAGAACCTGGGCATCGCCCTGCTGGGCGTTCCGGGGCGCGCGGCCGAGGCGGTTCCGCCCTTGGAGGCAGCGTTGCGGATCAAGCCCGATCTGGCGGGCGGACACTACGAATTGGGGCTGGCCCTGGCGGGCCTGCGGGGACGGCTGGCGGACGCGATGGAGCAGTTCGAGGCCGAGTTGCGGGCCGCGCCGGACGATCCGCTGACGCACTACAGCCTCGGCAACGCGCTGCTGCGGACGCCGGGGCGCGCGCCGGAGGCGGTCGCGCATTTCCAGGCGGCGCTGCGCGCCCGACCCGGGTTTGCCGAGGCGCACAACAATCTTGGCACGGCTTTTCTGAATATGTCGGGGCGCCGGGCGGAGGCGATCGCCCAGTTCGAGGCGGCGCTGCAGGACAAGCCGGATTTCGCGCAGGCGCACAACAACCTCGGTATCGCGCTCGCCGACATCCCGGGGCGCCTGCCGGACGCCATCGCTCATTTCGAGGCGGCACTGCGTCTCGAACCCGATTTCGCGGCGGCGCGCAACAACCTCACGAACGCGCGCCGGCTGGGGGACGAATCGCCAAGCCCCGGTTTGACGCCTGCGGCGTCGCCGCGATGATTGGAACATGCCCTCGACCGTGTCCCGCCTCGTGCCGTCGCTGGTGCTGGGAGCGGGGTGTGCGCTGGTAGTCGCACTCTACGCCGTCATCGTCGCAAAGGGTGTGACCGAGTGGAGCGGGGCCTCGGCGGCGGAGAACCCCTACAATCTCTTGGTTGCGGGTTTTCGGGCGGGCCACCTGAGTGTCGCGAAGGAAGTGCCCGCCGGGCTCGCCAAGCTGGCCGATCCCTACGATCCCGCCGCCAACGCCGCCTACCGGTCCCTGCCCATCGGGCTGCACGATCTCAGTTACTACCAGGGCAGACTCTTCCTCTATTTCGGAATCACGCCGGCGCTGCTGTTGTTCTGGCCGTGGGTTGCGCTCACGGGTCACTTTCTTCTCCAGCGCTATGCGGTGGCGGTTTTCTGCGCCGTGGGTTTTCTCGCCAGCACGGGCCTGCTGCGGGCGCTCTGGCGGCGGTACTTCCCCGAAGTTGGCGTGGCGAGCATCGCGGCGGGCGTGCTGGGACTCGGGCTGGTCACGGCTGTGCCTGTGATGCTGCAGCGGGCCGAACTTTGGGAGGTCGCCATCGGCTGCGGCTACGCGCTCGTCATGCTGGCGCTCGCGGCGATCTGGCGGGCGCTGCATGATGCCGGGAGACGGGTCTGGTGGGTGGCGGCGGCGAGCCTGGCGCTGGGTCTCGCCGTTGGCGCGCGGCCGTCGTTGTTGTTCAGCGCGATGGTGCTGCTGGTGCCGGTTGCGCTGGCGTGGCGGCAGACTGCCGCCGAGGGCGCGCGGCGGCCGTGGGGCTTGCTGGCGGCCGCGGTTCTCCCGCTCGCGCTCTGCGGGCTGGGGCTGATGCTCTACAACCAACTGCGCTTCGATAGTCCATTCGATTTCGGCCAGCGCTACCAACTGGCTGGCGACCGGCAGGAGGCCGCCCGGTATTTCAGCCCGCGTTATTTCTGGTTCAATATCCGCGTGTATTTTTTGGAGCCGGTGCGGTGGTACCGGCACCTGCCATTTGCCGGAGGGATTGTGCCCCCGCCGCTGCCGCCGGGTCACGCGCCAGTGGAGGATGCGTTTGGCGTTCTCGCCAATCTTCCAGTGCTCTGGTTCGCGCTGGCGGCCCCGCTGGCGTGGCGCGGCCGCGCCGGAGCAGAGCGCACGGCGCTGCGGGCGTTCGTCGCGGCGGTGGCATTGGTCTTTGCCGTGAACGCGCTGGTTTTGTGCGGGTTTTACGGCAATTGCAGCCGGTACGAGGTTGAATTCCTGCCCGCCCTGGCTCTGCTCGCGGCGACAGGCGTTCTCGGTCTGGAGCGCGCGCTGAGCAGCCGGCCGCGGTGGCGCCGGGCGATGCGCGTATCCGGGGGTCTGCTCCTGACAGCCTCGGTGGCGTTCATTCTGCTGACCAGCCTCGGTCGCTACGCAATCCAGCGTTATCTGCTCGGAAACCACCTGCTCGTGGCGGGACAGAAGCCGGAGGCCATCGCCCAGTATGAAGCCGCGCTGCGCGCTGACCCCGGGCTGGTCGATGCGGAGAGCGGTCTGGGCAACGCGCTGCTGCACGCGGGCCGGGCGCCGGAGGCGATCGCACATTTCGAGCGCGCGGTGCGGCTCAGGCCTGACCGGCCAGAGGTGTACGTCAACCTGGCGAATGTCCGGAGCCTGACGGGTGACCTGCCGGCGGCCATCAGCAGTTTTGAGGCAGCTTTGCGTCTGGAGCCGAATGACGCTGAAACGCACTTCAACTTGGCTGCTGCGCTGGCCCAGATGGGCCGGATGGAGGCAGCGCAGGCGCAGTTCGAGGCCGGACTCCGGCTCAAGCCCCCCGACGCCGAGGCGCTCGCCAACTGGGGCGGTGTGCTGCTCTCGGCCGGCCATCCCGTGGAGGCGATGGCCCAGTTCGAATCCGCGCTCCGGCTGCAATCCGATTCCGCCTCAAATCACTACGGCTACGGCAGCGCGCTGGCGACGGTGGGTCGGCTGGACGAAGCCGTGCGGCAGTTCGAAGCGGCGCTGCGGCTCAAACCCGACTACGTCGAGGCCCACAACAATCTCGGCATCGCGCTCACGCTGCTCGGCCGCGAAGCGGAGGCCCTGCCGCACTATGAAGCCGCGCTTCGACTGAGTCCTGATCAACCTTCCGCCCACAACAACCTCGGGCTCGCGCTCGCCCGGCTCGGCCGTCTGTCGGCGGCGGCGGCGCAATTCGCCGAGGCGCTGCGCCTCGCTCCGGACTATCAAGAGGCGCGGGACAACCTCGCGCGGGCGCAGGAGCAACTACGCGCCTCGCCGCCGTAGCGCCGAGTCGCGCCCCGCGGTTCTGGGGCGGCGCTCCACCGCCGTCAGCTCCGTGCTCAAACTTGAACTCGCCTGCGCGGGACCCCGGAAGTGCGATCCGCGCGGCGAGCCGTCGGCCCTACTTGATGGGGCTGAGACCCGGCCACGCGTTGAGCTGGTTCAGCGCCGGGACCACCGCCCGGCGGAGCTTCAAAAAATCCAGCTCGCCCGTCTGGCGGTAGAGCACGGCGCCGTCCGCGCCGATCACGAGCGTGTGGGGCAGGGCGCCGTTCCAGTCGGGATCGAGCGCCGCCATCAGCTTGTACTTGTCCGCGTCGCCGAAGATCAGGTTGCGCGTCGACGCGTGATGCTTTTCGAGGAACTTGAGCACCTTGGCCTGCTGATCCGGGAACTCCGCCGCCACCGTCACCAGCTCGAAGTCGCGATTGCGATAGATCAGGTTGGTCTCCACCAGTTGGTCGAACTCGGCGACGCACGGCCCGCACCAAGTTGCCCAGACGTTGATCACGCGGACCTTCCCCGTTCCGTGATTGGCGCGCAGTTCGGCCAGTGCCGCCGCGCTCGCCGGTTCGACGTTCACCGGTTCCTTGGTCACCTGTTCCCGCCAGCGTCGGTTCCCCTCCGCCTTGTCGGCCCACTTCGTCGAGCAGCCGAAGACCATGGTCTGCGTCACCGGCGGCGCCCCGCCCGCCAGGAGCGCGTCGAGCGCGTTGCGGGTGTCGCGGTGCTGGACGAGATTCTCGCGTTCAGAGTCGTCGATACGGCCCTGGAAGCGCAACCGGCGCCCGGCATCGAAGATGAACACGTGCGGTGTGGCCGCCGGCCCGTATAGTCGCGACACGGCCTCGGTCGGACCGTCGTCCAGGTACGGCAGGTTAAAGCCGCGGTCGGCCGCGCGGATCTTCATGGACTCAAACGAGTCGTCGAGATCGGAGTAGCCCTGCTCGTCCAGGCGGAGTCCCTCGGGGCTGTTCGGGTTGATGGCGACGAACGCCACGCCGCGCGGCGCGTAGTCGGTGACGAGCTGCTTGATGCGGCCCTCATAGGCCTGCGCCGTGGGGCAGTGGTTGCAGGTGAAGATCACGACGAGCAGCTTCGCGCCGGCAAAGTCCTTGAGCGCATAGGTGCGCCCGTCGACGCCGGGCAGGCTGAAATCGGGCGCGGTGGAGCCGAGAGCCAGCGTCGGGTGCTCGGAGATCTCGGCGGCACCGAGGGCCGTCAGGGTGGCGAGGAGAGGGATGACCAAGGCGAAACGCATGGCACCATGAAATCACTGATGGTCTCCGCCGCGCAACGCTTTTGACGGAACGGCACACCCGCGACCCGCGCGACGCGTGCCTGGAAACATGTCAACTAATAGTTGACATGTTCGTTCGCGGATGGTCAAGGGGCAAGAACCGTAGAGGCGCCGGCAGAAGCGTGGCGGCGAAGACCTGGCGGCGATTGTCACGTACTGCGTGTCATCAGATCGGGTTGTCGCGGGAGCTTCGCCAGAAAATGTCAACTATTAGTTGACATGTTCTCTTCCCGAACGTCGCAGCGGGAAGGACCCTGTCCGCGACGACGTTGGCGCGGCGGCGACGCCTTGGCGGTGAAGGTCACGGATTGCGTGACGTCAGATCCGGATGCCGGGGGCTTCGCCGGGAACATGTCACGTATTACGTGGCATGTTGTTCGGGGGCGGCGCGGGGACGGCAGAGCGCCCGCCGCCGCGGCAATTCCGCCGGGCCGTCACGGCGGCGGGGGCGCACTAACGGCCCGCGCGATCGGTGCGGAACCGGCGGCGCGAGGCCCCGCGCTCATCGCGCCGGCTTGTCGGACGGCCGGCGCCGCTGCCGGAACAGCAAGCCGCTCCATGTTGCATCGACGGCGCACACCTTGTAGTCGACCAGGCCCGCGGGGAGGCAGGCGGCGCGAACGTCGGTCTGCGACAGATCGGCGGCGAGCGGTCCGCTGAGCTTGGGCGACACCACCCACACGGGCAGGCGGGCGCCGAGTGCAACCGCCCGGGCCAGTCCACGCTCGAAGTCGCGCCGCGACCGCACGAACCACAGCGCCAGGCCCGTATCGCGGGCGAGGCGACCGGTCAGGCGGGCCCCCTCGGGCAGCGCGCCGAGCATTGAAGCGAATTCCCTGGGCGCCCGCAGCAGGAGGACGCCCATGCCCGGCTTGATGCCCAGTTTCTTCGGCAGCGGCGTGCCGGAGTATCCGGCCATCGCCCCGGCTCGCGCGACCGGAGCAGCGGGGCCCGGCTGCCTGAGGGCACGACGGATCGCCGGACCGAGCCGCGTCCAGGTCGCAAATGCGGCCTCAGGCAGCTTCGCGCGCACCGCGGCCACCTTGTCGGGCACCCCGCCGACGAAGACCAGGGGAACGGCCGCCGTCGACCTTTGCGCGCGGAGCACAAAGGCGACATCGCGCCCCCGGGAAGGCAGACGGTCGAGCGAGATGATGACGACGGCCGGGGGCTTGCGGCGGAGAGTCCGCAGGAGCTCGGGCCCGGCGGGAAGGGCCGCATCGACCGCCCAGCCTTTGGCCTCCAGACGTCGGGCATGCCCGCGAGCCTCGGCGGCATTCCAATGGATGAGCCGGATGCGCGGCCTCACGGTGGCGTGGAGGACGTCGACGGGGCGGCAGGGAGGCGACCGTAGGAGCGCAGCGTCAGGAGGGCCTGCATGGTAAGCACGCCCTTCCACTCGCGCTCCGCCAGCGGCCAATCTTCCGGGAAGAGGTCGGCCCAGCTCCAGTTGGGGGCCCAGGCGCCGTCGTCACCCTGGCGTTCGACGAGAAAGTCGAGGTTGGCGGACACCGCGTCGCTGAGCAGGGGCGCCACGAGGGAATCGACGCGCGGCGCCAGCATCAACGGCTGGAGCCCGTAGCCGGTCCAGGCTTTCGGGTCGCGCTCCACGACGAGCGGCACAGCGCGCCGAAGGCAGGCCGCCGCCTGATCGCGCACCGCGGCGGGCACCGTGGGCGTCTCGGCCAGTCGCAGGATGCAGAGCAGGTCGTGCATTTCCGGCTTGGCGGGCAGTTCGCCCAGGACCCGCTGGACGCGGGTGGTGACGTCGGCGAGGAAGCCGGAGTCCGCCGCGCCATGGTAGTGCCAGAGATGGGCGATCAACTCGGCGCCAGGATTGGCGGTGAACGCGGGCGGCCCCGGTTCCTGCCAGGTCCACCAGGGGGCGTGCGGCCAGTCGTTCACGCCCGGCGGTGTGGCGGGCCAGCGGCCGAGCGCGCGGTCGAAGGCCGTCTGCGTCCAGCGCACCGCGGCGCGCACCATGGGATCCTCGGCCACGAGGCCGAGTTCGCGAAACAGCTCGAAGGCGACGAGGGTGGCGAGCGCCGACGAACCGGGCAGGCGGAGGTCCGGCTCGAGGGCGTGGCCGAAGCCGCCGTTGGTGTTTTGAAACGCCGCCAGCGCGGTGCGTGCCTCGGTGACGGGCTCGCCGCCGAAATGGAGACGGAACCGGGCGCGCTCGAGCGGCCGCGCGCGCGTGAGCAGGAATTCCCGGGCCTTGGCGAAGGTTTTGAGCAGGGGCACCATGGCGGGAGCAACGGTGGGGAAACCGACCAGCCTGACCGAGGGCGTGCCCGGCGTCGACACCGATGTTCGCTCCCGGCGGCCGGGCGGCGAGCCGGATGCCGGCGCGGTTTGAGAATCGGCTGGCTCCCTCGCGCCAATTGTTGGATTCTGGCGGCGTGACGTACGACCTCGTCGTTCTCGCGGCCGGCATGGGCAACCGATTTGGCGGTCTGAAGCAGGTCGAGCCGGTCGGTCCGGGCGGCGAGCTCATCATCGAATACTCGGCGCACGACGCGCGCCGCGCCGGCTTCGACCGGGCGGTATTCGTCATCCGCCGCGAGATCGAGCGCGATTTTCGCGCCGCCGTCGGCCGCCGGCTGGAGGCGCGGATGGAGGTGGCCTATGTGTTTCAGGAGCTGGGCGAGGTGCCGATCCCGCACCTTCCGCCGCCGGACCGGGCCAAACCCTGGGGCACGGGCCAGGCAGTGCTGGCGGCGGAGCCGGCGGTGCGCGGCCCGTTCGCGGTCATCAACGCCGACGATTTTTATGGTGCCTCCGCCTATCGGGTGCTGGCCGATCATTTTTGCCGTCCGCCCGCGGCGGCCGCGGCGGCGGCCAAGCCGGTCTATGCGCTGGTGGGCTACCCGCTGCGCCAGACGCTCTCCGAGCACGGCGCGGTCAACCGCGGCGTGTGCGCCGTCGACGCCGCCGGACGCCTGACCGGCATTGAAGAGGTGCTGAAGGTCGAGCGGACGCCGGACGGCGGGGTGCGCCATCCGCTGGCCTGGGGCGGGTGGCGCCAACTCACCGGCGACGAGGTCGTGTCGATGACGTTCTTTGGTTTCACGCCGATGTTCTTCGGACAGTTGCGGGGACTCTTCGTCGATTTCCTGGGCAAATACGGACGGAGCGAGACGGCGGAGTTCTACCTGCCGGTGGCGGTGGGCGACCTCGTGCAGGCTGGCTACGCGGAGGTGCGGCTGCTCAAGAGCGAGGATGCGTGGTTTGGCATGACTTACCGCGATGATGTGCCGGCGGCGCGCGCCACCCTGCGGCGTCTGATCGACCAAGGCGTCTATCCCGAACGGCTGTAATGCCCGGCCGTCGCCTGTGTGGGTCCGTCTGCCATCGTCGCATGCCTCCGCGGCGGCCGCGCGCTGGGCGGCGAAGGGTCCATCCCGCAAAAAAAAGCGGAGCCGGAATCCGGCTCCGCGCGGGAAACGATCTCGCGGCCGCTCAGAGCTGACCGGACGTGTCCATCTTGTCGTTGAAGTAGGCGTTGCGGCCCGCCTCTAGCTCGATGGCGCGGGTGTCATCGTGGTAGACCGTGGCCGCCGTCGATTTGCCCTGCAGGAACACCGAGGTCAGCGGATCGAAGACATTGGTGTGGGCTAGCGCGGTCTTGCCGTCGCCGCCGAGCACGGGCGCCTGACTGTATTTCATGGTCTTGCCGCCGTCGACCATGACCGAGTAGGCGCCATACGTGCCCGTGATCTCAACTTTGGCGTCCTTGATCGCCTCCATCGTACCCCACATAGCGAAGGCGGCGCGGGCGAGCTTCTCGGCCGCGGCGCGGTGCAGGTGGTCGGGCGCATCGATGTAGACACGGATCCATTCGCCGGGTTTGCCGGCAAAGGCCACACTGACGCCGGCCAGGTCGGCGCCGGCAAAGTTGCCCGCCGTGATCTTGAACGCGCCGACGCCGACGCAGCTCGACGGGACGTCGCCGGTCAATTCGCACTTGCAGGGCACGGAACAGGCGCAGGTTTCGGTGTAGATACCGGAAACTTTGAACGGCTGCTTGTCGGCTGCGCGGGCGGCAAGCACTAGGGACGATAACAGGACAAACGCGATAACGTGCTTCATTGCGGATGCTGATTCTGGTTGTGGATGTGATTGAGGTACGCCTCCGGGCAACGCGCGACGCCTCTCGGCTCAGGTGGGGCCATCAGAGCGCGCCGGGGGCCGAGCGCGGCGTCTGGCGATGACTGGAGCGGTAACCTGGTTGATTAAGTCGGTGAAGAAATGCAGCATCCGCGCGAAATCAAAAAACGGGCCAAGTATTAGTGTTGCTTAGCGCCGGCCGGG
>DATIWI010000006.1:0-43084 GCA_035519475.1 Opitutaceae bacterium
AATCCAGGGTGAGTGCCTGCCGCGGAAACAGCCTTGGCTATCGGCGATTGGGCATTGGGAATTTGCCGCGGAGCGGCCTCACACCGGCGCCGGGATCGAAGCGATGATTTTCCGCAAGACGGCCGCGATGGCGTTGCGCTCTTCCAGCGCATCCGAGGTTTGCCGGACCAGCGCCAGGCGATGGCCGAGCACGGGCTGCACCAGGTCGAGCACGTCCTCCGGCACAACGAAGTCCCGGCCGTGCAGCAGCGCCCGCGCCTGGGCGGCCCGTTTGAGGGCCAGGCCACCCCGGACGCTGACCCCGGCCTGGAATTCCGCCTCCGTGCGCGTCGCCGCCACGATCTTCAACACGAAATCGAGCACGCTCTCCTCGAGGAAGACCTGGGTGACGAGCGCCTGCAGCCGGAGCACCTCGGCCCGGGCTACGATGGGATTGAGCTGGATCGAGTCGTAGGTCATGCGCGGTGCGCGCAGGATCTCCAGTTCATCCGCCGTCTGCGGATAACCCATCCGGATGCGCATGAGAAAGCGGTCCATCTGGCTCTCCGGCAGCGGGAATGTGCCCTCGTAATCGACCGGGTTCTGGGTGGCCAGGACCATGAAGGGGGCGCCCACCGCGTGGGCCTCGCCATCGATGGTCACCTTGCCGCGATCCATCACCTCGAGCAGCGCCGACTGCGTCTTGGGCGTGGCGCGGTTGATCTCGTCCGCCAGCACGATGCTCGCAAAAATGGGTCCGGGCTTGAACACGAACTCCTTCACGTGCTCGTCGTAGATGGCCACGCCCGTCACGTCGCTCGGCAGCAGGTCGCTGGTGAACTGGATGCGCGAGAAGGAGCAGTCCATGGATCGCGCCAGGGAGTAGGCCAGCGTGGTCTTGCCGAGCCCGGGCAGGTCCTCGATCAGCAGGTGGCCGCCCGCCGCAAAGCAGACGAGGCTTCGGTCGATCACGTCGTCCTTGCCCTTGACGGCGAGGCGCATGTTGGCCTTGAGGCGGCCCAGCGCCTCGCGGGCTTCCGCCACCTGGTTCCTCTGCATCAACTCGCTCATGGCGCCCAAGGCTAGGCGGGGCGCCCGCGGCGTCAACGCGTCCGCCGGTTCTGCTGCCGGGGGAAACACCCCAGGCGCCGGCTACAGCAGCTTGAGGAGCGCGCTGAAGTCTTCGTCGCCGCCGCCGGCTTCCTCGGCCAGGCGCAGCCGCTCCCGCGCGGCCTCGAGCAGCGGCAGGCGGGCCGTCCCGGTGGCGGCCGCGGCCAGCCGCATGTCCTTGTGCATGTGCTTCACCGAGAATTGCGGCGAAAAATCGCCGGCGCGCAGCTTGGGCTCCTTGAGCTTGGAAAGGCCGGAGGCGCCCACGTTCCGACTGAGCGCATCGAAGAACGTGTCGTCGGTGATGCCCGCGCGGCGCGCCAACGTCAGCGCCTCGCACAACCCCTCGATCATGACGGCGAGGTTGAGATTCATCGCGAGCTTGAGCGCTGCGGCCTTCCTCGGCTCGGCGGCGATGTACAGCCGGGTCTCGGAGACGAGCCGGAGCAGAGGCTCAACTGCCGCCACCAGGTCCGCCGGCCCGCCCAGGTAGTACACGGTCCTGCGCTGCTCCGCCGCGGGCTTGCTGCCGGTGAACGGCGCCTCCAGGTAGCGGGCGCCGCGCGCCTCGACCTGCGCCCGGAACCGGTCGCTGCTGTCGGGATCGATGGTGGACGATTGGATGACGGTCTTCCCCGGGCCCAACCGCGGCTGAATCCGGTCGAGCACGCCCTGCACCGCCGGCGGATCGGCCACGACGATCTGAATCGCGTCGGCCGCCGCGGCCACCGCCTCGGGCGTGTCTTTCCACTGCGGCGCGGCCGGCTGCGGCGTCCGGTTCCAGCAGCCCGCCAGCACGCCCGCCGCCGCATAATGCTGCGCCCACACCCTCCCGATGATCCCCAGTCCGATGACTCCGATGGTCTTCATGATGGCAACGCCCTCACGTAAACCGCCCGGGCAGCCCTTGGCAACGCCGACCGCTGGAAACGCGCAGCCGCACCGCTCGCTTTCGCCATCGGGGTTCGAGAATCCCTAGGCGGCCAGACTCTTTGTGAGCAATGCAAGTCTTCAGGAGACCCATGCCCATGGATCACACGGCCAAATATGAACGAGGGCACGGATACCATCCGTGCCCATCCGCGTAATCCGTGGTTCATTGGTCCGAGGCTCCACCCCGGCAAGGGTCCCGCGCGGCCGCGGCGCGCTAGGCGAGAATCTCCAGCAGCCGCTCGAACAGCCGGTCCACCCGGGCCTGGTTGGCCTTCACCAGGTCCTTGAACCGGGCGAAGTCGATCGCGGTGCCCTCGAGGCCGTTGGCGTAGTTGTCCACGATGGCGAGGCTGTTGTAGCGCAGCCCGACCTCCGCGCAGAGGTCCGCCTCGTGCGCCGCCGTCATGCCGATGACGTCGCCCCACGCCTGCACCAGGCGGATTTCCGCCTTGGTCTCGAAGCGCGGCCCGCGCATCTGCACGTAGATTTGCCCCGTCTGGACCTCAAACTCGGGCGCGAGCTTCCCGCACAACAGCGGGATGAGGTTGTTGGCGATGCCCGGCGCACCGCCCTTCAGCTCGGCGTCGAAAAACGTCGCCGGCCCCTGCTGGAGGCCGACGTAATCACTGCACGAGACGATGGTGCCCGGCGTCAATCCGGGCTGGAGCGAGCCCACGGAATTCACCGAAATCACATCCTGGTAGCCGAGATCCGCCAGGGCGCGGATGTTGGCGCGGTGGTTGATGGCGTGCGGAGGCAGCGGCACCCCGTCGCCGTGGCGGTTGATGAGCACGAAGTCAGCGCGGCGCCGGTAGCGGACCGGGCCGTGGCGCGTTTCGATCGTGCGCACCTCCCAAGCCGCGAAAAGCGTGCTCCGCGCGATGCTCGTGCCGCTGAGAAAAGCGACCTTCATGCCCGTCACTAGGCGCGCCCGCCGGGATCGAGGCAACCGCTTTCTGGACGCGGGCGGCGCCCCGCCCCGGCCAACGGCGCCGGCGAATCCGCGGCGGCCGCCGCCGCGTCGGCGGGGCCGGCGCCGAAGATCGTTGCCCTCCACCCGCCCGGAGACCATAAGGAGGCGGTTTCAGCCCTCCGCCCGCGGCGGTGCGCCTGCGCCGGTCGGCCGGCCGCGCGCGGGTCACTCCAACCCCACCCCACCATGGACAAAATCGTCAGGCGCGAATTCACGGGAAGCTGGCTGCTGTTCTGGGCGCTGTGCCTCACCGGCATCGGCCTTCCCATCGCCGTGCTCTACCTGCTCAACCGCACCGTGGAGATCCACACCGAGATTGCGGATGCCGAGGCCGCGCTCGACAAGATCAGAACCAAGCTGTGAGCCGCGGGTCCGCGCCGAGCCACCGTCAACCGATCCACGAGATTTTCTGGATCCGCCGGGCGAATTCGACGTCTTTCATGGTGACCTTGTCGCCGGCCGAATGCGTGCGCAGGCGGATGGTCACACGGTTGTAGACATTGGTCCACTCCGGGTGGTGATCGCGCGCCTCGGCCTCGAGGGCCACGCGCGTCATGAAGGAAAACGCCTCGCCAAAGCCCCCAAACGAGAAGGTCTTCACCAGCGCGTCGCCGTCGTGCGCCCAGCCCGGCAGCGCACCGAGCTCGCGTTGAATCTCCGCCGCGGACAAAGACGTCGCCATGCCGGACGGTGGACCGGTCATTGCCCTTGTCAAACGACGGGCTGACTTCATAAAGGGCCGCAACCCACGCATGCAGCCGGCGAGCGCCAAGATCCCTCATCACGTTGCCATCATCATGGACGGCAACGGCCGCTGGGCCAAGCAGCGCGGCTTGCCGCGGATCGAGGGCCATCGCCGGGGCGTTGAAGCGGTGCGCGGCGTCATCGACGCGGCCCAGGCGCTGGGCATTCAATACCTCACCCTCTATGCCTTTTCGGCGGAGAACTGGCAGCGCCCCGCCGACGAGGTGTCGGCGCTGATGGGATTGCTGGAGCATTTTCTCCGCCGGGAAACCAAGGTGCTGGTGAAGAACCGGATCCGCCTGCGGGCGATCGGCCACCTCGACGACCTGCCGGCCGCACCTCGCCGGGAATTGAATCGCGCCATCGACGCCACCCGGCAATTCACGGACTGGAACCTCATCCTCGCGCTGAACTATGGATCGCGCACTGAGCTGGCCGACGCCGCGCGCGCCTACGCCGCCGCGGTGGCCGCCGGGCGGGAGCAGCTCAGCGATGCCTCGTGGCCCCGGTTCAGCCGCTATCTGTACACCGCCGACATCCCTGATCCCGATCTGCTGATCCGCACCTCCGGGGAGACCCGCCTCAGCAATTTTCTGCTCATGCAATGCGCCTACGCGGAGATGATCTTTTCCCCCCGCCTGTGGCCCGATTTCTCAAAACCTGACCTCGCCGCGGCGGTGGAGGAATACCAGCGCCGCGAACGCCGCTTCGGCCGCACCGGAGAGCAGCTCGCCCCGGGCGGCGGACCCGCCGCCTCGCTGTAACCGGACCCCCTGGATCCCGCCCGTGCTCAAACGAACGATCAGCACCGTCCTCCTGTGGAGCCTCGTGCTCGTCAGCGTCCGTTACCTCGGCCCCGTCGGCGGAGTGTGGCTGGTGACGGCCATCGCGGTGCTCACCCTGCACGAATTCTATGCGATGCTCAGGCGGATGGGGCTGGCGCCCTTTGACCGCCTTGGCCTGCTGCTGGGTGCGGCCATCACGCTCGCCCCCTGCTATCTCGAGCCGTACGTCACGCCGGGGGAGTTGCTGGCGCTCGGGGTGATCGTGTTCTCCGCGCGCATCCTGGGCGAGCGCGCTCCGGATAACCGGGTCGAGACGCTGGGCTGGACGCTCTTCGGCCTCGTGTACGTGCCGTTCATGCTGCATTTCCTGGTGCGCATCGTGCTGGTGGCCAGCCCGCATCCGCACACCGGCTTGGTGCTGGGTGTCTGGCTTGTCGCGGTCACGAAGTTCTGCGACTCGGGCGCGCTGCTCGCCGGGCTCGCCTTTGGCCGGCATCGGCTGGCGCCGGAGATCAGCCCCAAGAAGACTTGGGAAGGGGTGGCCGGCGGCGTGGTGACCGCCGAGGTCGTGGCGGTGGCGCTGGCGTGGGGCCTCCGCGCCTATCTGCCCGCTACCTTCACCCCGCTCTTTGCCGCCGTCACCGCGATCCCGCTCGCCGGGCTTGCCATCGTGTCGGATCTGATTGAGTCCATCCTCAAACGCCGGGCCGACCTCAAGGACGCCGGCCACAGCATCCCCGGCATCGGCGGAATGTTCGATTTGTCCGACAGCCTGATTCTCACGGCGCCCCTCGGCTGGGCGGTGTTTCACTTGCTATAGTCCCGCGCGCCTGCCGAAATCGCCTCCCCGCCCGTCCTGCGGAGCGGGGGCCGGTCGCAGCCCAGAACGTGTCCGCCTCTCCCTCCAGAAAACGCCTTGTCCTGCTCGGGGCCACCGGCTCCATTGGGGAGAATGTCCTGCGCGTCGTCGCCGCCCATCGCGACAAGCTGGAGCTGGTGGGCATCGCCGCGCGCGCCAATCACCGGCGGCTCGCCGAGATTGCGCGGCGGTTCGGCGTGACGCGCGTGGCTGTTTTTGAGAATGGCGCGCTGGCCGAGGCCCGGGCCGATGCCGCGGCGTTCCCGCCCGGCACCCGCCTCGGCGGCGGTCTGGAGGGCCTGATTGAGCTGGCGCAGCTGCCCGAGGCCGACCTCGTGCTCGTGGCGGTCGTGGGGACGACCGGCTTGCGGCCGGCGCTGGCCGCCCTGGCGGCGCACAAGCACCTCGCGCTCGCCTCCAAGGAGATCCTGGTCCTGGCCGGCAAGTTTGTCATGGCGGCAGCGCGCGCGAGCGGGGTCCGGTTGGTCCCGGTCGATAGCGAGCACAACGCCGTCTTTCAGTGCCTGGAGGGACGGCCGCAGGCCGCCGTGCGGCGGATCGTCCTCACCGCCTCCGGCGGCGCCTTCCGCGATCTGCCGGCCGCCGCGCTCGCCCACGTCACGCCGGCGGACGCTCTCAAGCATCCCAACTGGTCGATGGGGCCGAAGATCACGGTCGACTCGGCCACACTGGCCAACAAGGGCCTTGAATTGATGGAGGCGCAATGGCTGTTCGGCCTCCGCCCGGACCAATGCCAGGCCGTGCTGCACCCGCAGAGCATCGTGCACTGCCTGGTGGAGTTTGCGGATGGCGCCATGCTCGCGCAGCTGGCGCCGCCCTCCATGACGTTTCCGATTCAACACGCCCTCCTCTACCCGGAACGGGCGCCCGGGATCGACGCCCCCCTCGATCTGCAGAAACTGCTGACCCTCGATTTCCGGCCGGTGGACGAGGGACGTTACCCCTGTCTCCGCCTGGCGCGGAACGCCATGGAGACCGGCGGCGTGGCGCCGGCCGTCTACAACGCCGCCAATGAGATTGCGGTGACGGCATTCCTCGCGGGACGCCTGCCCTTCCTTGCCATTTCCCGGGTGATCGACGAGACTTTGCAATCTGCGCCCAATTTCGAACCCGCCGATCTTGACGCGGTGCTGGAGGCCGACCTCGCTGCGCGCCGCGCCGCCGAATCTCATCTCGCCAAACTTCCCGCCTGACCGCGCCCGTGTCGCTCACGCTCCTCCAGTCCCTCGCGTCTGATCTTGGGTCCGTCCTCCTGATCATCCTGTTCTTCGGGGGGTCGATCTTCGTCCATGAGCTCGGTCATTTTCTCGCCGCGCGCCGGCGCGGCGTGCACGTGGAGCGGTTCTCCATCGGATTTGGGCCGAAGATCCTCGCCTGGCGAGGACGGGACGGAGTGGAGTACCGCGTGTCCTGGCTGCCGCTGGGCGGCTACGTCCTGCTTCCGCAGATGGCCGACCTGAGCATGATCGAGGGCGAGTCCCGCGTCGAGCTGCAGAAGCTTCCCCCGCCGAGCTACCCCACGAAGATGCTGGTGTTTGTCACCGGCGCCGTGTTCAACGCGCTGTTCGCGCTCCTCCTCGCCGTCGCGATCTGGCTGGTCGGCTATCCGGAACAGGAATTCAACGCGACGACGCGCGTGGGCTATGTTCTCCCCACCGTCCGGCTGCCCGATGGCAGCGAAATCGAGAGCCCCGCGGCCGCCGCCGGCTTGCGCGTCAATGACGTGATTCGTGCCGTCGACAACCACCCGGTCAGCGACTGGACCGATTTGCGGGAATCCCTGATCCTGGGCACCGGCGTGGAACCGGATGGCCGGCGGGTCGCGAAGCTCACCATTGCGCGCGATGGAGCCACGCTTGACGTCGTCGTCCATCCCCTGCGCCTCGGGGACGAGCGTACGCGCGGCATCGGCATCTCGCCCGGCTACGAAGTCATCGTTGACAAGGTTGCTCCGGGTTCTCCGGCTGGCCAGTGGGGTCTGCAAACGGGCGATCGGCTGCAGCGCATCGACAATGAGCCGGTGGCAAGCATCGAGTTGCTTTCCGTCTATCTGGCCCAGCATCCGACGCAGAGCTTCCGGCTGACCGCGCTGCGCCGGGGCGCGCCGGTCACGCTCACCATTCCCGCGCAAGCGGCCAATGCGCCGCCCGCCTTCACGGGAGTCGAGTTTGCGACCAACTATCGCCTGCTGTATCCCCATCCCTGGACGTTGTGCGCGCAGATCGTCAACACGACGTTTCGCACGCTCTGGAGCCTGATCCACCCCCACGGCGACGTTAAGCTGTCCAACATGAGCAGTTTCCTGGGCATTGGCGTGGGATTCTGGCGCGCCGCGCATTCGGACTATCCGGTCCGTTTCGTCATTTGGTTCGCCGTGCTGCTGAACCTGAACCTCGCGATCCTGAATCTGCTGCCGATCCCGGTGCTCGATGGCGGCCATATGCTCTTCGCCACGATCAGCCGCGCGCGCGGCCGGGCCCTGCCGGCGAGTTTCATCATGACCGCGCAGAGCGTCTTCATTGTGCTGCTATTTTCGCTCATCCTTTACGTGAGCATCTTCGATGTGCGCCGCATCGTCCGCGACGTGCGCACCGAGCGGCCGGAGACGCGGCAGCCGGCGTCCCAGCCCGGGCCGGCGCCGGCCACGCCGTAGTCCGTCCGCCCCAACCGACCGCCCCCGGAACCCCATGGCTTACTGCGCATCCCGGTTCCACACCGTCCGCCGGCCCACCGTCGAGGTGAAGGTGGGCCTGGTCGGCGTGGGCGGCGCCAACCCGATCCGCCTGCAGTCGATGACCACCAGCGACACGCAGGATATCGACGCCACGGTCAAACAGAGCATCGCGCTGGCGGAGGTGGGCTGCGAGATCGTGCGCATCACCGCCCCCAATCTGGCGGCGGCCCAATGCCTGCGGACGATCCGCGAGCGCTTCACCGCCGCCGGCTTCGGCCACGTGCCGCTGGTCGCCGACATCCATTTCCTGCCCCAGACAGCGATGGAAGCCGTCGAGCATGTCGAAAAGGTGCGGGTCAATCCCGGCAATTACGCCGACAAGAAGAAATTCGCCGCCCGGGAGTACACCGACGCCGAGTACGCGCGCGAGTTGCAGCGCCTCCACGCGGCCTTTTCGCCGCTGGTGCGCCGCTGCAAGGCGTTGGGCCGCGCACTCCGCCTCGGCACCAATCACGGCTCCCTCTCCGATCGCATCATGAACCGCTATGGGGACACGCCGCTCGGCATGGTCGAGAGCGCGCTGGAATTTGTGCGCATCGCCGAGTCGGAGGGCTTCCACGACCTCATCCTCTCGATGAAGGCGAGCAACCCCAAGGTCATGATCCAGGCTTACCGTCTGCTCGTCGAACGCATGGATGCGGCGCATCGCCCCTATCCGCTCCATCTCGGAGTCACCGAGGCGGGCGACGGCGAGGATGGCCGCATCAAGGGGGCCATCGGCATCGGCACCCTTCTGCTCGACGGTCTGGGCGACACGATCCGCGTGTCGCTCACCGAGGATTCCGTCTACGAGATTCCGGTGGCGCGGGCTCTCGCCGAGAAGGCGATGCGGCTGTGGGCGGCACCCGGCGGCCCGTCGAAAGTCGAGAAGCGAAAGCCGGGGGAAGCGCCAGCCCTCGACCCTCGGGCCTCGGCCACCGACTCCATTGACCCGTACCATTTCACCCGGCGCGAGACGGCCACGCTGGCATTCTCCGATCGCTGTGTGGTCGGGCCAGAGCAGCCGCCGCGCGTCATCGCCCGCGTGGCCGCGGCGGACAATCTCGCCACCGTGGCCGCGTCCCTGGCCCTGCCGTCGCTTGCGGACACGCCGTTGGAAGGGCTGATGGTGTCGGCGGACGATCCGGGCGCGCTGGCGAACCTCCGGCGCGTCCTGGGGACCGCCGCCCTTCCGGTCGATTTTCTCGTGCTGGAGTTGGCGGAAGCGCTCGGCCCTCCGGATCTGGCCGAATTTGTCGCCGCCAGCCACGGTCGGCTGGTGGTGTGTCGCCGCTTCCGCGCGGCGGCGGCGGGCGAGTTGACCGCCTTTGCCGAACTGGTGCGCCGGCATGGGCACTTCCTCGCGGTGGACCTGTCGCCCGGCGACTTTGCGGCGCTGGCCGGCGTGCTCCAATCGCTCGGCGACAATCGCCTGATCTTCACCTCCTCCGGATCACCCGGCCCCGCCGGCGGAGCGGCCCACGCCCTCGGCGCTTACCGCGCGCTGGGAGAATTTCTGCACCGCCTCGGCCTGCGGGCGCCAATCTGGATCCGCGGCACGGCCGCCGCGGCCGTGCACCACGAGGCTGGCTTTCTCAGCCGGTTGCTCGAGGCGAGTATTCTCACCGGCGGCCTGCTCTGCGACGGATTGGGTGACCTCGTGAGCATCGAGACCGAGGCCGACCCGGTCCGGGCGGCCCGACTCGCCTACAACGTTCTGCAGGGGGCCGGCGCGCGCATTTCCAAGACCGAGTTTGTCGCTTGTCCGAGCTGCGGTCGCACGCTCTTCGACCTGCAGACCACGACGCAGCGCATCCGCGCCAAGACTGGACACCTCAAGGGAGTCAGGATTGCCATCATGGGCTGCATCGTGAATGGCCCCGGAGAAATGGCTGACGCCGATTTCGGCTATGTCGGCGGCGCGCCCGGCAAGATCAACCTCTACGTGGGCAAGCAGTGCGTGCGGTACAACGTGCCGCAGGCCGAGGCCGACGACCACCTGATCGCCCTCATCAAGGAGCACGGCAAATGGCTCGAACCCGCGGCGGTCGCGGCCCCGTGACTCGCCCCGCGCCCGGGGCGGCCCCGAACGTCGTCACGGCAACGTCACTACCGCAGCACCAGCGTGCCGTGCCCTCGTAGTGGATGTCTTGTTACGCCCGCGCCGCCGTCCCACCGTGGCCGCGAACGACGCCTGGCCCGCGCCCACCGCGCCGCGGCGCCTGGTGTGAATAACTTGTGGGAAAGTTGCTCTTGAAATGCATTTTGTGATTCACGTTACTGCGCGAATCCGTTCTATTTCCCGCTGCCCTGTTCGTTCTTTCCCACGTCCGCAGTCCGCATTCCTCTGCCAGCTTCCGGGGATTTCCTACCCTACCCTCTGGCCCCGAACGCCTTACCATCCCGACCCACCTGCGTCCTGACTTCTTGGGGCTGGACATGCCTTTTTCCTTGGAGCGAGCGAGGGAATTCGATGCTGTGTGCCGTGCGCGAGGGGCGTCCCCCGGGGCCGTGTGAATAATCCCTTTTGTCCGCCGCTCCATGTCTTCGTTGACCCTCCCATCCAGCCTCTGGGAAACCGTGAAGTGCGACTTCAAGGGCCTGTTCCCTGAAGATGTGTTCCAGATGTGGTTTGAGCCGGTGGTCTGCCTGGAGACGGCCGAGGACTCGATGACCCTGGGCGTGCCCAACGATTTTGCCGCGATCTGGATTCACGACAACTACCTGGACCTCATCACCCAACGACTGCGCCTCACCGCCGGCCGGCTGATCAACGTTTCGCTCAAGGTCTACCATCCCGGCCCGGCTGCGAAGCCCGGGACCAGCGCGGCGACCGGCAATGGCAATCACGAGCCCACACCCGCTGCGGGGCACCACAACCGGATGCGCGCGCCGGCGCGCCGGTCCGGCCGCTACGACGAACGCACGCCCAACGCCGGAACGCTCAATCCCCGCAACACGTTCGAGAACTTCGTGGTTGGCGCCAACAACCAGCTCGCCCATGCCGCCGCGCTGGCGGTGGCGCAGGCGCCCGCCCAGGCCTTCAACCCGCTGTTCATCTACGGCGACACCGGCCTCGGCAAAACGCACCTGATGCATGCGGTGGGCCACAGCATCCTCCGCAACAATCCGGACGCCAAGGTTGCGTACCTCTCGACGGAGAAATTCACCAACGAATTCATTCAGGCGCTGCAGGAGAACAGCCTCACCCGTTTCCGCCAGCGTTACCGCAATGTGGACGTGCTCCTGCTTGATGACGTGCAGTTTCTGAGCAACAAGGAGCGCATCCAGGAGGAGTTCTTCCACACGTTCAACGACGTGTTTGAGTCGGGCAAGCAGGTCGTCCTGACCAGCGACCGGCCCGCCAGCGAGATCGCCAAGCTCGAATCGCGCCTGGTTTCCCGCTTCCAGTGGGGCTATGTCGCCGACATCCAATCGCCCGATCTCGAGACGCGCGTGGCCATTCTCCGGACCAAGGCCGCGAGCCTCAAATTCGACGTTCCCCCCGCCGTCATCAATTTCATCGCCCAGCACATTTCCAAGAACATCCGCCGGCTGGAGGGCGCCCTCATCAAGGTCGCCAGCTATTCCGCCCTCACGAACAAGACGCTCGATCTTCCGACCGTGGAGATGCTGCTGCAGGACGTCCTCATGGAGCAGGCGCAGAACCAGCTCACGCTCGAGACGATCCAAAAGCGCGTAGCCGATCATTACCAGATCCGCCACAGCGACATGGCGAGCAAACGTCGGCCCGCCAACATCGCCATGCCCCGCCAGATCGCGATGTACCTGGCGCGCCAGCTCACCAAACATTCGCTGCAGGAGATCGGCGATGCCTTTGGCGGCCGCGACCATGGGACGGTCATTCACGCCTGCAAGACCGTCGAGAACATGATGGAGCAGGACGACTCAGTACGCGGCAGCGTGGAGTTCTTGAAGGCCCAACTCTCCAAATAGGAGCGCGGCCACACCGATCGCACGCCAGCGCCGGCGTCCGGCCCTGCGCCCCCTCCGCAAGCCATGCTCCCAGTTGGTGTGCGTTGTCAGGAGGCGCAGGACCAGGTGCCCTGTCTACTGTGAGAGCAAATTCCGGTTTCTAAGCGCCCGCCCCTTTTGCGAAGGTGCCTACCGCCCCCTTTCCATGAAAGAATCCCCGGCTCACTTCCCCAAGATCGCGACCATCGCCTACGAGGGCCCCAAATCGGACAATCCCCTCGCGTTCAAGCACTACAACCCCGACGAGGTCATCGACGGCCGGTCCCTGCAGGAGCACCTGCGCTTTTCCATCGCCTACTGGCACTCCTTCCGCGGGGTGGGCACCGACCAGTTTGGCGGGGGCACCATCGTCCGCCCGTGGGAAGACGGCAAGGATCCCTTGGACGTAGCCCGGGTCCGCTTGGACGCCGCCTTCGAGTTCTTCGTGAAGATCCGCGCGCCGTTTTGGTGCTTCCATGATCGCGACATCGCCCCCGAGGGGCGCTCGCTCGCGGAAACCAACCGCAATCTCGACCAGATTGTCGCCCACGCCAAGCAGCTGCAGAAGGCGACCGGCGTGAAACTCCTTTGGGGCACAGCCAACCTGTTTTCGAATCCCCGCTACATGTGCGGCGCCGCCACCAACCCCGACGCCCATGTCTTCGCCTACGCGGCCGCCCAGGTGAAGAAGGCGCTGGAGGTGACCAAGGAGCTGGGCGGGAAAAACTACGTCTTCTGGGGCGGGCGCGAGGGCTACGAGACGCTCCTCAACACCGACTTGAAACGCGAGCAGGCGCACTTGGGCGCCTTCCTGCGCATGGCCGTCGACCATGCCAAGGCGATCGGCTTCAAGGGTCAGTTCCTGATCGAGCCCAAGCCCAAGGAGCCCACCAAGCATCAATACGACTACGATGTTGCGGCCGGCATTGCCTTCCTGAAGACCCATGGCCTCGACCCGTATTTCAAGTTCAACATTGAGACCAACCACGCCACCCTCGCCGGCCACACCTTCCAGCACGAAATCGAAGTGGCGGCGGCGCACGGCATGCTCGGCTCCATCGACGCGAACACCGGCGACCTGCTGCTGGGCTGGGACACCGACCAGTTCAACACCGATGTCAAGGAACTCACCCTCGCCATGGTCTCGATTCTGCGCGCGGGCGGCCTCGGCGCCGGCGGCTTCAACTTCGACGCCAAGCTGCGGCGCACGTCCATCGATCTGGAAGACCTTTTCTACGCGCACATCGGCGGATTCGACACCTACGCGCTCGCCTTCAAACTGGCCCGGCGCATCCTCGCCGAGGGCCGGTTCACCGAATTCATCGCCGCCCGCTACAACAGCTACAACGTGGGCTTCGGCCGCGACATCGAAGCAGGCCGGATCGGTTTCGAACAGCTGGAGAAGATCGCCCACAAGCTGGGCGAGCCCGTTCCGCGCAGTGGACGGCAGGAGTACCTTGAGAATCTCCTGAACCACTATCTCCACGGCTGAGCGGGTACCCCGCCCCATGGCGTGGCTGCGGGTCCGCCTGCGTCACTGCGCGTCGTAGACCTGCACGCGCGTCCACCAGGACTGGTACCGGGCGACAAACGCCAGATGGATCGGGTCGGCCTGGTAGGCGTTGTGCGCGGCCACGTCGCGGCACAACACGGTGAGGCCGACCGCGAAGGTCTTGTCGACGACCGGGCGGTCGGGAACAGCCGCGGGAACGCCGACGTGGACCGAATCCACGTGTTTGATCGCCGCCAGCGACTCGACGCCGCGACGAAACTCGGCCCGCTGCGCCGCGGTGAGTTCAGGCTTCAGCCAGAAGTAGACTGTGTGAATGAGCATGGTGAGATTGATGCCTTGCCGGTGAGGCCGGCGCGCCGGCCCTTCGGCGGGAAAGGCTACCCGGCTCCCGGGGCCCGCACCTCGTCATTGAGGTGGCAGGCGACCCCGTGGTCCCTTCCCGGGCCGGCGGACCCGCCCGTCGCGGGCTTCAGTTCCGGCCGCAGTTGCGCGCATGGCGTGAAGCACTGCGGACAGCGCGGATGAAAGGCGCAGCCCGTGGGCAGATTGCCCGGATCGGCCGCCTCGCCGGCGAGTTGGAAAGCCATGCGCTGATCGGGATCGGGCCGGGGCACGACCGCATGCAGAGCCCGCGTGTAGGGATGCCGGGGATCCTCAAACAGCGCGGCGGTGGCCCCCACCTCGACAATGCGGCCGGCATACATCACCGCCACCCGGTCGCAGACGTGGCGAACGACGTCGAGATTGTGCGCGACAAAGATGCAGGTGAGATTGAATTCCGCCTGCAGGTCCTTCAGCAGGTTGAGCACCTGCGCCTGCACGGACACGTCGAGCGCGGAGACGGCTTCATCCGCCACCACCAGCGAGGGACGCATGATGAGGGCCCGCGCAATGCCGATGCGCTGGCGCTGCCCGCCGGAGAACGCCTGCGGATAGCGCGTGCGGTGCTCGGGCTTCAGGCCGATCTTCCGCAGCATGTCGGCCACGCGGTCGTCGAGGTCGGACCCCCGGGCCAGCCGATGGATCGCGAGCGGCTCGCCGACGATCTGGCCCACGGTCATGCGCGGATTGAGGGACGAGTACGGATCCTGAAAGATGAGCTGCATGGCCGGACGCAGCGGTTTGAGCGCGCGCTCGGGCAGGCCGGCCAGATCGACCCAGCCGCCCTCGGTGCGAAACCAGACCTCCCCGGCGGTCGGCCGGAGCGCCCGCAGAATGCAGCGGGCGGCCGTCGTTTTGCCCGCCCCGGACTCTCCCACCAGTCCGAGGGTCTCGCCCGAACGCACGTCAAAACTCAGGTCATCCACGGCGCGGATGGTGCCGGCGATGGTTCGCAGCAGGCCCCGGCGGAGGACGAGGAAATGTTTGCTGAGGTGCCGCACGCGCAGGAGCGCGTCCGTCGCTTCGCCCGACCGGGCGGCAGGCAGGGAGGTGGCACGGGTTGCGTCCATGATGACTCACCCGGCCGGGCCGGCCGCCGCGGCCAGCTCTTCCGCCCGGACGCAGGCGACCGTATGGCCGGGCGCCAGTTCGCGCAGCGGGGGGGCCGCGCCGGCGTCGCACCGGCCCGGCTGGGCGTGCGGACAGCGGGGATGAAACCCGCAGCCGGCGGGGAGAGCCGCAAAGGACGGCACCGTGCCCGGGATGGCGGCGAGGCGCCCGCCGGCATTCTGGCTGGGCAGCGATTTGAGCAGCCCCTGGGTATAGGGATGCGCCGGATGCCTGAGGATGCCACGCACGCTGCCGTGCTCGACGATGCGGCCGAGGTACATCACCGCCACCTCGTCGGCGGATTGCGCCACGACACCCAGATCATGCGTGATCAGCAGCACCGCACAGTCCGTGTTCCGCTGAAATGATCGGATCAGGTCGAGGATCTGCGCCTGCGTGGTGACATCCAGCGCCGTCGTGGGCTCGTCGGCGATGAGCAGCTCCGGGTTGGAGGCGAGCGCCATGGCAATCACCGCGCGCTGGCGCATGCCGCCGGAGATCTCGTGCGGATATTGGTCGAAGCGCCGTTCGGGCGCCGACACGCCGACCCGCCGCAACATATCGATGCCGAGGCGACGCGCCTCCGCCGCCGCGACCGCCCGGTGCAGCAGGATCATCTCGGAGATTTGGCTGCCCACGGTGTGCACCGGCGATAGCGCCGTCATTGGCTCCTGGAAAACCATGCTCACGAGCCCCCCGCGCACGCGGTAAAGCAGATCGTCCTCCTCCCCCAGCGCGGCGAGGTCGATCGGGCCGGCCCGGCGGGAGTGCAGGACCATCCGGCCCCGCACGATCCGGCCCGACAGGGGGATGAGCCGGAGGATCGCATGGGCCGTGACGGATTTCCCGCAACCGGACTCACCGACGAGCGCGAGCGTCCGGCCGCATTTGACGGAGAACGAGACGCCGTCCACCACGGGCAATTCGCCCTGCTCCGTGCAAAAATGCACATGGAGATCTTCGACCGAAAGAAGCAGGTCCTTTTCGGTCGCGGCAGATTCCTTGGCGGGAGGCGGCGGGACACTCACGGACAATGCGTGCGAGGACGTTCGGCGGGATCAGCAGCGCGCAACCCCTGCTGACGACCGAGGGCGATCACAATGGGCCGCCCGCGGGTTGTCATGCGAAAAAGGCGGCGCGGAATTCGCCGGGCCGGAGCAGGTGCCACCACTGACCGATGTTGCACCGGATTGGGGAAGTCCCCATGACTGTCTTCGTGCAGCCCACGTCCGCGCCCAAGTTATCACCGAATTCGCCGCCCGGCGGCCGGGGCCGCCAGATCCGTTGGTGCCGCGCCGCGGCCGTGTTGCTCGGCGCCAGTGTTGCCAGCCTGGTCTTCGCGGCCTGCGCCACGGAGCGCGGCGACAAGCGCAAACTGCTCGAACGCGTGCCCCCGCCCCAGCCCGTCCTGACCGCCTCCGCCCGTTACAGCCATGGCGCCATCGAGGTGCAGAGTTGGCTTGGTCCGTCCGTGCGTCTGCGCCGGGCGGAGGGCGAACCCGAGTCCGGCGAAGGGCGCCACCACGCGGGCGGGCGCCGGCCACGCCGGGAGGACTCGTCGTCGGCTCCGTCGGAGTATTTTGGCCATATGTCCGACCCCTTTGAATCCGGCGCCAGCACCTATTCCGCCGACGAGATCGACCAGATGTACGGGCGCGTGAACTTTCAGTACATTCTGCCGCCGCGTCTTGCGTTGACGCTGACCGTCACCAACACGGGCACGGAAACCGTGTCGTTCGCCATCGCGGATGTGAATTCGCTGCTCGGCAATTTCGCGCCCCGGCCCGAGAAGTTCGTCCTGGCACCCGGTCAACAGGGCTCGGTGGACCCGATGCTGTCGACCTTTGACAA
Source organism: Opitutaceae bacterium (assembly GCA_035519475.1). Taxonomy (GTDB): domain Bacteria; phylum Verrucomicrobiota; class Verrucomicrobiia; order Opitutales; family Opitutaceae; genus Fen-1467. Next base: position 16,948 of record DATIWI010000006.1, read on the forward strand.
CAATTTTGAGGAACTCGACCTGACGCTGGCGATCAAGTGCGGCGACCGGCTCGAGACGCAGGTGCTCAAACTGCACCGCGCGCCGCCACCGGCGCCCGGGAAATCCCCGCCGAACTGACCTCCTCGGCGCGTGGGAGGAGGCGCGGACAGTTTTTGCTGTCCTTTCGGGAAGCGACCGCCACAATCCCGCCACTGTACTCATGAGAACCGCCATCGCCCTCATTCTGCTGGCCACCGGTTACCGCGTGGTCGCGGCTTGGAATCCGGATCTGGTGAACTTTTCGCCCCTCATGGCGCTCGCGTTCTGCGGTGGCGTCTACTTCCGCAACCGCTGGTTGTGGCTCGTCCCGTTCGTCGCGTTGAGCGCATCGGATCTCTACCTCGATCGCTATCATGCGTCGCACTTCGGCTACAGCTGGGATCTGAGCGGCGTGCTGGTGCGGACGCTGTGCTTCGCGGCGGCGCTGCTGCTCGGCTGGACGGTCGCGCGGCGCAAGAGCTGGCTCAATCTCCTGACGGGCTGCCTCGGCGGAGCGCTGCTCTTCTACGTCGCCACCAATACCTCATCGTTTCTGGGGGACGCGTTCTACGCCAGGACGCTCGGGGGCTGGTGGCAGGCGATGACGGTCGGCCATCCGCAATTTCCACCGACGCTCCTGTTCTTTCGCAACACCCTCGCGAGCGATCTCCTCTTCACCGGCATCTTTGCGCTCACCATGGAGTCGGCGGCCCGGCGCGCCGGCCGGCCGAACCTGCTGAAAGGGAGCGCCGCGCCGGCGGATTGACCGGCGCCCCGCGTTGATCGCAAGCCGGGCTTCGCGCCCGGCTTGATTGTTTTCGGACCGCCCGCTGCCTGCCGCTTCCGCCCCCAGAAGCCCCTCCCTCCCGCGTCGCGCCCGCCGCCCCTTTTCTTCCGATGTCAACCTACGGCTACTTCGACGACCAGCACCGCGAATATGTGATCACGCGGCCGGACACGCCACTGCCCTGGCTGAACATGCTGGGCCAGGACGATTTCTTCGGCATCTGCACGCAGACCGCCGGCGGCTATTCCTTCTGGAAGGATGCGCGCCTCCGCCGGCTCACGCGCTACCGCTACAACAGCAACCCGATGGACAACGACGGCCGCTTCCTCTACGTGAAGCAGGGCGGCACGGTCTGGAACCCCGGCTGGAAACCGACGCGCACCGCGCTGGATGCCTACGAATGCCGTCATGGGCTCGGCTACACACGCATCACCGGCTGCAAACGCGGCGTCGAGGTGGAACAGCTCGTGTTCGTGCCGCCCAATGAGAACCTCGAAGTGTGGCGGGTCGCGGTGCGCAACCGGAGCCGGAAGCCGCAGCGACTCACCCTCTTCTCCTTCGTCGAGTTCTGCTTCTACGAGGCGCTCAACGACATGACGAACTACCAGCGCACCTACTCGATCGGCGAGGTGGAAGTCGAGGGCTCGGCCATCTACCACAAGACCGAGTACCGCGAGCGCCGCAATCACTACGCGATGTTCGGTTGCACGCGCCCGGTCGACGGCTACGACACGTCGCGCGATCAATTTGTCGGCGTGCATCACGGGCTGCACGATCCGCAGGCGGTGCTGGCGGGCCGATGCCGCAACAGCCGCGCCTACGGCTGGAATCCGGTGGGCGCCCATCAGGTCAACCTGACGCTCAAGCCCGGGGCCGAGGAGATTTTCGCCTTCGTCCTGGCCTACGTGGAGCAGGGCGATCTGCCCAAATTCGCCGCGCCCTATGTTCTCAACAAGACCAAGGGCCGCGAGATCCTGGCTCGGTTCTCCGACGTGGGCGCGATCGATGCCGCCTTCGCGGCGGTGAAGGCCCGCTGGGACGAACTCCTCTCGGTTTACCAGGCGCCCCAGGTTCCGAACGCCCATCTGCGCCGCATGGTCAATACCTGGAACCAGTGCCAGGTCATGGCCACCTTCAACCTTTCGCGCTCCACCTCAGGCTATGAGACCGGCATCGGCCGCGGGATGGGGTTCCGAGATTCCAACCAGGACCTCCTCGGCTTCGTGCATATGCTGCCTGCGCGCGCCCGCCAGCGTCTGCTCGACATCGCCGCCACCCAACTCTCGGACGGCACCTGCTACCACCAGTATCAACCCCTCACCAAGAAGGGCAACGCGGAGGCGGGCAGCGGCTTCAACGACGACCCCCTCTGGCTCATCCTCGCCACTTGCGCCTACCTCCGCGAGACCGGCGACGCGACCATCCTCGACGAGCCGATCGGCTATGCCGACCAGCCGGGCAGCCGGAGCACGCTCCTGGAGCATCTCGAAACCTCGCTGCGCTACACGCAGAATCACCGCGGGCCACACGGCCTCCCGCTCATCGGGCGCGCCGACTGGAACGACTGTCTCAACCTCAATTGCTTCTCGCGGGAGCCGAACGAATCGTTCCAGACCACGGCAAACGTCGGCCGCGGCGACGTGGCCGAATCCGTCATGATCGCCGGACTGTTCCTCTGCGCGGCGCGCGATCTGGCCGCGCTCTACCGCTGGCGCCAACGCGGCGCGGAGGCCAGCCGGGTCGACGCCGCCTATGCCGACATGCTCCAGGTGATCGAAACACAGGCGTGGGATGGCGAGTGGTACACGCGCGCCTTCGATGCCGAGAGCCGGCCGATCGGCTCGAAGGCGTGCGCGGAGGGCCGGATCTTCATCGAGAGCCAGGCGTGGTGCGTGCTGGGCGGCGCGGGCCGCGCGAATGGTCGCGCGCGCCGGGCGCTCGAAGCGGTGGATCGGCACCTCTACCGCCGCGGCCTGGGCTGCGCGCTGCAGTTTCCACCCTATTCGGAATACCACCTCGAACTCGGTGAGGTCTCCAGCTATCCGCCCGGCTACAAGGAGAACGCCGGAGTCTTCTCTCACAACAACACCTGGATTCACATCGCCTGGACCCTGTTTGGCGAAGGCGAGAAGGCGCTGGATTACTACCTGAGCATCTGCCCCTCGGCGAAGCCGGACCATGACATCTACCGTTCGGAGCCCTACGTCTACGCACAGATGACCGCCAGCCACCTCTCGCCCACGCCGGGCGAAGCCAAGAACTCCTGGCTCACCGGCACGGCGGCGTGGTCGTTTGTCGTCGCCAGTCAGTACATCCTTGGCATTCAGCCCGATTTCGACGGGCTGCGCATCGACCCGTGCATCCCGAAGAAATGGAAGGGGTTCACCGTGCGGCGTCGCTTCCGCGGTGTGCTCTACACCGTGACGGTGCGAAACCCGAAGGGTGTCTCCAAAGGCGTGCGATCGCTCCTCGTCGATGGCCGCAAGATCGCCGGCAACCTTCTCCCCCTCCCGGCGGATGGACGCACCGCCGTGAACGTCGAGGTGACGCTCGGCGCTTGACGGGACCGGTGGCGATCCGCGCCCCGGGGTATTCCGCCGCCCGCTCAACCGAGGATCGCGACAATCCGGGAACCGTCCTTCAACCTCTCAAGGGGAGCGAGGTTTCCCTCGACGACCTTGCGATCGACCGCAAGGCGACAGACGCCTTTGGAGGCACCCTGCGGATTCTTCACCTGAATCGTCAGGGCCTTGCCTCGAAATACCCGGTGCATGGTGAAGCCCGGCCAGGCCTTCGGAATGCAGGGGTCGATGCGCAGGCCGTCGATCTCCGGCCGCACGCCGAGAATCCATTGCAGCGCGGTATGGTAGCTCCAGGACACCGTGCCGCTCAGCCAGGGCACGCGCGATTTGCCCGCGTTGCGGTTGCAGGGCGCGTAGGTGGTCTGGCAATGGACATAGGGTTCGATCTCGCGGACTTCCGCTCGATCGTTGTAGGCCGCCGGCATGAAGGCCCGGTAGTACGCATAGGCCTGATCCCCGTTCCCGAGCAGCGCTTCGGCAATCACCGCCCAGCTCTGGGTATGGCAGAAGATGCCGGCATTCTCCTTGATGCCGTGATTGTAGATCACGCCGCCCATCACCGTCCGCGGCGTCTTCGTGAAGGGCGGCGCACTGAGCATGATCCCGTAAGGCGTGGCGATCCGCTCCTTGAGTGCATCCATGGCGCTCCGCGCCTGCTGGGGCGTGGCCGCGCCGCTGATCACCGCCCAGACCTGGGTGTTGATGTAAATCTGCCCTTCCTCCTCCTGCTTGGAGCCATACCGGTGGCCGTCGGCGCCGATCGCCCAGAGGAACCATTGCCCATCCCACGCCGCCTTCTGAATATTGCGATCGAGTTCGGCCAGATTGCTCCGCGCCCACGCCGCCTCGCCCGGCAAGCCGAGGCGCGCGGCGATCCGGGCGTACGTGTCGAGCCCGTACCGGACCTGGAACGCGACCATGACGCTCTCGCCGTGGTAGCCCATCTGCACGCAATCGTTCCAGTCGGCGGCCAGGCCGCAGGGCAGGCCGTTGCGGCCGGCTCGCTCCAGGTTGAACTCGAGCGCGCGTCGAAGGTGCCCCAAGACCGGAGCCTCCCCGTGGTCAGCGTAGGGCAGCACCGCCCGGTAGAAATCGAGGTCGCCCGTTTCCGCGACGTAGTCGGGGATGGCGTGGAAGAACCACAGGCAGTCGTCGCTTCGATACTCCCTGTCCGCCGGGGCCCTTTCGTGCCCCGCCCGGTGATCGAACGGTTTGATGACCGGAATCGCGCCGCCCGCGGACACCTGACCCGACAGCATCAGTTCGACCCGGCCGCGCATCTCTTCCTTCAGCAGCGGAATCACGCCGAGCAAATCCTGCACGGTGTCGCGGAAACCCAGGCCGTCGCGCTCGCCGTTGTAGATGAGCGACGCGTGGCGCGACCACGCGTAAGTGACGAGCGCGTTGTAGGCATTCCACACATTGACCATGCTGTCGAATTCCGCATCGGGGGTCCTGACCCGCACCGCTCCGAGGCGGGCGTGCCACGCCTGTCTGAGCCTCTGCAGCTCCGCTTCGCACCGGGCGGGATTCCCGAATTCCGCCACCGCCGCCTTCCCGTGCGACGCCGGCGTGCCCATGCCCAGCAACACCAGCAGTTCGCGGGTCTCGCCCGGCGCGAGGTCCACGTCGACCTGGAAGGTGCCGCAGGGATTCTCGCCTTCGGCGAGGAAGTTCGAGCATCGGCCGCGCGCCACCGCGTCGGGGTTGGCGTAGGTGTGGTAACAATCGCCCAAAAAACGTTCGCGCACCGTCTCGAAGCTGGTCAGGGGCGCGCCGGTAAGGGCCATCCACGTTCGTCCGCATTCCGCGAGGTTGGCCGGATCGAACGGCAGGTAGGGATGGGTCGACATTCCCAGGATGCCGTCGTCCACCACGGCTTTCACGATGAATTGCGCGTATTGCAGATTCATCAGGTCGGTGGGCACGTGCCAGCTCGTCGCGAACTCGCAGTAGGTGAACACCGCCAGCTGGCGGGGCTCCTTCGAGCGGTTGGTCACACGCAGGCGCCAGTACTCAAAGGTCTGGCCCAGCGGGACGAAATAGGTCGTCACCGTCGCGATGCCGGCGTAGCGCGAGGCGATGACCGTGTACGCCGTGCCGTGGCGGCAGGTGGATTTGTACCGGGACAGCGGCTTGCCCACCGGTTGCCACGAGGTGCTCCAGTAATCTCCGCTCGCGCGGTCACGCAGGTAGAAATAGCGGCCCGGCTGGTCGAGCGGGACCGAGTTTGAACGCAGGCGCAGGAAGCGGCTGCGCAGCGCGCTGCGGTAGAAGCTGTAGCCGCCGGCATTGTTCGTGACAATGGCACCATACTCGATCGATCCGAGGTAGTTGCTCCACGGCCGGGGTGTGTCCGGACGGGTGATCACGTATTCCCTGGCGGCATTGTCGAAGTAGCCGTATTTCATGACAGCAGAATGAAAGGCGGGGGAAACCCGGTCCGGGATTCGGCCGGGAGGCGGGGAATTAGGCCGCCGGCTGGACGGGAGCGCGAGGCAAAAGCGCAGCCGCGGCGCGACGGCCCGACGCAGCGCCGCCGCCATCCCCCCGCCCGACCCTCCCTCGACCGGCCCTAGAGCAGATCCGCAGCGAGCTCGGCCAGTCGCGAGCGTTCGCCCTTCGTGAGCTTGATATGGGCGGCGATCGGCTGGCCCTTCATGCGATTGCGACAGAAAACCAGTCCGTTGCTGCGCGAATCCACATAAGGATTGTCGATCTGCGCGGGATCGCCGATGAGCACGATCTTGGAGCCCTCGGCAATCCGGGTGATGACGGTCTTGACCTCGTGCGGAGTGAGCTGCTGCGCCTCGTCGAGGATGAAGAACCGCCGGGCGATGGACCGACCGCGGATGAAACACAGCGCCTCGATCTCGACCAGGCCATTCTTGATCAGGCGCTCGTAGGGCCGGACCGGAGCGCCGTTCGCGTGGCCGTTGGCCCCCGCATGCGGAGCGGCCTGCAACAGGGCCTCCTCCTTCCTCTGCCTCTTCTTGCTGGCCTTCTTCCCGGCAAACTGGGGCTCCTTTGGCGGCTTGGAGGGCATGAGCACCTCGAGCGCATCATAGTAGGGCTGCAGCCACGGCTTCATCTTCTCCTCCAGTGACCCGGGCAGGAAACCAATGTCCTTGCCGAGCGCGATCACCGGACGGGAAATCGCCACCCCATCGTAGCGCCCCTGCTCATCGCAGACCTGCGACAGGGCGCAGACCGTGGACAGGAGGGTCTTGCCTGTGCCCGCTTTGCCAAAACAGGTGATCAGGGAAATGCTCTCGTCCAGCAGAGCGTCCACAAAGAATTGCTGCTCGAGATTACGCGCCCGGATGGGAATGCCGCCGGGGGCCTTCACAAAGTCCGGGACGCGCAGCCGCCGCACCTGCCCGGCCCCATAATAGCGGGCCGGCATGGTCTTGCCCTCGGGGGAAACGAGCAACACGTATTCATTGACGTTGAGCGCCCGGGCGAAGTCCGCCTCCAGATCGAAGGCGCCCTCCGAGGCAAACCGCTGGAGCTCATACCCGCTCACCGGGATGCGGCGGTAGGATTCATCGTCGGGGTTTTCCGGGACCTTGTCGTTAAGGTAATCCTGCGACTCGAGTCCGACCGCCCGCGCCTTGAGCTGAACGTTGACATCCTTGGTCACCAGGATGGTCGGCGGAGGAAAAGTTTCCTGGACAAAGAGGGCGCAGGCGATGATGCGATTGTCCTTCTTCGAGAGATCCGGCAGAATGGCCCGCAGCCGTTGCATGCCCGGCGAGGCCCCGTGGTCGTCGGTCAAATAGCGGTTGATGATCACCGACAGCGTACCGCCATTGGGCAGTTTGACGCCCTCCAACATCGCCCGGGAATCGGGCAGCAACTCCTGCAAGATTCGATGCACGCGCCGGGCGTTGCGGCCGCGTTCGGTGGATTGTTCTCCCTTGATCGAATCAAGCTCCTCCAAAACCTCGACCGGAATCGCTAGATTGTTGTCCTCGAATTTGAAGATCGATTGCGGGTCATGCAGCAGAACGTTCGTGTCGAGGACGAACGTCTTTACTTTCCCGGTGACCTTGAGCTGCGGAAGAAGGGTAATGCCCCCGCTCAGGTATTCCATCGATGTGGATATCTTGTGAAGAACTGTGTAAGCTTTTGGCAGATTGTCGATACCGGAGTGTGGTTCATTGTGAATGATTCCAGTAGCTCCGCCGAGCACCCCTGGTTTCGTGGGCAGAATGGCGGCATTCCCGTCGCTTCTTGTCCGCGCCGCCGCTCCCGAGAACCCTGAATCCGTTTCAGGCAAAAAGAAGGCGGGCCGCCTACCCCTAAGCGGCCCGCCATTTGCTTTCTTTTAGTTACCCCAAATCTCCCGCTAAGCGGGAGAGAGTGTAGCTATAGCGAAGTGGTAAGACGCCGCAGACCGGCAATCGCTACGCTTGTCCCCCTCTTTATTAGCAATAATCGCTCATGTAATAAGCTACCCTATGTGAAATCAATCCAGCTCATGCCCGCCAGCAGGCGGGAGAATCGTGCCCTGCCATTGTCGGGACCGGATTCGGGGCAGATTCGTTTCTAACTGAAGTTCTTCGTATACTGGCACTTCACTGCATTGAAGCACCGGCGATGCCCTCTTCGAGCGACGGCCCGCGCCCGCTGAGATACACTTGGCGACCAGACGGATTTCCGTGCCATCGGCGCGCGCACGCGAACTTTCCCCGGGAATGAGTGTCTTTCCCGCACATGAATCTGCGATCGATTAAGCAGCTTCAGCCCGGCGCGGTTGAAACTCATGATGTGCATGTTGCGGCAATCGCGCCGGCGCGCCGGACCCCGGTTACCCGCCCCAAAGCAGCATTGCTTTTACAGGTGGCGTTGTTAAGCTTCACGAAATTTTAACCCCAGCTCCTCCCATGTGGCAAAAACTGAAAGAGCAACTTCCCGCCGTCATTCTCACCGCCGTTGTGGTGGTTGGCGCAGCATTTTGGATCCACCTCAAGACCGTCAGAGACATGGCCGACCGCCAGCAGCAGGAGATGACCGCCCTGCGCGATCAGACCAACGCTGAACTCAAGGCCACGGCCGAAGAGACCCGGCGCCAGATCGACGCCGTGAACACCCTGCTCAAGGACGCCATTCAGAAGCGCGCCGCCGATGTCTTCATGACCGAGCAGGAGGTCGCCAAGATGAATGCGGACCGCGTGAACCAGCTGGCGGAGGCGATTGCCCAGAAGATTCAGCCCTATAATCCGCTGCCCAAGACCCCCGAGGAGGCGGAGAAGCAGCAGAATGAGCAGGTCGACAAAGTGTCCGCGCGCATGGCCGAGCGCATCCAGCCCATCCTCGCTGACATGGCGAAGGACCAGAATCTCACGCGCGAACAGATCGCCGCCTATAGCCAGAAGATCTCCGATCAGATCAGCACCGTGCTGACCGGCGAGTTGGCCGCCAAGCAACAGCTGAACAACAACCTGGTCGCTTCGGAAGCCGTCGCCCGCGACGCTCTCAAGCTTTCCCAGGAGGTCACCGCCCTCTATCTGAGCAGCTTCAAGGACCAGTCGCTGGTCACGCGCCTGCTGACGCTGCCGGCCAACGTCGTGCGCGACGCCGCGCATCTCAGCATTGTTGACAGCAGCGAACGCAAGAAACTCGAGGAGCGGCTCGTCGGCGAGATGAATGCCCTGGAGAAGCGCCTGGCCGACATCGAGGCGCAGATGCCGAAGAAGTAGCCGGTCACGCCCCGCGTCATTTGGCCCGCAAAGCTACGCGCCCGCCGCGTAGCTTTTTTGTTCCCCGATTCCGGCCGGGGCGCCGAATCGCCTGGTGCCGCCAGCCGGCGCCGCGCCGCACCTAGCCATCCGCGACCGCCACACACTGATACAGCACGCGTCCGCCAGAATAGGGCGTCGAACCGGTGACAAACAGCTGGCGCCCGGCTGCCACCAACGTGCCATTCTTGGAAAGATTCTGCGCCAGGCCGGCATCCCTTTCCAATGCCGCCGCCCACTCCGCATCCTGCGCCAGAACAAAGACTCCATTGGGCGGCGCAACCAGGACCGAGAACGCCATGACCCGCGAAATCGGCCGGGCAGCCACCGCCATCGCCTCGGCGTGGACCGGGACCGCCGGGGGCGGCGCTGCCTGCGCCTGCTTGACCTCCAGCTTGATCATCCGCGCCACGGCCTCCGGTCCGGTTTCCCCCAGCACCGCGCCGACCCAATCCAGCAACAAATTGCGGACGGCGTTCAGGTCGGCGGCATGGGCGATCGGTTCAATGCCGCCGGTCTTCCTGACGGCCTTGACCAGGCCGGAAATCTCCTTGAGGTAGACGTTTTTTTGCGCGCCCGGGATGTAGTACATCACCACCAGGTGGACGTTTTTTCCGTCCGAGGCGTCGTAAGCGATGCCCTGCGACGACCAACCGATGGCGCAAAAGAGCTCCCCTTCCTCGCGCCGGGCGCGCACGTGCGGAACGGCCACCCCCATGCCAATACCCGTGTTGCACTCCTGTTCGCGCTTCTGAATTTCCTCGATGCTGTCGGCGCCGACTTCGATGTCCGGATTGGCGTCGAGAATGCGGGCGAGGAATTCCAGGGCGCGCGCCTTGCCCGCTTCGGGCAGTTCAAAGAGCCGGCCTTCCTGAAGAGCGGTCAAAATGCTGCGCATAGGATCAGTTCATCCCGAACCGGCGGGCGAACCACATCTTCACGTTGTGCGTCAGCACGCTGTAGGCGAGGAGAAACCCCGCCATCCACACGAAGAAGACCGCCGGCAGAGGAGTGAAGCCGAGGAGGCGGGCGAGCGGCGAGAACGGCAACCAGACGCCGATCGCCGCGACCACGAGCGTCGTAAACAGCATGGATCTGCTGGCGCGGCTTTGGAGGAACGGAATACGCTGGGTGCGGATGATGTGGACAATCAGGGTCTGGGTGAGCAGCGACTCCACGAACCAGCCCGTGTGGAAAAGATTTTCCAAATGGCTCCGGTCGGCCGCGGCGAGACCCGGCGAGCCAAAGGCCGCACAGCCGAAGAAATACAGCATCAGGAAGAATGTGGCATAGTCGAAGATCGAACTGAGGGGCCCGATGAAGACCATGAAGTTGCGGATGCTACGAATGTTCCAGCGGCGCGGCTGGGCCAGATATTCCTGATCCACATTGTCGAGCGGAATGCCCACCTGTGAGAAATCGTAAAGCAGATTGTTCACCAGCACCTGCAGCGGCGCCATCGGGAGGAACGGAAGGAAATAGGCGCCGCCGACCACGCTGAACATGTTCCCGAAATTCGAACTGGCCCCCATCCGTATGTACTTGATGATGTTTCCAAAGACCTTCCGGCCCTCCATGATGCCGTCTTCGAGCACGAGGAGGCTTTTCTCGAGCAGAATGATGTCGGCCGACTCCTTTGCCACGTCCACCGCGGTATCCACCGAGATGCCGACATCGGCGGCTTTCATCGCGAGCACATCGTTGATGCCGTCGCCCAGAAAGCCCACCACGTGCCCCTGCGCCCGCAGGCTCTTGATGACTCTCTCCTTCTGGTCGGGGGTGAGCCGGGCGAAAACGTTGGCTTCGCCCACCTCCCGGGCAAAACCGGCCTCGTCCAGCGCCGCGAGCTGCGGACCCGTGACGAGGCGGGTGATCGGCATCGCGACGTCCCGGCAGACCTTGCGGGTCACGAGCTCGTTGTCCCCGGTGAGAATCTTCACGTCGACTCCCGACCGCGCCAGCGCTCCGATGGCCTTGGCCGAGCTGTCCTTGGCCGGATCGAAAAAGGCGATGTAGCCCAGCAGGATGAGCTCGGCCTCGTCCGCCACGGAAAAGGTCTGCTTGGAACGATCGAATTCCCGATAGGCGATGGCCAGCACGCGGTAACCCTCGGCACTGAGGCTGCGATACTCGTCCATGACATCGTCACGGATGATTCTGATGAGGGGGTTGATGTCCTCATCCACCTGGTAGTTCTCGCAGGCGGCAGACACCTCCTCCACCGCCCCCTTGCAGATCAACACGTGGCGGTCCTCGTAGTCGATTACCACGGACATCCGCCTCCGTTTGAAATCAAAAGGGATTTCATCGACCTTGCGGCAGTTGAGTTCGACGTCGAGTTCGGTGTGCGCGAGGATCGCGCGGTCGAGCAGATTGCGCAGCCCGGTCTGGTAGAAGCTGTTCATGTAGGCGTAGCGCAACACGTCCTCGCTCGGGCGGTTCGTCACGTCCACGTAGCGCTCCAAAACCACGTGATCCTGGGTGAGCGTGCCCGTCTTGTCGGTGCAGAGCACGTCCATCGCGCCGAAATTCTGGATCGCATGCAGCTGTTTCACGATGACCTTCTTGCGGGCCATCATCAGCGCGCCCTTCGAAAGGCAGACCGTGATGATCATGGGCAGCATCTCCGGCGTCAGCCCCACGGCCACGGACAGGGCAAACAGCAGCGCCTCGGCCCAGTTGCCCTTGGTCAAGCCCACGATGAGGAACGTGAGCGAGACCATCACGATCATGAAACGGATCATCAGCCAGGTGAAATCGCGCACGCCCTTGTCGAAGCTCGTGGCCTCGCGCCGCGCACCGAGTTTCTCCGCCAGCGAACCGAAGTGGGTGCGACGGCCCGTGACGAGCACCACGCCCCGCGCCGACCCGCTCAGCGCGTTGCTCCCCATGAAGCAGGCGTTGGTGTACTCAAACGCCGCCCGCCCCGCCGGCTGGTTGGCCTCCGCGCTCTTCTCCACCGGCATGGATTCCCCCGTCAGCACCGATTGACTGACAAAGAAGTCCTTCGCCGCGAGAATGCGCAGATCCGCGGGAATCAGGCTGCCGGCCGTCAGAATCACCACATCGCCCGGCACCACCTCCTCCAACGCCACCTCGGTCTCCTTGCCGTCGCGCAGCGCCGTCACGGTGGTCTTCACGAGCTTCTGGAGCTTCTCGACGGCGCGCGACGAGCGCGCCTCTTGAATATAGGAGAGAAATACGCTGAGGAACACCATGCCTCCCACCACCGCCGTCGCGCGTCTGTCGCCCATGAAATAGGACACGACGGCGATGACGAGCAGCTGGATCACCAGCGGATTGCGGCAGCGATCGAGCAGATCCACCAACACCGTCCGCCGGTGTCCCGCCGCCACCGCATTCGCGCCCACCTCGTTCAGAATCCTGGTCGCCTGTTCGGAAGATAGGCCGCTGTTTGAACTGCCCAAGCGGTGGAGCAGCTCCGCTTCCGGAATGGTGAATTGGGTGGTGTCGGCTGCCAAAATCAGGCCCCGACGATCAGCACATCACTGTTCCGATTCAAGGTGAATAGCGGCCGACGCACCCACCGCACCGCCGGCAGGCCCCATCTCGCTGTGGTCGCGGGACGGGAATGGCCGCGCGGATCCGCATCCTGCCGGCAAACGGCGGCGGGAGAGGCGGGCGCGGATCGGCCCGCTTCGCTGCGTGATGCGTCCATCCGCTTGCGACCCGCCCTCCATCCGCCGGATTCGGGCATTACCGCGACGCAACGACTGCGGAGCCCGTCGTCGCCCGGCCGGCATCCAATGCCTCGCCGGGGCCAGCCTGCGCTCCACCGATCTGCATTCATGTGAAGCCGGGTTCGCCGCGTTCAACCGGAACGTCCTCTGAATTCCGCGCGTTGTTCTGCCAGTGATCATGGGTGTGCATTCTGCAATCCCATGGCCCTTTTGCTCCCTCATTCTGCAATGCCGGGCGGCGACGCCAAACCATACCGAAAATTTCAGCCCGTTATTTGGTAATATCTTAACGATTTTTTCAGCCGGCTGGCACCGTTCTAGGTGAGTGGAGGGCGTCGTCCCTCAACGTTTTGCCAACCAGCCATGAATTCCGACACGCCTTCGACTCGCCCTCGCATCGATCCTGCGGATTCGTCGATCCCCGAAACCCAGCGTGGGGAAGCAGCCGTTGACAACAACCTCGTGCGCCGGTTTCTGGCGGGCGACGAGTCGGCGTTCACGGAGATCGTCAACCGCTACCGCGGCAGGATCTACGGCCTGACCCTGAATCTCCTGCGCAACGCCTCCGACGCCGAGGAGATCACGCAGGACGCGTTCATCCGCGCCTATCGCGGCTTGGGGCGCTTCCGGGGGGACTCGTCCCTCTCGACCTGGCTCTATCGCATCGCGCTCAATCTCGCCCGCAATCGCTATTGGTATTTCTTCCGCCGCCGGCGCCACAACTGGGTTTCGCTCGAGCGTCCCCTGGGTGATGATTCGCAGGCGACGTTCGCGGACGTGGTCGCCGCCCAGGACCACGACCCCGCGCAGGAAACCGTGGCCGGCGAATTTAGCGCGCTCGTCGCGGCCTGCATGGAACGCCTGGACCACAAGCATCGCGAGATCCTTACCATGCGCAATGTGCTCGATCTGTCGTACGAGCAGATTGCCCAGTCACTCGGGATCAATGTGGGCACCGTGAAGAGCCGCATTGCCCGGGCCCGCGAGAACCTGCGCACGCTCCTGACCGAGTCGCATCCGGAATTGGAGCCGGCGCTGTCGGTGGCCGATTTCTTCCTGCCCACCCGCGCCGCTTATGGCGCGCCCACCGTCAGCTATGCCTGAGGCGGTAATTTTGCCGTCAAACGTCTGAGCGTGGGAACTCCGCCGGCCGCCGCCTGACACAGGTGGTCGACCGATCTCAGCCATGAAGAACTCCCGCCTTTTTCAGCGATTCGCCGCCTGGTTTCACTCCCATCGCCCGCTGCGCTGGGTCGAGACCATCGCCTCAGATTACTCCACTTGGACCCCGTGGTGAGCAGATGATCGCTTCGCCGCACTGATCTGCCGCCGCCGCTGCCGACGGATCGTCCCGCACCCTGTCCCTCTTTGCCGCGCCCCTATGGGCGCGGCCCTTTTGTGCCGCTGAATAATTCCATGGCCGCCTCCCGCTGCCGAAACGCGGCCAAGGGAGGGCGCGACCGCCGGGCGCACCGCGAGGATCTTCGGCTGGATCGGCCGCCCGCCCCACGGCTCCGACGGCCGTGCGCGAGCAGGCTGGCCTGCTATCGTTGCCGCGACGGCGGGCAGCTCCGCCCTGCCACCAAACGTCCGCAGGTCTGTCTGGATTGGCTTAGAACGTTGCCACCGCACCGGCGAAGAACCCGGCGCCGAGGGCGGGATAACCGCTCACCTCTTCGTAGTGCGCATCGAGAACGTTCTCTCCGCGCACGGTCAGCGTCAGGCGGCCGGTCACGGCCCACGCCGCATAGACCCGCACAGCCGTGTAGTCGCCCGGGTCGATGGTCGCAAAGGTCAGCGGGTCGATGTCCTGGCGCTTTGCCACGTGCACGATCCCCGCGCCGATGCTGAGGCCCGCGCCCAGATTCCGCCATGCGTCCGCCGACAGCATCTGGCGGGGCCGCCGCAGCAGGCGCGTGTGCTGCGTCAGGTTCTCGGCCTCCAGGTAGGTGCAGGCCAGCCGGGCCTCCCCCACCCCGGCGACGCGGCCGCGCGCCGACAGTTCCACCCCGCGGGTCCGGGCTTGCTCCACGTTGGCCGTCGTCCCCGGAAACACCGAGAAATCGTAGACAATCAGGTCGCGGTAGCTCGTGTCGAACCAGGTTGCGCTCAGCGTGCCGCGGTGCTGCGGCAGATACAGGTCGATCCCGGCGTCCCCGCCGCGCGCATGCTCGGGCCGCAGGCGTGGGTTGCCCTGGTAGAACGCGCTCTGGCCGTAGAGGTCGAGGAAGCTCGGCGAGCGGAAACCGGTCCCGTAACTCGCCCGCACCTTGAGCCGGCCGGGCAGCGGAAGCCACGCCGCGGTGACGCGCCCGGTGGTGGCGCGGCCGAACGTGTCGTGATCGTCGCTGCGCAGGCCGCCCGTGAGGTAGACATGCTCCGCCGGCTGCCACTCATCCTCGGCAAAAAACGCGAGTAGCGACTGCCACCGGTCAATGTCGCCAAATCCGTCGTTGCGCGTGTGATTGCGCTCGGCGGTGAGGCCCGCGATCAGCCGGTGCCCGGCCCCGAGCGCCACCGTGTTCTGCCAGTCGAGCACCGCCCGGCGGTTTTCCACATGCGTGATCTGCGCCGGCTGCCCGGGCGTCGGATTCTCCGACACGAACCGGCGGTCCTGCCCGCCGAGGATCACCTTGCCCGACCAGTCTGGGGACACCGCGTACTCCGCGAACAGGGTGGCCAGTTGGTTCTGCTCGCGCTCCCGATTATCCGGATCGTCGGTGAAGCGGTCCCCCGGCGAGCCATACTGACCGATAAATCCGCGCCAGGTCGCGCCCACGGCGAGTCCGCGGCTGACCTGCCGGTCCAGGCGGACCGCATAGCTGGTGGCGGCAAAGGCATTGTTTCGGCGCTGATTCTCCGTGTCACCACTCCGGACAGAGAGACTGTAGGCCCAGGCGTCGTGCGCGCCCTGCGCGGCGACCGCCCCCTGGACCGTGCCGAATGAGCCGGCCTCGGCGGTCACACTTGTCGAGGGCGCGCCCTCGCCCTTGAGCGTGCGCACCGCCACCACCCCGCCCACCGCTTCGCCGCCGTAGAGCGTGCTCTGCGGTCCGCGCGCGATCTCGATTGCATCCCGCGGCGACACGCCCGCGCCGCCGAGATACACCGCATAGTCGGTGTTGGGATCGTTGAGGCGCAGGCCGTCGACCAGGAAAAGCGTCTGGTTGGAATTGGCGCCGCGCAAAAACAGCGACGCGGCCGCCCCGGGCGCGCCACCGGCAAAGAGGGGCAGGCCTGCGGCATCCCCCAGCGCCCCCCGCAACGTATTGATCTGCCGGCGACCCAGCTCCGCGCCGGTTATGAAGTCGACACTGCTGCCCAAGGCGCTCAGCGGCGCGGGCGTGCGGGTCGCGATGACCACCATTTCATCAAGCGGCACGGACTCCGCGGGAGTTGGCGCCGTCGCACGGACGGCCACAGTCGGCAGCGCCACCAGCGCCGCTGCCAGCGGAATGAGGCTCCGGCGCGCACGGGGCGCCGGGATACGAGTGTTCATGTCTGCTCCTGGAGTTTGGCGGCAAGAGCAGAAACGGGCCGGCGCGCGCGGACGGCAGCTTTTTTCCCGGCCACGGCACCCGGCACTTCCACTCTCACCCTTCATTGATGCGATGAAGGTTTCTCGCCGGCGCGCGCATCCGCGCCAGCGCAGTGAGCTTCCAGAGCCAGATATTCGGACTCCGCATTTCCCCTCCGGAAATCTCAAACCGGTGATTTGAGACCTCGAAGATCCTCGCCCCTCGCCTTCACCGAAGCTCGCGCTTCAATTGGCTTTCCTGTCGGGAATGCTCCCGGCTGTCGGGGGTCTGTAATGCGATACCGCAGCGCTACTGTGGCCGGTTCTCACGGCCTTCCCTGCGTCTCCGGAACCGATGCAAAGAACCAACCGGGCGATCTCAAGGGCCCGCGCGGCTCGCGGCAAGCGCGTTTCGCGGGTACGATTCGCGGCCGCCCGCCGGTCCCGGCGGGTGCGAGGCCGGATTTCCAGTACTGTGTCATCGATATTGCCACCGATTTCTGTTGTTGCCAAACTCATATCATCATATCTTGATACGACGATACAACATTTGCCAAAAATGAAGGGATCCGCCCAGCCGCTCTCGCCCGCCAGCGTCGAACTGCGCCGCCTGTTCGAGCAGCGCATCGCCATTCTCGAGGGGCCCAAGGGCACCATGGCGCAGGCCCGGCAGCTGTCGGAAGCCGACTTCCGCGGCGAACGGTTCCGCCACCACCCGCGCGATCTTCAGGGCGACAACGACCTCCTCTGCCTGACCCAGCCTGCCTTGATCGAGGAATTCCACCGCAGCTTCATCGCGGCCGGGGCGGACATCGTGGCAACCAACACCTTCAACGGGACGCGCATTTCGCAGGCCGATTATCAAGCCGAGCCGTTCGTCGCCGAGATCAACCGGGCGGCGGCGGAGCTCGCCGGGCGCGCCGCCCGCTGGGGCCAGGCCCGGTTCCAGCGCCGCGTTTTCGTCGCGGGCACGCTCGGGCCCACGAACCGCACCGCCTCGCTCTCGCCCGATGTCAACCGGCCCGAGTACCGCGCCGTCACCTTCGACCAGCTCGTGGCGGCCTATTACGAGCAGGCGAAAGCGCTCGCCGAGGGTGGCGCCGAGATCCTGCTGCTCGAAACCATCTTCGACACGCTCAACGCCAAGGCCGCGCTCTTTGCCATGGAGCGCCTCTTCGATGAACTGCCCGCCCGCCTCCCCGTGATGATTTCGGTCACGATCACCGACGCCTCGGGCCGCACGCTCTCCGGCCAGACCATCGAGGCCTTCTACAATTCGGTGGTTCATGCGCGCCCGTTCAGCGTCGGCATCAACTGCGCCCTCGGCGCGAAGCAGATGCGACCCTACCTCGCGGAACTCTCCCGGACCGCGGGCTGCTTCGTGACCTGCTATCCCAACGCAGGACTGCCCAACGCCTTCGGCGGCTACGACGAGTCCCCTGCCGAGATGGCCGCAGCGCTCGCCGAGTTTGCCGCCAACGGTTGGGTCAACCTCCTCGGCGGTTGCTGCGGCTCCACCCCGGCGCATATTCAGGCCATCGCCTCCGCCGTGGCGGGCCTCAAGCCGCGGCCCCTGCCGCCGCCGGCCGAGCCGGCCTTGCGGCTCAGCGGACTCGAACCTCTCACCGTTGCATGAATTTCGCGGGCGCCGCGCCGCCGGCGGGATCTCCCCGCCCACCCGCGCGCCGGCCGCAGCCCCGCCCCGTGTCCCTCCGGTGAACAACTCCTCCCCCAACGCCTCCAGCTTCGTGGTGATCGGCGAGCGCACCAACCTCACCGGCTCGCCGAAATTCGCCCAGGCGATCAAAGCCGGCGACTGGGAGGCCGCCCTGGCCATCGCCCGTCAGCAGATCGAGAACGGCGCCAACGCCCTCGACGTCAACGTCGACGAGGCGCTGATCGACGGCGAGGCGACCATCACCAAGTTCCTCAATCTGGTCGCCGCCGAGCCCGCGGTCGCCCGCGTGCCCATCATGCTCGACAGCTCCAAATGGAGCGTGCTCGAGGCCGGCCTGAAGTGCCTTCAAGGCAAGGGCATCGTCAACTCCCTCTCCCTCAAGGATGGCGAGGCCGAGTTTCTCCGCCGCGCGAACCTGGTCCGCCGCTACGGCGCCGCCGCTGTGGTCATGGCCTTCGACGAGCAGGGCCAGGCCGCCGACCGCGACGCCAAGGTCCGCATCTGCACGCGCGCCTACCGGCTGCTGGTGACCCAGCTCGAATTTCCGCCCGAGGAAATCATTTTCGATCCGAACGTGCTCACCGTCGCCACCGGCATCGAGGAGCACGCGAACTACGCGGTCGATTTCTTCGACGCGGTCCGCCTGATCAAGCAGACCCTGCCCGGCGCGAAGGTCAGCGCCGGCGTGTCCAACGTGTCCTTCTCGTTCCGGGGCAACAACCCCGTGCGCGAGGCCATGCACACGGCGTTTCTTTACCACGCCATCCGGGCGGGCCTCGACATGGCCATTGTCAACGCCGGCATGCTCGGCGTCTACGAGGAGATTCCCCGCGATTTGCTCGAACGCATCGAGGACGTGCTGCTCAACCGCCGGCCCGATGCCACCGAACGCCTGGTCGCCTTCGCCGACGAGCTCAAGGCCCGGCACGGCGGCGCCTCCCGGAGCGAAGCCCGGGAGGACACCGCCTGGCGCGAGAGTCCGGCCGAAGAGCGCCTGAAGCACGCCTTGGTCAAGGGCATCGACACCTATGTGGAAGCCGACACCGAGGAATGCCGCCGGAAATACCCGCGCCCGCTCGATGTCATCGAGGGGCCGCTCATGGACGGGATGCGGGTGGTGGGCGATCTCTTCGGCGCCGGCAAGATGTTCCTCCCCCAGGTGGTGAAATCCGCCCGCGTGATGAAGAAGGCCGTCGCCTGCCTCACGCCGTACATGGAGGAGGAGAAACGGCGCCTCGCCGCCGCCGGCGCCGCCAGCCGTCCCCAGGGACGCATCGTCATGGCCACCGTCAAGGGCGACGTGCATGACATCGGCAAGAACATCGTCGGCGTCGTCCTCGCCTGCAACAATTACGAGGTCATCGATCTCGGCGTGATGGTGTCGTGCGAGAAGATCCTCACCGCGGCTCGCGACCGGGCGGCGAACCTCATCGGCCTTTCCGGCCTCATCACGCCTTCCCTCGACGAAATGGTGCAGGTGGCGCGGGAAATGAAGCGCGGGAACTTCACCATGCCCCTCCTGATCGGGGGAGCCACCACGAGTGCGGCCCACACGGCGGTCAAGATCGCGCCCGAGTATCCGCCGGGCGTCGTCCACGTCCTCGACGCCTCGCGCGTCGTCAACGTCGCCAGCGCGCTGCTCAACCCCGAACAGAAACCGGCCTTCCTCGCGGAGGTGGGGGCGAAGCAGGACCGCCAGCGCGCGGACTTCGCCGCCCGCGGGGCGCGCCGCCCTCTGCTCTCCCTCGCGGAGGCGCGCCGCCGCCGCACCCCGATCGAGTGGGCGGCGGCCGACATCCCGCGCCCCGAATTCATCGGCCCGCGCCTCTTCGCTCCCGTGCCGCTCGCGGAGATCACGCCTTACATCGACTGGGGGCCGTTCTTCAGCGTCTGGGAATTGCGGGGCCGCTTTCCAGACATTCTCCAGGATGCGGCCGCCGGGCCCGAGGCGACCAAGCTTTATGACGATGCCCAAAGGCTGCTCGGCCGGATCGTCCGCGAGGCGCGCTTCACCGCCAACGCGGTCATGGGCTTCTGGCCCGCCAATGCCGTGGGCGACGACATCGAGCTCTACGCCGACGAGCAGCGCAGCCGGATCCTGACGACCTTTCGCTGCCTGCGGCAGCAGCTCGAGAAACCCGCCGGCCAGTTCAATCATTCGCTCGCCGACTTCATTGCGCCGAAAGAA
Source organism: Opitutaceae bacterium (assembly GCA_035519475.1). GTDB lineage: Bacteria > Verrucomicrobiota > Verrucomicrobiia > Opitutales > Opitutaceae > Fen-1467. The sequence goes on from DATIWI010000006.1 coordinate 37,164, forward strand.
TCCGGCCGCCTCGATTATGTCGGCGGCTTCGCGGTGACGGCGGGCCTCGGCGCCGATGGGCTCGCCGCCGAGTTCCGCGCCGCGCACGATGACTACTCAGCGATCATGGCGCAGGCGCTCGGTGACCGTCTCGCCGAGGCGCTGGCGGAGCTGATGCACAAGCGGGCGCGCGACTTCTGTGGCTTCGGCCGCGCGGAGAGATTCACGATGGCGGAGATCATCCGTGAGAAATATCGCGGCATTCGCCCCGCGCCGGGCTACCCGGCGTGTCCCGACCACACGGAAAAGCGCCCGCTCTTCGATCTGCTCGGCGCCGAGGCCGCCACGGGGATCACGCTCACCGAAAGCTTTGCCATGCATCCGGCGAGCAGCGTGAGCGGCCTGTATTTCAACCATCCCGACTCCAAATACTTCGCCGTGGGCAAACTCGGGAAGGACCAGATCGAGGACTATGCCCACCGCAAGGGCTGGACTGTCGCGGAGGCCGAGAAATGGCTCGCGCCCTACCTTGACTATTGAGGCGAACGGCCTGGCCAAGCCGGGCCCAACGCTGAGCGGTGTCCGCGCCCCCGGGCGGGACCGACCGGCCTAGATGGTCCATTCTCCCGCCACCAGACGCGGCAGCAGCGGTTCGAGAATTCGGAACGACGCGCCCCACAGCCGGTACGGTCCTACTCGAAAGAACGCAATGGGCAGCGGCTCCCCCGATGTGGCCAGACGCACGGCGTCCTCGCCGCGGGCCTCGGAACGGGACAGATCCCGCACCTTCATCTCGAAGATCTCCGCGATCTCCCCATCCTGACACTGCCACCGCGCGGGTGGTGTGACGCGGGCCAGAAACGGGACGATTCGAAAGCCCGTTGTCAGGGTCTCGACCGGCGGCAGGTGCGCGATGACTTCAATCTCTTCGCGGGCCAACCCGACCTCCTCGCGTGCCTCCCGGAGGGCCGTTTCGAGCGGCGAGGAATCCGCCGGCTCACATTTCCCGCCCGGAAAACCCAGCTGGCCGCCATGCGCGCCCTGTTCGCCGCGGCGGACCAGCAAAATCCGCACGTCGCCGTCCGCGCGGCGAAACGCCGGCACGAGGACGGCGGATTCTCTCAGCGCTGGAGGCGTGCTTGCCATGCGGGTTGGTCGGACTTCAGGGCAACGCAAGGAGTCGGAAACGCTCACCCGGCCGGGCAGGTGGAGGGCGAGGCTCCTGCCGAGCCGCAATCACCTCGGAAAACTCCGGCACGCCGGGAGGCGCGCCCTCCGAGCGAGGCACACGAAATCACGCCGTTGGGTATGGATTGTCCTCCGGTGCGCGTCGACGCCGAACTGCCGGTGCCGGGAGAAATTCAGCCACTTGGTCGCCGGGGGATCGCCCGCGCCGGCGCTTGCCCGGCCAAGCTTCCTCCGGCAGTCTGCTCTCCCTTACCCGCGCTTCCACCCAGTCTCTTCCGACCGGAGTCAACCATGTCATCCCCGCTCCCGAGCCGGCGCGACGCCCTGAGGGCCGCCGCTGCCGCCAGTGTCACCGCCGCCGTCGCTCGTCTGCCCGGCTTCGCCGCCGCTGCCCCGGCCACCGCGGCACCGCACCCGCGTACCCTCGTCGGCATTGCGACGAGCGTCGCTCCGCTGGCCCAGCCCGATCTCAACCGAGTCCTTGACGACCTCCAATTGCGGGCGGGCGTCAACGCGCTGTTTCCCTTCATCTACACGCACATCCCCCGGCGCGCCGGCGCGCCCGAAGCCGGGTTTCACGGGGGCAACTACGCGATCCCGCACATGGAGTTCTACCGGGACACGAGCCTCACGTTCGAGGACATGCGAGCCCCGGAGTTCGGCGACAGCGATGTGCTGGCCCACCTCATCCCCAACGCCCGCGCGCGCGGCATCCAAACGTTCGCCTGGATCATCGAGGACAACCGGCTCCCGGCGGTGGCGCGCTGGGAGCCCCTCTACGAGGTCGACTTCCACGGCCGACGCATGCGCCGCCACCCCTCGGGTCCCTGTAACAACAACCCCCAGTACCGCGGTTTTCTGCTCGGCTTGGTCGAGGACTATGCCCGCTCGTATGCGATCGACGGGATCATGTGGGGATCGGAACGCCAGGGCGGCCTCCTCAATGCGCTGGGGGCCTACCACAACGGCGCGGACGCGGATCCCGGGCAGGCGACCTGTTTTTGCGAGTTCTGCCGGCAGAAGGGCGCGGCTGCGGGCATCGATGTCGAGCGGGCGCGCCGCGGCTTCGGCGAACTCGAATCCTTCGTGCGCGCCAGCCGCGCGGGCCGGCGCCCCCGCGATGGGCACTTCGTCGCCTTCTGGCGCCTCTTGCTCGAGTATCCCGAGCTGCTTGCCTGGGAGAACCTCTGGATCCGCAGCCGGCACGAGTTGCAGGCCGAGCTCTTCCGCAAGGTCAAATCGATCAACCCCGCGCTGCTCGTCGGCTGGCACCTCTGGCACAATCTCTCCTTCAGCCCGTTTCACCGCGCCGAGGAGGAGTACCCCGCGCTCACGGGCTTCTCGGACTTCCTCCGACCCGTGCTCTACAGCAACTGCGCCGGCGAGCGCATGCGCAGCTTCGTCGACAGCGCTCACGGCGACCTGTTCGGAGACGTGCCCGGGAACCTGACGCTGGATTTCCTCTACCGGTTGCTCGATTGTGCGGAGGCGCCCTACGACAAGGTCACGGCCGCGGGCTTCTCCGCCGATTACGTCCTGCGCGAAACCCGTCGCGCCGTTGACGGCGTGGCGGGGACGCCGACGCAGATCTGGCCCGGGATCGACATTGATGTGCCGGTCCCGCCCGAGGCGAGCCACTGCACGCCGGAAAGCGTCAAGGCGACGGTGCGGGCCGTTTTTCAGGCCGGCGCGCAGGGTGTGCTGCTCTCGCGCAATTACGTCGAGATGAAACCCGAAAACCTGTCGGCGGCCGGCGCGGCCCTGCGGGAACTCGGCGTCGTGCACGGCTGACAGCGCCCGCCCCGGAGCGCGGCCCGGCGGCCGCCGGGTCCGCCTCCTGAATTGCCTTCGCCCCGCGGCGGCGCTAACCTCCACGCGTCCGGACAACCATAACCCTCAAGAAGGAGATTTTGTCATGGCACTGAAAGTCACCAAGACGGAAGTGTGGGCGACCGAGATCCAGGATCAGCCGGGGGGGCTGGGCAAGGTCATGGGCACGATCGCCGGAGCGGGCGCCAACCTCGAATGCGTCATCGCCCGCCGGCAGCCCGACAAGCCGGGAACGGGCGTGGTCTTTGTCTCGCCGCTGCGAGGCAAAAAGGCGCTGGCGGCGGCGGCGACCGTGGGCTTCCACGAAACCCGCCGGATCGCCACGGTCAAGGTGGAGGGCGCCGATCGGCCGGGCCTCGGCGCGCAGCTCGCCCAGGCGGTCGGCAACGCCGGCATCAGCATGCGGGGATTGACCGCCGCGACCATCGGCCGGAAATTCGTCGCCTACCTCGGCTTTGACAACTGGGAGGATGCCATCAAGGCGGCGGCAGCCATCAAGGCCCTGGCTCGGAAGAAATAGAACTTGCGCTTTGGCTCGCCGGAGGCGGCGCGAATTCCGCCCTGATCTTCGGCTGAAAGGCGGTGCGCCCGCCACCGCAGCAAACCTGCCGGCTCGCCCGCAGGGAAGATTGGATTATCGCCCGCCCGCCGGGCGCGCCTGCCTCCCGATCCGTCCTCCACCGGGCACTTGGCTGATCTCCCTGTCCCTCTTCCGGCCACTCGAATGGCTGTTGCCTGCCGGCGAGATCCGCCCTGCCGTCGAGAATCCCAGTTGAACACGGCCCGCCTGTGGACACCGTGTGGTACCAAACTCCCATGAAGAGACTCCTCCTCACCGCGCTCGCTTCCGCCGCACTCGTGGCGCCCGCCGCAGGCGACAACACCGATCTCCAGTCCCCCGTGCTCTCCAGTGGCGGCGGCTTCCGCATCCAGCACCCTGAGATGTATCACCGCGGTTGGGTGGATCTGAACAAAAACGGCACCAAGGACGCCTACGAAGATCCCGCGCAACCGGTCGAAGTCCGGGTCGACGACCTGCTCCGGCGAATGACGCGCGAAGAGCGCATCGGCCAGCTCGAGCAGGTGCAGGTGGCCCCCGATGCGGATGAAACCCGCGCCGCGCTGGTCTCGGCGGGCGGCCTCGGGTCCTTTCTCGGCGCGGCTCCTGACCCCGGGCTGCGCAACCGGCTGCAGCGCCTGGCGGTCGAGCAGTCGCGCCTGGGCATTCCCTTGATCTTCGGTTTCGATACGATCCACGGTTTTCGGACAATATTCCCGATTCCGCTCGGGCTGTCCTGCGCGTGGGATGAACAGCTCGTCGAGCGCGTGGGGACCCTCGCCGCCGCCGAATCCGCCGCGGCCGGCGTCGACTGGGTCTTCGCCCCGATGGTCGACATCGCCCGCGATCCACGCTGGGGACGCATCGCGGAGGGGGCGGGCGAAGATCCCTGGCTCGGCAGCCGGATCGCCGCCGCCGCCGTGCGCGGTTTCCAGGGGACCGGCTTCGGGCAGGAAGACCGCGTGGCGGCCTGCCTCAAACACTACGTGGGCTACGGCGCCGCCGAAGGCGGCCGCGACTACAACACCACCGAGATCGGCCTGCCGACGCTGCGCAACATCTACCTGCCGCCGTACCAGGCCGGAGTCGAGGCCGGCGCGGCCACGGTGATGAGCGCGTTCAACTGCCTCAACGGCGTGCCCGCCTCCGGCAACCGCTTCACGCTCACCACCGTGCTCCGCGAGCAGTGGGGCTTCCCGGGGTTCGTGGTGAGCGACTGGAACGCGGTCTACGAGCTGGTCCGCCACGGCTACGCCGCCGACCGCGCCCAGGCCGCTGCCTTCGCCCTGACCGCGGGCGTCGACATGGAAATGGTCAGCGACTGCTACCGGACCGACCTCCCGGGCGTGCTCGCCGCCGGCAAGGCCTCCGGCGCGCGGCTTGATGAAGCCGTGCGGCGCATCCTGCGCATCAAGTTCCTCAAGGGTTTGTTTGACCGGCCGTATACTGCGCCGCGGAATCTCGACGCGGCCGCGGCCGTGGCGTTGGCCCGCGAAGCGGTGGCGCGGTCCTGCGTCCTGTTGAAGAACGATCACGCCACTCTTCCCCTGCGGACCGCCGGCGGCCCGGTCGCCTTGATCGGCCCGCTCGCCGACAACCGCCAGGATTTGCTGGGGTGCTGGGCGGGCCTGGGCCGCGCGGAGGATGTCGTCACCCTCCATGAAGGATTGGCGGCGGCGCTGCCTGGCGCGAACCTGCAGGTCGTCGCCGGCTGCGATCTCACGTCGGACGCCGCCGCCGGCCTTGATGCGGCGGTGGCCGCGGCGCGGCGGGCCGATCTCGTCATCCTTGCCCTCGGTGAACCCGCCTCGTTTTCCGGCGAGAACAATTCCCGCTGCGAACTGGGCCTGCCAGGATTGCAGCAGCAACTTTTCGATCGGATCGCCGCCTGCGGGCGGCCCGTGGTGACCGTGCTGTTTGCCGGGCGGCCGCTGTCCGTGCCCGCCGTGTTGGAGAAATCGGCCGCCGTGCTCATGGCCTGGCATCCTGGCGTGCAGGGTGGCCCCGGCATTGCCGCGGTGCTCACCGGCGCCGTCGATCCCTCGGGCCGCCTGACCACGACTTTCCCGCGTACGGTGGGCCAGGTGCCCGTGTTCTACAATCATCTCGCCACCAGCCGCCCGCGCGTCGATTACGTGGACGGCCCGCGCGAGCCGCTCCTGCCCTTCGGATTCGGCCTGACCTATACCCGGTTTACCTACGGGCCGACGCGCCTCTCCGGCGACCGAATCAAGGACGGCGCCATCACCGTGACCGCGACGCTCGCCAACGCGGGGGCGCGCGCCGGCACGGAGGTGGCGCAACTCTATCTGCACGCTCTGGCGTGCTCGGTCGGCGCCCGGCCGCTCCGCGAGCTCAAGGGGTT
>DATIWI010000007.1:0-27097 GCA_035519475.1 Opitutaceae bacterium
GTTTACGTCGCCCTGCCCGCGGGACTCTACCGGTACGAAGCGAAAGGGCACCGGCTGATCCCGGTGGTGGCGGGCGACCTGCGCGCCCAGACCGGCAGTCAGCCCTTTGTCGCGACGGCGGCGCTTAACCTGATCTATGTGTCCCGGGTCAGCGGCGGTTCCGCGGAAGATCGGCTCACGTGGGGAGCGGCGCACGCCGGGTTTATCAGCGAAAACGTCTATCTCTTCTGCGCCTCCGAAGGCCTCGCCACCGTCGTTCGGGGCATGGTCAATCGCGAAGCCTTGGCAAAAGCGATGAAACTGGGTCCGGACGAACGGATCATTCTCGCCCAGTCGGTCGGCTACCCGAAGAAGAAGTAGGGACGCATCATTTTGCGGTTCCCCGGGATAGGCAGTCGGCGCGCCGGCCGCGGGATAGTCGGCGCACCCGATCCCGATCGTGGAAGATTTTTCAGGCAACTTTGGCCGCGATCTGGCGTCTAGAGCGCCGTGCACATTCTGTCGGCCAAGTCCGCCCGGCGCACGCCGGACCGCACTGCAAATATCCGTCGGTTTCCTGCGGGAAGAGATGATCTCGCGTTTACAGCAACGTTTGCTCCGGCCGCGGTGTCCAATTGGGTGTTGGTCGGCCGGGCCGCTGTCATGCTGCTTGGCTGGACGGCGCTGGGCCTGGCCTGCGGCATCCTGATGGAGCTGCTGTCGCCGCGGTAGGTGTCAGGTCCGCTCCGGATCCATCGCGCCGCCCTCCTCAAGCGGAGGCCACGGCGCGCGCAAGCCGCCCGAAATCGCGGGGGGGTCATTGGCCGGTCAGCACCCGGCGGGCGGCTTCGCAGTCGCGGGCAATCTGGGCGCGGAGTTCCTCTACCCCGCCGAATTTCTGTTCGGGACGCAGAAACTTCAGCCACTCCACCGTCACCGCGCTGCCGGTCGAAAAAGGACAGGATCCGAGCACATGCACCTCCAGCAGCGGCGCGCCCGTCGTCGTGACGGTCGGGCGGACGCCATAATTGGCCACGCCGGGGAGGGCCCCGGCCGCCGTTTCGCCCGAGATGCGCACCGCATAGACGCCATACCGCGGCTGCAACTCCGGCTCCCACGGGATGTTCAGCGTGGGGAAGCCGAGCTGGCTGCCCAGACGCCGGCCGGGCACCACCGTGCCCTCCGCAAAATAGGAGAAGCCCAGCAGGAGATTGGCCGCCTCGAGATCGCCCGCCGCCAGGCTGTCGCGGATCCGCGTACTGCTGATCGGTTCGCCGTTGCAGAAGATCCGGGGAACGCTCACCACCGACACCGGCAGCTTCGCCGCCGCCGCCACCAGGAGGCTGACATCGCCCCGGCGGCCGGCGCCGAAACGCCAGTTCTCCCCGACATAGATCCCGGCCAGCTGGGGCAGATGCCGCCGCAGGTGCGGAAGAAACTCCTCCGCGGTGATGCGGGCGAACGTCCACGTGAACGGCTGCTCGATAATGACGTCCACGCCCAATCGGGCCAGAATGCGCGCCTTCATCTGCGGAATCATGAGCATGCGCACGCGCTCCGTCGGCTTGAACAGCGCGCTCGGGTGCGGCCAGAACGTCAGCACCCCGGCCAGGCCGCCGCAGCGGCCCGCCGAATGCACGGCCGGTTCGATCACGGCCTGATGCCCGAGGTGCACGCCGTCGAACATGCCGACGGCGAGATGCAGGGGCTGCGGCGGCAGCGCCGCGCTCTCGAGGCCGCTGAACTGGCGGGGCGGGTTCACGCGACCGGACTCGGCACCACCGCGAAAACCGGCAACAGCCGCTTTTCGATCTCCGCCAGCGGCAGCGCCTCGATTTGCTCGAGCCCCAGCGCAGCGTCGATCCGGAGCTTGTCCGTGGCGGTCCGGCGCAGGGCGCACAGGTGCGCCCCGCAGCCCAGCTTCTGGCCGAGGTCATGCGCGAGGGTGCGCACGTAAGTGCCCTTGCTGCAGCGCAAGCGGAAATCCAGGTGCGGCGGGGCAAACCGCGTCAGCTCGTAGCTGGACACGCGGATGAACCGGGGTTCGCGCGGCACCTCCTCACCCTTGCGCGCCATCTTGTAGAGCGGCACCCCGGCCACCTTGATCGCCGAGAACATCGGCGGCGTCTGGTATTGGTCGCCGAGGAACGTCTGCATCGCTGCGCGCACCGCCTCCAGGGCGAGCGGCGGCACCGGCCGCGTCTCCATGACCTCGCCGTCGGCATCCTGCGAGTTGGTCACCTTGCCGAGCTCGATCGTGCCCTCGTATTCCTTGTCCAGGTTGGTCAGGTATTGCGAAATCCGCGTGGCCTTGCCGACCAGAATGATCAGCAGGCCCGTGGCCATCGGGTCGAGGGTGCCGGCATGGCCGATGCGCTTCATCGCCAGCTTGCGCCGCAGGCGCGCCACCACGTCGTGCGACGTGAAGCCGGCCGGCTTGTCCACCAGCAACACCCCTTCGAGTTCCTTGGGCCGTCCGAGCATGGGAGAAGAATTCCGAGTGAACGGGACGCGTTTTCAAAGCGCGAACAAATTATTCCCGCCCGCGGCGCCGCCCGCCGGACGAGCGGGAAATCCCTTGGTGCGAGTTGAAATCAGCCGCGTTCGGCCTAGAATCCATCCGGTCCAGCGAGTCGATTTCCCCATGACACCCCGCAGCGTCCTCTGGCCGAGGGCACGCCTCAGGCTTCCGGTCTTGGCGCTTTGCGCCCCGTCCCCGCGCCTGACTGCCGGTCGTCGCGCGCGGTGCCTCGTCCAGTGTCAACCGTGATCGAATCGCCGGGGCAGGCACGGACGCCGCCGGGCTCGGTCGCGTCCGCCCTCACTCCGGGACAGAAACAGGTGAAGATATTCCAGGCCATCATATCGGCTAGTTTCGCGAGGTGAAAATATGAAACATCAGTTCGGTCTGAGTCTTGCGGTCATTGTGTCCTCCCTGGGATGGGCCAGCCAGGCGCTGCGTGGCGCCGACGGCGCGAGCGGGTCGTTGCGGGCCGAGCCCGTTCCGCTCAGCGACCAGAAAATCACGCATGTGACCGTCAGCCCCGACGGCGAGCACATTGCGTTCGTGGCGCCCAAGGGCAGCCGGTTCGTTGCCGTGATCGACGGCAAGCCCGGCGATCGATTCGACGAGATCGGCAACATGCACCTGAACGCGGAGGCAACCACCTTCACCTTCAGCCGGACCGGCCCGCACGTACGCTACCTGGGACGGAGTGGCGAGCAGTTTCAGGTGCTGGTCGATGACAAGAGTGTTCCCGGCTACGACATCTGCAGCCAGACCTGTTTCAGTCCGGACGGAAAACAGTGGGCCTTCGTCGGCGAAAACAACCAGCATTCCGACTATCACGTCGTCGTGAACGGGACGCCGTCGGCGTCGTATCGGCAGGAAGTCAAGAACCTGCAATTCAGCGCGAGCGGTCACGTCATGTACGTGGCTGACACCACCGACAACACGACCAACGGCTACCGGCGCTTTGTGGTGATGGACGGCAAGCCCGAGGCCTACTTCGCGGAGGTCGAGCACTTCCAGTTCAGCGCGGATGGGAACCATTGGGCCTACGCCGGCAGGGACAATGCCATCCCCCTCCACTACGGCGATCCCAAGCCGCCGGAGAAAGCGCATCTAATGGTCGACGGCAAGGAACTCGGCACGTTCGAATCGGTGCTGAAAGTGCTGCTCAGCGCCGACGGCCGGCACATCGCCTACCTGGCGAGCACCGGGTCCGGGAGCGTGGTCGGCCTCGATCTGCAAACCTGGCCCTGCCTTGCCGTCAACGGAGCCGCGATCATGACCGCCACCTCCAGCCTGACCATGAGCGCCGACGGGAAGAAGGTCGCCTGGGTCCAACAGGGGCAATATTCCATGCAAGTGTTTGTCAACGGCAAGGCCGGCCTGAGTTACGATCGAATCCAGCAGCTCACCTTCAGCCCCGACGCCCAGCATCTGTATTTCTTCGGTTACAAGGTTTCTGGGAAGACCGAAACAATCTTCGTCGGCTGCGACGACGATGAGTGGGGACCCTACGTCAACAGTGTCAACGGCGGCGAGGGCGCTCGCTTTCAATTTGTATTCAGTCCGGATGGAAGGCACGTCGCCTTTGAGAGCGGCGACGGCACGAACTGCTTCGTCGTCCGCGACGGCAAATCGGGTGCGCTCTACGATCACGTTTACGGGAAGATTGTCTTTAGTCCTGATTCGCAGCACCTGGCCTATTTCGCCGACCGGGATGCGCTCAAGAACCTTGCGCCGATGGCTCGCCAGCAAGCCATGCAGTCGCCCACGTTCGATCCCGGCAATTATCTCGTGGTCGACTCCCTCGAGCAACGCCTTCCCCGCGGCACCGGCTTCAACCAGAGCACGGGCGGTTGCGCCTTTAGCCCCGACAGCCAGCATGTGGCGTATCTGGCGGGAACCAACCAAATCGTGGTCGATGGCAAGCTTATCGGCATGCCGGCCAACTCGACGATCCTCTCCACGCCTCAGTTCGCGTTCACCTTCAGCCCCGACAGCAAACATATCATCTTTCAGGCCGCCTTGGTCGGCGTGGGCGCGGGCCAGTACCCGCGCCTGATGGTCGACGGCGCTCCGGTCCCGGGCTACGGCATGGTCGCGCCTCCCGTCTTCCACCAGCACGATACGGTGATGTTCTATGGTACCAACGACAGCACGGGCGCGATTGACCGGGTGAGCCTTGCGCTCGGCCCCGATCGCGCATTCGGCGCCGTCAATGGGGCCGCCGCTCCCACTGGGCTCGCCGGACCGGGCGCCGTCGCCAGTCCCGCCGCCCCGGGCGCCGCCGCCAGTCCCGCCGCCCCGGGCGGGGGCATGCCCCAGAACGCCGCTTCGGCCGGACCGGGGATGAATGGTGGGGTCGGCGGAGGTGTCCCCGACTTGGCCTCCGCGCTGAGCGGTGCGGGCGGTGCGCCCGGGGCATCGGCGCTGCCCGGCCTCGCCTCGGCCCTGTCCGGCTCGCAGTCCGGATCGGCGCTCCCCAACCTGGCCTCCGCCTTGGCCGGCGCGCTGCCGAATGGCACCGGATCGCAAGCCGCCAACGCCGCCGCGGAAGCGGCGCCATTGATCCAGCAGGCGTTCAACCCCGGCACCAAGGTGGAGGTGTCCATGGTCGACGCGGTGGATTCCACCCACGATCCCTACGGCCGGCAGTATCGCGCCACCGTGGCCCAAAAGGTCACCGCCAGTGACGGCACTGTGATTTCCCAAGGCGCCGCCGCGATCGTCACGGTGGTGATGGACGGGTCGGGTGCCGCCGCGCATCTGATCGCAGTGACCGTCAATGGACAACCGGTTCCGGTCAATGGCAGTTCGGCGAGCGTTGTCAGCGGGGTAAAGAAGGTGGCGCGGGTGGCGAGTTCATTGCTGAGCGCTTTTGGAGCCAAGGCCGGCGGCCTGGCGTCGGCGGCGTCGACGGCGAATGCTCTCACCGCCGCGGCCGGGCAGCGGGTGGTCCTGCCGCAAGGCACGAAAGTAACCTTCACCCTGGAATAAAGCCGGCGATCCCCCGGGGAAGGCCCGGGCCGCGCGGGTGCTCACTCCGGTTCGCTGGGGGCGCCGAGGCCTTCTCGCCCGACCCCGCCCGAGGTCCAATGTCAACTATTAGTTGACATCTTGATTCTGGCAATGTCGCCGTTGCGGGCAGCCGCCGATAGGGAACGGTCGCGCGGGTTTGTCCGACGGCAGCGCTCCGCGCGCGGCGGGCACTCAGGGGATCGCGCACGCCCGCCAACCCGAAAGGAGGGCAGCCCGCCGCCGCGAGTGACGTCGGGCTGAGGCGCAGGCCGGGCTTGCTGCGGCCCGGCGGCTCCTCGATAAGCAATGCCTTCGAGAACGGCATGGACCCCACCCCACCAGCCGCGCGGCTGATCCGCCATCCGGCCATCCTGCTGTTGCAGGCGGCCATCATTGCGCTGGCCGGCTGGTATGCCCAAGGGCCCGCGCTCGGCGGCGGCTGGGTGTGGGATGACCACCTCGACATCGTTGCCAACCCGCGGCTTCGTGATGCGGCCGGCCTGGGAGAGATCTGGCTGAAGCCGACGGGCGTGAACTACTTTCCCCTGACCGCCACCCTGCAATGGGTGCAGTGGCACTTGTGGCAGGACCACCCGGCCGGCTACCATTGGACAAATCTCTGCTTGCACCTGCTCAGCGCGCTCCTCCTCTGGCGCCTGCTGCGCAAACTCGGCGTGCGCGCCGCCTGGCTCGGCGGATTGCTGTTCGCCATCCATCCGCTCGCGGTCGAGTCGGTGGCGTGGATCGCCGAGCTCAAGAACACCGCCGCCCTGCCTCTCCTCCTCCTCGCGTTCAGCGCCTGGCTCGACTACGACGCCGGGGCTCGGCGGGCGGACTACCTGCGTTCGCTGCTGCTGTTCTTCGCGGCCATGCTCTGCAAGACCACGGTGGCCATGTTCCCGGCCTGCCTCCTGCTCCATGCCTGGTGGCGGCGCGGACGGCTGGCGCGCACGGACGGGAAGGCCGCCGCCCCCTTTTTCGCCATTTCCCTCGCCCTCGGCCTCGTGACCATTTGGTTCGAACAACATCGGGCGATCGGGGCGACGGTCATCGAAGTGGGCGGGTTCCTCCCACGCCTGGCGGCGGCGGGTCTCGCCCTTGCCTTCTACACGTGGCAATCGGTGCTCCCCGTCGGCTTGGCCCCCGTCTACCCGCGGTGGCCGGTGGACCCGCCCCGTCTGCTGGCATTCCTGCCCTGGCTGGTGCTCGCCACGGTTGCCGGCTGGTGCTGGGTGAAGCGGGCGGCGTGGGGCCGGCATCTCCTGTTTGGCGGCGGTTGGTTCTTCCTGCACCTGTTGCCCGCGCTGGGGTTGATCCCGATGGCCTTCCAGCGCCTCGCCTGGGCCTCGGACCATTTCGCCTACGCGGCCCTCCCGGGGCTGATCGGGGTGGCGGCGGCGGGCGCCGGCGCGCTGCGGGAGAACCTTGCGGGACTCCGGCGCGCGCTCGCTCTCGCGGCCGCGGGGGCGATGCTGGCGCTGCTCGCGCGCGCGAGCCATGACTACGCGCGGATCTTCCAGAGCGAGGAGGCGTTCTGGTCCTGCGCAGTGGCGCGCAATCCCGACGCCTGGATTGCGCACTACAACCTGGGCAACGAGCTGCTCCGACAGGGCCGGTTCGCCGAGGCGGCCAATCACTACGCGCGCACCGTGCAATTGAAGCCCGATCACGACCAGGCCCAGAACAATTGGGGCAATGCGCTGGCTGCGCTGGGGCGGCCGCCGGAGGCCGTGGTCCACTATGAGGCGGCGCTTCGCCTCCAACCGGACTCGGCGGACGCGCAGGTCAACCTCGGCAACGCCCTGATCCAGCTCCAGCGTCTGCCCGAGGCGGTTGCCGCCTATGAGCGGGCCCTCCGCGCCGAACCGGCATCCGCCCGGGCGCACTACAACCTCGCCAACGTGCTCGTGCGCCTCCACCGGCTGCCGGAGGCGCTCGCCCATTACGGCGCCGCCCTCGAGGCGGAGCCCGCCTCCGCGGCGACCCACTACAACTTCGGCAACGCCCTGGCCCAGGCGGGTCGGCTGGAAACGGCGATCGCCCAATACCGCGCGGCCCTGCGCCTCCAACCCGACTATGCCGAGGCCTGCGCCAACCTGGGCACTGCGCTGGCCCAGGCGGGCCGGCTGGCGGAGGCGGTCGCGCAGTACGAGGAGGCGCTGCGCCTGGATCCCCGCGACGCCGTGACGCGGGCCAATCTCGAGCAGGTCCGCCAGCAGCTGCGTGCGTCGGCCTCGCCGGGCGGCTGAATCCGACTGCCGCTAGCGGCGGGCGTCGACGCCTTGGAGTTGCGCCGTGAGCGCGGCGACGAGCCGGGGGTAGAATGTGACGATTCTCACATCCTTCACGTTGAGGCCGGCGGCGCAGGCGTGCCCGCCGCCGTTGAATTGCGCCGCGACCAGGTCGAGCCGGTAAGCCGGATCCTTCGCCCGCAGGCTGGCCTTGATGCCGCCGGCTCGCTCCTCGATGAGCACGCCAATGTCGACGGTGTCGATCGACCGCGGATAATCGACCAGGCCCTCCGTGTCCTCCGGCAGCGCCCCGGTCTCGGCGAACACTCCGTCCGGGAGCACGCCGATGCAGATCCGCCCGCCGCACTCGAAGCGCAGCGAGGTGAGGAAACGCTGGAGCAGGCGGAGCCGGCCGGCCGTCTCGCGCTCATAGAGCTCGTAGCCCGCCTCCGTCGGATTGGCGCCGCGCGCGATGAGTTCCGCCGCCAACAGAAAGCTGCGGCGGGAAGTCGTGTTGTACCGGAACTGGCCGGTGTCGGTGAGGATGCCCACGTACAGCCCCTGCGCAGTCGCCGCGTCGATCGGCAGCCCGGTGTCCAGCAGCATGCCCCCGAGAATCTCCGCCGTGGCCGCCGAGGCGGGATCGATGAAGTTGTGCTGCGCAAACGCGGCGCCGGACAGGTGATGGTCGATGTTGCCCACCGGCGACGGAAATCGCGCCCGCAGCAGCTCGCCCGCGCGATCATGGTCCGCGCAGTCCACGAAAATCGCGGCGTGATCGTCCGTCCCAAAGGCGGCCGGGCGCAGAAAGAGCAGGCCCTTGACCAGGAATTCGAGCCGGCGCGGCACCGCATCGGGATTCAGGCAGACGACCTCGTGGCCCTGTGCGCGCAGCACGCGGGCCAGCGCCGCCTGCGAGCCGATGCAGTCGCCGTCCGGCCGCGCGTGCCCCACGATCGCGATCTTCTGTCCGCGCAACCGCGTCAGCAACTCGGCAAACTGGGGCGAAAACTGGGGATAGAAGGCTGCCATGGCGGGCAAGGGGCGTGGGGACCACGGATTCGTTCAGAAGATCCGGACATAGGCGGCTCCTTCAGCCGTGCCGGCTGCCTTGGCAGGTGCGTTGGCCGGACCGTGTCATTGGTGCTCAGGCCGGCGGTGGCGGCGGCGATTGCCGCTCGATCTCGTCCAGCACCTCGCTCACCCGGGCCCCGCGCTCGGTGGAGCCATCGGCCACAAACTCGAGCCGGGGCACATTCTTGAGGATGACCTGCTTTCCCACCACGTACCGGATCTCCCCGGCCTTCTCCCGCAGCCAGCGGCCGCACTCCTCCGCCTCGTCCGCCCCGCCGAGCACCGAGTAGTACACCCGGCCGTCGTGCAGGTCGGGGGATACCTGCACGCCGGTGACCGTGATCCGCACCGCCTCGCCTTGGTAGCGGGTGTGCAGGTAGGCGCTGATTTCGCGCTGGATGAGCTCGTTGACGCGGAGAGTGCGGTTGGACATCCGATTTCGGATAGCGGATACCGGATATCGGAAAGCGCAACCAGAAAGCCGCTGGCGTGCGGCCGGCGGCATCGGTGGTCCGGTTGGCCGGACTCGAAACCCCGTCCGCTCCCCCGCCCGCACCGCTGCCATCTCCCCAATCCGATCCGCGGTAGCCGCAATCCGAATTTCCCTACAGCGACGCCCGGACCTTCTGAATCTCGAGGCACTCGATGACGTCGCCCTCCTGGTAGCCGTCAAAGCCATCGATCCGAATGCCGCACTCCAAGCCGGCGCGCACCTCGTTGGCGTCGTCCTTGAAGCGCCGGAGCGTGCCCACCCGGCCCTCGTAGACGACGTCCTTGCCGCGGCGCACCCGGGCGGCGGCATTGCGGTTGACCTTGCCCTCGGTGACGAGGCAGCCAGCCACGAAGCCCTTCGAGACTGGGAAGATTTGCCGCACCTCCGCGGCGCCGAGCTTGACCTCGCGCTGTTCGGGTTCGAGCAGGTCGGCCATCATCTCCCGCACCTTGTCGCCCAGTTCGTAAATGATCTCGTAGGTCTCGAGGCGCACCCCGTGATGTTTGGCCAGGGGCGTGACGCCGTTCTCAAGCTTGGTGTTGAAGCCGACAATGACCGCGCCGGCCGCGCTCGCCATCAGGACGTCGTTCTTGCTGACCAGGCCGACCTCGGCGGAGACGATTTCGAGTGAAACCTTCTCGCTCTGAATGCCCTCCAGAATCGTGCGCACCGCCTCGATGGAGCCAAACACGTCGCACTTCAGCACGAGGCGCAGCGTCTTCTGCTGCGAGGCGGCAATCTCGGCGAAGAGTTTCTCCACCGAGACCTCCTTCGGCTGCGAATCCTGGGTGGTGGTTTCCTTCCGGAGCTGCTCCCGCTCCTCCTCGGCCAGGCGCTCGGCCTCGCGGGCATTCTTCACCGCCCGGAATATGGCGCCGCTGTCTGGCGCGCCGGACCAGCCGATCGTTTTCACGGGCATGGACGGCGGCGCCTCCTTCACGGTCTCCCCCCGGTCGTCGAACATCGCCCGCACGCGGGCGAAATGCGGACCGCACACGATGGCGTCGCCCGTGCGCAGCGTGCCGCGCTGCACAATGACGGTGGCCGAGGGCCCGCGGCCGACGTCGATCTGCGATTCGATGATGGCCCCGGCGGCCTCGGCCTTCGGATTGGCCTTCAGCTCGAGCACCTCGGCCTGCAGGAGGATGTAGTCGAGCAATTCGGTGATGCCCTGGTCCTTGATGGCCGCGACCGGCACGGTGATGGTCTGGCCGCCCCAGTCCTCGGGCGGGATGCCGCGCTCCTGCATCTGGGCCTTCACCCGGTCGAGGTTCGCGCCCTTCACGTCCATCTTGTTGACCGCCACGATGAGCGTGACCTTCGCATTCTGCACGTGCTTCAGCGCCTCGTCAGTCTGCGGCATGAAGCCGTCGTCGGCGGCCACCACGAGCACTGCGATGTCCGTGACGCTGGCGCCGCGCGCGCGCATCTTGTTGAAGGCGGCGTGGCCGGGCGTATCGAGAAAGGTGATCTTGCGGTTCTTGAATTCCACCTGGTAGGCGCCGATGTGCTGGGTGATCCCGCCCGCCTCGCCGGCGGCGACGTGGGCCTTGCGGATCGCGTCGAGCAGCGTGGTCTTGCCGTGGTCGACGTGGCCGAGGATGCACACCACGGGCGGGCGCGGCTGGAGAAACTTGGATTCGTCCTCCACCGGCTTCACCGCCTTTTCCTTGGTGATCACCGGGGCCGCCGTCTCGCCGCGGTGCTTGATCTCGAGCAGGCAGCCATGCCGCTCGGCGATTTGCACCGCCACCGCCTCCTCGATGCTCTGGTTCATTCCCGCGAAGATGCCCATCTCCATCAGCTCGCCGGTGAGCTTGAAGGGCTTCAGGCCGAGGGCCGTCGCAAAGTCGCGCACGATCACCGGCGGCTTCAGGTGGATGATCCGGACGTCGCCCGCGGAGGTCACGGTCACCGAGGGCGTGGACACCGTCGGGGGCACGGGCGGCACCGCGAGCGGCCGGGAGACCGGCGGCAGCGGCGGCGCGCTGCGCCCCGGGGCGGGCGGCGGCACAGGCGGGGTGGACGCCACGGGCGGCGGCACGACCAAAGGCGGCGGGACCGGCGCCGGCCGGGCCACGGGCGGAGGCACCGGTGGAGCCATGGGCGGCGCGGTTCGGGCGGGCGCGGGGGGAGCCACCAGCGGACGCGCCACCGGCGGCGGCGCGAACGGCGCCCGGCTGGGGGCGGGCGGGGTCACCCGCATGACGGGCGACGCGGGGCGCGGGGCCGGAAAGACGACCTGGGGACGGCTGGCGCGGGCCAGTTCCTCCTTCTCCCGGGCAATATCCTGGGCGGACTTGACGAAAACTCCCACCGGCACCCGGGTGGTGAAAGTCGGCGGTTTGTCCGACGGCGCCGCGGCGACCGCGGCCGCGCCCTTGTCACCGGCCGGCCCTTCGCCCGGCGGGGCCGCCGCTGGCGCGGCTGGAGGCGCGGGGGCCACCGCTGGGGCGTGCACAACAAGCTCCTGCTCCAAGGCCTCTGCGGTGATCTTGTCGATCGTGCTCGAGACCGTCTTGACCGGGTAGGCGCGCTCCTTCAACAAGGCCAGGAGCTGCTTGTTGTCCATGCCGATTCGCTTGGCGAGTTCGTGAAGGCGAATACTCATCAGGTGCGGTGGCAGTGGGTCGGACGGTTCCGGTGAAGACGGTGGGATGGAAGGATCATTGCTGGGTGGCGACAAACGCGGCGACCTTCTGCAGGATGTCGGCCGCCTCCTCCGGCGTGAAGCCCGCGCCGACGAGATCGTTGCTTTCGACGCCCGCGAAGAGCTCGACCGAGGCAAAGCCGGCCGCGACCAGCCGCTGGGCCGTGGGATCGTCGATTCCGGGGATCTTGGCGAGGCCGGAGGCCGCCAGGCCCTTCTTCTGCTCCAGCGTGGTGGCGACCGCCTGCAGCTTCATGATGTCGAGTTTCCAGCCGATGAGGCGCGACGTCAGCCGGGCGTTCTGCCCCTTCTTGCCAATGGCCACGGCCAGGTCCTCCTCCGAGACGACGATGCCAACCCGGCGGTTCTTCTCGTCGATGATGATGTCGCGCAGCACGGCGGGCTTGAGCGCCTCGGCGACCATCTCCCGCGGATCCGAAAAGTACCGGACGATGTCGATCTTCTCTCCGCCCAGCTCGCGCACGATCGATTTCACCCGGGCTCCCCGGGCGCCCACGCACGCGCCCACGGGATCGACCTTCGCATCGGTGGTGGAAACGGCGATCTTGGTCCGGTAGCCCGGTTCGCGCGCAAAGGCCTCGATCTTCACCGTGCCGTCCGCGATCTCCGTGACCTCCAGCTCGAACAGCCGCCGGACAAACTTCGGGCTCGCCCGGCTCAGGATCAGTTCCGGGCCGCGGCTGGTGTTCTCAATCTCCAGCAGCAGGCAGCGAATGCGCTCGCCCGGCGCGTAGTCCTCACCCGGCACCTGCTCCTTGCCGGGCATCATGGCCTCCGCCTTGCCCAGATCGATGAAGAGATCGCTGCGCTCGCGGCGGCGCACGATGCCGGTGACGATGTCGCCCACCCGATCCTTGAAGTCGTCGTAGATGCGCTCCTTCTCAAACTGGCGCAGCTTCTGCATGATCGCCTGCCGGGCGGTCTGGGCGGCGATGCGCCCGAGGTAGGAGGGATCGATCTCCTTCTCAATGACCTCGCCGAGCTGCGCGCCCGGCTTCAGCGCCTGGGCCTTCTCCACATGGACCTCGGTCTTGGGATTGCTGATCGAATCGACGACCCGCAGCAGCGTCCACGCATGGAGCTGGCCGTTCTTGGCGTTGATCTCGATCTTCAACTCCTGACCCGAGTTCACGCCCTTCTGGGCCGCGGCCTTGATGGCGTTGACGATCGCGGCGATCATGTCGGCGCGACCGATCCCCTTCTCCTTTTCCATGTATTCCAGGACGGAAAGGATTTCGCTGCTCATATGGTTGGGTTGATGGAAAAAAAAAGCGGGCCAAAGGCCCACTTCTTACAAAGTGAACTGGATTTCCGTCAAGGGTGTCCGGCGACCCAACCGATGTCAAGTCCCCTGCCGGCCGATGGTTTGCGCAGCTGGCCGGGACCGTCCGGGATCGGTCCGCATATGCCCGTCCACTCGCGTTTTGACATCGCCGCCTCCCCCCCTAGTCTGTCGCGTTCCACTCATGCACCAGCTTCACGCCTATTGGCGGATGCGTTACATTGAGGCGCCGAAATCGCCGACGGACGGACGGCTGTTCACGGAGCTGCCGGCCCTCGGTGACGACCGGGCCGCCCTCATCCTGCACCGCAGCCGGCTGTCGTATCTGGTGCTCAACAAGTTTCCGTACAACCCCGGCCACCTGCTCGCGGTCCCCTTCCGGGCCGTCGCCGAGCTGGCGGATCTCACCCCCGCCGAGCGCGCCGACCTCATGGAGATCATCACCTTGGGTCAGAAGGTGCTGCGCGCCGCCGTCAAACCCGACGGCTTCAACATCGGCTTCAATCTCGGCTCCGCCGCCGGGGGCAGCATCGTCCATCTGCACGCCCACATCGTTCCTCGCTGGATGGGCGACAACAACTTCATGCCGGTGGTCGGCCACACCCGGCTCCTGCCGCAGGCCGTCAAGACCACCTATGACCGGCTCCGCGCTGTCCTGCCCGGGGCGTTGGCCAGCATGAAGAAGCGCCCGGTGCCGCGTCGCGGCCGGGGCCGCCGCTGACGGCGGTCGACTTGCCCCCGGCCTTGCCTTCCCGCCCGTGCCCTCGAAAACGCTCTACTATCAGAACCCCCGCCTGCTGAACCAGCTCTACTGCGGGCGCGAGGAAAATCTTCTGGCCGTCGAACAGACCTTCAACGTGAAACTCGCCACCCGCGAAGACTGGCTGAAGATCGACGGCGCCGACCCCGACATCGCGCGCGCCGAGGGCTTCTTCGCCTTTCTCGAGGAGGGCCGCCAGCAGGGCCTCACCCTGCGCAACTCGGATTTCACCCAGCTGCTCGACGGTTTCGCGCGGGGCGACGGCGCGCAGATGCGCTCGCTCTTTGCCGAGCCGCTGATCATCGCCACCAACCGCCGGAGCGTCGTGCCGAAGACCATCGGCCAGAAGCTCTACTTGCAGTCGATCCAGCGGAATTCCATCGTCTTTGGCATCGGCCCCGCCGGGACCGGCAAGACCTACCTTGCCGTGGCCGCCGCCATCTCCGCCTTGCTCAAGAACCAGGTGCAGCGGGTCGTCCTGACGCGGCCCGCCGTGGAGGCCGGCGAGGCCCTGGGTTTCCTGCCCGGCGACCTGCGCGAGAAGATCCTCCCTTATCTCCGCCCGCTCTACGATGCCATGCATGACATGCTCGACGCCGAGGATGTCGCGCGGCTGGTGGAAAAGGGCACCATTGAGATCGCGCCGCTCGCCTACATGCGCGGCCGCACCCTCTCCCACGCGTTCATCATCCTCGATGAGGCCCAGAATACCACCCCCGAGCAGATGATGATGTTCCTGACCCGCCTCGGGGAGGATTCGCGCATGGTCGTGACCGGCGACATCACCCAGATCGATCTGCCGCGTCCGAAGCAATCGGGCCTGCTCCAGGTCAAACACATCCTGGGCGACATCGCGGGCATTGACTTCCACTATTTCACCGGCGCGGACGTGGTGCGCCCGCCGCTGGTCCAGAAGGTGATCGAGGCCTACGAGCGCTTCCGGCACCCGATCACCTCGGGTCACGACGAGGAGGAGAAGGCGTAGGCGCCCCCACCATGCCGTTCTTCCAAAAGTTCCGGCTCCTCCGCAGCCCCGCCGCCGCCACGGCCTCGCGCCGGCGCCGCAAGACGGTCCACACGTCCGCCGCGGCGGACTACCTCGAGCAGAGCCAGCCGGTGGCGTTCCTGATCTTCGTGGTCACCGTCGCGGCCATCGTGCTGATCAGTTTCGTCGGCGTGACCTCGGCCACGCTGCCGGTCCTCCCCAACCAGCTCGCCATGGTGCGCATCGTCGCGGGCGCGCCCTTCACCTACGAGAGCAAGCTCAAGACCGAGCTCGACCGCAAGCAGCTCCTCAATCGCGTGCCGCCGGTCTACCAGCTCGAATTCGGCCCGCTCCAGCAATTTGACGCCAACCTCCGCGAGCTGCTCGCCGCCCTGGAGCAGCTCGATCGCGACTTCCCCGCCGCGGGGACGGCCTCCGCGATGCAGGGCGCCTTCTCGCCGTCCGCCCGGCGCGCCGCGGCCCTGACGGCCATCGTCGAGTCGTTCAACGCCAAGGGACCCTACCACGTCTCGGCCGATGACGTGGCCCTGCTGCTCGGCCTCGGCGACGCCAAGGCGCGCTTCGCCCTCGTTGAGAACGGACTGGCCGCGCTGCGCGAGATCTACCGCGAGGGCGTGTACGACAACGGCCCCACCTTTGCCGCCGCCGACAGCGTCTCCCTCTTCCGCGTGCGCCGCCCCTCGGGCGAAATCGCCCAGGTGCGCGTCCAGTCGCTGGAGGAGGCCCTCACCTTCCTGCGCATCAACCTCGCCGCCGAAGGTGTCAGCCGCGATACCACCCTCGCACTCTTCCGGCTGTTCAGCAACGGCGTTACGCCCAATCTGATCTACGACCGCGTGGCCACCGAGCGCCTGCAGCAGCAGGTGCTGGCCGATGTCCGGCCGGTCATCGTCTCGGTCGAGCGCGGCCAGACCATCATCGAGCCCGGCACGCGCGTCACGCCCGAGCAGTACGAGATGCTCGTCGCGCACCGCGATTTCCTCCTCCACAACGGCGACGTGGCCTTCAGCGAGGGGCTGCAGTTCTTCGGCCGCATCCTCCTCGTGCTGGCCATGGTCATGGCCTCGATGTTCTACATCCGGCTGGAAGATCCCGAGACCATGCGCAGCAACGGCCGCCTCGCCCTGCTCGCCCTCGTCGTCATCCTCAACCTCGCGCTCGTGCGGACGACCTACTGGATCGGCCAGTGGCCGTACTTCCTCGAAAACACCGCCGCGGCGTCGCTGCTGCCCTACGTCGCGCCGACGGCGCTCGCCCCCCTGCTCGTCGCCATCCTCATCGATGCGGGTTCGGCGATCTTCATGGCGCTGCTCATTTCGATCTTCACCGGCGTCATCTACGGCAACCGCCTCGACCTGCTCGTCATCACCTTCCTCGCCTCGATGGTCGGCATTTTCGCCTGTCGCGCCATCCGCCAGCGCAGCCGGGTGGTCCGCGCCGCCGGGCTCGGCGGGCTCACCGTGGCCTGCTTCGCCCTGCTCATCGGCATCGCCGACCAACTGCCGGTGCTCATCGTGGGGCGGCAGATGGTGGCGGGCCTGGCCACCGGCCTGCTCACGGGCGTCGTCGTCGCCGGCCTGCTGCCGGTCCTCGAGGGCTTCTTCAAGCGGACCACCGACATCACGCTGCTGGAGCTGACCGACTTCAACCATCCCCTGCTGCACCTGATGCAGATGGAGGCGCCCGGCACCTACCACCACAGCCTCGTGGTCGCCAGCCTCGCCGAGAACGCCGCCAACGCCATCGGCGCCAACGCGCTCCTCTGCCGGGTCTGCTCGCTCTTCCACGACGTCGGCAAGACCGCCCAGCCCGGGTTTTTCGCCGAGAACCAGCACGAGGGCGCCAATCCGCATGACGAGCACAATCCCTCGTTCTCCGCCCTCATCATCAAGAGCCACGTCAAGGAGGGCGTCGACGTGGCCCTGAAGCACAAGCTGCCGCGGGCGGTCATCGACGTCATCCGCCAGCACCACGGCACCACCCTGATCCAGTCGTTTTATCAGCGGGCCCGTGGCGGCGAGAGCCGCGCGCCCGCCGGCGGCAGCGCGGCGCCCTTCGCCGTCGCCGCCCGCCCCCCCGCCGCCAGCCTCGAGGCGCGCGTCTGTGAGACCACCTATCGCTACGATGGGCCCAAGCCGCAGTTCAAGGAGAGCGGCATCGTCATGCTGGCCGACGGCGTGGAGGCCGCCACGCGTTCCCTCCGGCGGGTGACTCCCCAGCACCTCGGCGAACTCATCGACCAGATCTTCAAGAGCCGCCTCGAGGACGGCCAGCTGGACGAGGCCCCGCTCACTCTCGCCGAGCTTGGCCAGATCAAGAGCAGCTTCAATTTCACTCTGCTCAACATGCTCCACGCCCGCGTCGCCTATCCGCCCGACGTCGCCGGGAAGCCGGAGGTTCGGAATGGCGCGAAGAAACCCGAGCAGGGCGCGGGCTGAGGCCGCGCAGCGGAGGAGGCGGGAGGCAGGAGGCGGGAGACGAAAAATAGCCACCCCCTCCCGCCCGCGCGCTGACCGCCCCACTCGACGGCCACAGGCCGCCTGGCCTCCCGCCTCCGGCCTGCGGCCTCCGCTTCGGTCCGTCCGCATCCACAACGGCTGCCCGCGGCTCCGCCTCGACCGGCGTGCCGTGGCCGCGGTCATCAGCCTGCTCGACGCGCATGCCGCCCAGGTCGTTGGCGGCCGGCGTTCGCCCTTCGACTCTCGCCCGTCGGCCTGCCCCGGCGTTCCCCGCGGCGGGCTGTCCCTCGTCTTTCTCACCGAAACCGCCCTCGCCCGCCTGCACGCGGAATTCCTGGGCGACCGATCCCCCACCGACGTCATCACCTTTGCGGGAACACCCTCGCTCGGACAGGCGGGCGAAATCTGCGTCTCCGCCGACGCCGCGCGCGCCTTCGCCCAGGCCCACGGCCGCGATTTCTCCGCCGAGCTGACGCTTTATCTCGTTCACGGCTGGCTGCACCTCGCCGGCCACGATGATCGCCGGCCCGCCGCCAAGCGGCGCATGCGCGCCGCCGAGGCCCGGGCCATGGCACTCTTGCGCGCGACGCGGGCGTTGCCGCGGTTCCGGCTCGCGCCAGTCCCCTAACCTGAAGGCAGGGCCAACTCGAGTTCGATCTCGTCGCGGATCGGGACGCCGCCGACGCCGCGGAGAGGAATCGCGGGTTTGAGCGCCCGCGCGCGCTCCACCGCATCAGCGTGGGTGGCAATGATGGCGAAGCCGCGCTGCTGGTAGAAGCGAAGGGCCGGAAGATTGTCGTTGGTCGTGACGCACCACAACCGGGAACATCCCCGCTGGCCCGCTTCTTGCGCCAAGGTCCGGACGAGCGCGCTCCCCACGCCCTGGCCCTGCCGGAAACTGTCCAGGGTCACGAGCTCACACGCGGCGTTCTCGATCAGGTAGGTCGCCAGGCCGACCCGTTCGCCCCGGGGAGTCTCCGCGATTAGCCCTGGGAGCCTGTGGGGATGGTAGATCACGCCGTGGACCACGACGACTTCGGCGCCCCATCGGTCGTTGATCGATCGCCGAATCCACTCCCCGTCCGCGGCCGTGACTGGTCGAATGCTGAATTCCATTGCGCTCCTTCGTTGATCCGGTCGCGAGCGACTCGCGGGCCGTCCGGGGCCGGGCGCGCTACCCGGGGGCGCCGCTGCGCTCAGTCCACGTCGACGGCGCGGCCGCCCTCTCGTTTGTCGTAGCTGCGAAACGCGAACATCGTCTCGCTTTCCACGATGCCCTCGGTCTTCAGCAGGTGATCCGTGACCACCGACTCGATCATGTCGACGGATTCGCACTTGATGATGGCCAGGAGATCATAGCGGCCGGAGATCGAGTAGACGTCGGTGACCGCAGGAATGTCCAAGAGCTTTTGCGCCGTGCCCGTGACCTTCCGGTGGTCCACTTTCAAGAGAACGATGGCGGTTGGCATGCAATGCTTATGACTGCACCCGGCGGGGTTGTCAGGCCAAACTCGCGCGATCGTTCTTCGCCAATGACCGCCGGCGGTGGGGATGAACCGCGCCGCGCCCGGGTGCGATGCCCCGAGCCCGGAGTGCGGGCTCGACAGCCGGAACGCGAATCCGAAAAATGCGGTTCCCTGCTCCGCCACGCCCGGTGCATCGCGCCGGCGCGCAAATCTCTCGTGTCTCCATGCGCCACCTCGCCCCTGTTCTCCCCGCTCTGGCCGCCCTGATCGCGTTCCCCGCTGGCGCCGCCGAGTCAGCCCCCGCCGCCGATCCCCTGGCCTGGCCCACGGCCACGCGCGAAATGCGCCCGTGGACGCGCTGGTGGTGGCTGGGAAGCGCGGTGGACCGGGAGGATCTCACCCGCCAGCTCACGCTGTTCTCGCAAGCGGGTCTCGGAGGTGTGGAAATCTGCCCGATCTACGGCGCGAAGGGCTACGAGGACCGCTTCCTTCCCTTCCTGGCGCCCCGCTGGATGGAGATGCTCGCCCATACGTCGAACGAAGCGGCGCGCCTCGGCCTCGGCCTGGACCTGACCACCGGCACCGGCTGGCCCTTCGGCGGACCGTGGGTCAGCGCGGAGGACGCCTCATCCAGCGTCATCCTGAAACGCTATGATCTCGCGGCGGGAAGCCCCCTTGCCGACAAGCTGCCCGCCGGGCGCCTGCAATGCCTGATGGCCGTCCCGGAGACCGGCGAAGCCGTTGATCTCGTGTCCCGCGTGCGCGACGGGCGGCTCGACTGGATCGCGCCCCCGGGTCAATGGCGCCTCTATTGCGTCACCCAATCGGGTCCGATCCAGAAGGTGAAGCGGGCCGCGCCCGGCGGCGAGGGCGACGTGCTCGATCCGTACTCGGTCAAGGCGATGAGCGATTACCTGGCGGTGTTCGATCACGCCCTGTCCCTCCAGCCGGGCGTCCGCCTCCGCGCGCAGTTCCACGACTCGTTTGAGTATTTCGGCGCCAGCTGGACTGCCGGGTTCTTCGACGAGTTTGGCCGGCGCGGAGGTTACGACTTGCGCGGGCAGCTGCCCGCGCTCTTCGGCGAGGGCGCGGAGGACATCGTGGCCCGGGTCAAGTACGACTATCGCGCCACCATCGCCCACCTCCACGAGGCCTACATGCAGCGCTGGAAGGAATGGGCCCATGCGCACGGCAGCCTCGCCCGCGACCAGGCGCACGGTGCGCCCTGCAATCTGATCGATCTCTATGCCACCGCCGACATTCCCGAGACCGAGATCTTCGGCAGCGTGGACGAGCGCAACGTGGTGATGAACAAGATGGCGTCGTCGGCCGCGCACCTCGCCGGCCGTCCGCTCGCTTCCGCCGAGTCCTTCACCTGGCTGAATGAACCGTTCCAGGCGAGCTGGTCCCAAGTGAAGCAGGCGGCCGACTACTTGTTTCTCTGTGGCGTCAACCACATCTTTTTCCACGGCATTCCTTATTCGCCCGCGGCGGCGCCGTGGCCCGGCTGGCAGTTCTACGCCGCGGTGAACTTCGGCCCGCCGGGCGGCCTCTGGCGGAACCTGCCGGAGTTCGCCGCCTATGCGACCCGCTGCCAGTCGCTGCTGCAAAGCGGCCGGCCGGACAACGATCTCCTGCTCTATTTTCCGCTGCACGACATCTGGCAGACGCCCACCGGGCTCGTGCTGCCCCTGACCGTGCACAACGTCGAACAGGCGCTCGCCCCCCACCCGTTCCATGCCGACGCCCTGACGCTGTGGCAGCGTGGCTACAGCTACGACCTGGTGTCGGACCGTTTCCTTGCGGAGGCGGTGGCCGGACCGGGCGGCGTGAGCCTGGCGGGCGGCAGCTGGAAGGCCGTGCTCGTTCCGGAGTGCCGTCTCATGCCCGAATCGACGCTTCGCCAGCTGATCGCGCTGGCCCGCCGCGGCGCCATCGTCCTGTTTCACGGTGGCTTGCCGGTCGATGTTCCCGGGTTGGGCGGCCTCCCGGAACGGCGCGCCGAGTTCAAGGAGTTGATCGGGTCCCTTGGCCTGAAGCCCCTCGCGGACGCTGCGATTCAGCAGGCGCAGGTGGGTCGCGGGTCATTCCTCGTCGGCACGAACCTGGAGGCGCTGCTGCGCGCGGCGGGCGTGGGACGCGAGCCGGCCGTCGATCGCGGCCTGCGCGTCATTCGCCGCCATGGCGATGCCGGCTACGTCTATTTCCTCGCCAACCGCAGCGACCGCGCGATCGACGGTTGGTTGCCACTCAGCGTCCGGGCTGACTCGGTGGCGATCCTCGATCCGCGGTATGAACAGCGCGCCGGCTTGGCCGCGCTGCGTCCGGCCGCGGAGGGCGCCACGGAGGTCTACCTGCAACTGGCGCCGGGCGAGTCCTGCATCCTGCGGGCATCGGTCGGCCAGGTGGCGGGGCCGGCGTGGGAGTACTCCACTGCCGCAGGCGGAGCGCAACCCGTCGCCGGCACCTGGAGCGTGCAATTTGTGGAGGGCGGGCCCGCCCTGCCCGCCGCCTATGAAACGACCGGGCTGGCTTCATGGACGGCGCGCGATGATCCCGAGGCCAGACGCTTCGCCGGCACCGCGCGCTACACGATCGGATTTGACCGGCCGGCCGGCGACGCCGACGACTGGCGCCTCGACCTGGGCCGTGTGTGCGAGAGCGCCCGGGTGAAACTGAACGGGCACGAGGTCGGAGCCTTCTGGTGCGCCCCGTTCAGCGCCGCCGTGGGTCCGTGGCTCAAACCCGGCCGCAATACGCTCGAGATCGAGGTCACCAACCTCGCCGCGAATCGCATTCGCGACCTCGATCAGCGCAAGGTGAACTGGAAGTATTTCTACGACGCCAACGTCCTGTCGCGGAATTACCAGCCGCTCGACGCCTCCCGTTGGCCGCTCTTCGACTCGGGCCTGCTCGGCCCGGTCACGCTGACCCCGCTGAAGGCGCTGACGCCATAGGCGGATCCGCGCGCCTGGAACTGTAACCGGGTCGCCCCCTGAGCGTCACCGTGGGCCGCCGGCGC
Organism: Opitutaceae bacterium; assembly: GCA_035519475.1. Taxonomy (GTDB): domain Bacteria; phylum Verrucomicrobiota; class Verrucomicrobiia; order Opitutales; family Opitutaceae; genus Fen-1467. Next base: position 21,974 of record DATIWI010000007.1, read on the forward strand.
CATCTGGCGCCGGCCCTTCCGTCCGCCCTTCAATGAGCAACACCGATCGTCTGCCATCCGTACTCCTGATTGCCGTCCTCTCGTTCCTGGTTGCGCCCGCCTTCGGCGCAATCACCGATCCGCCTGCCGCCTCTGGCGTCACCGCGCCTCAACCCAGCGCCGCGCCTCCCAATGCGGCACCCCGCGCGGGCTACTCGATCTTCCGCGATACTCTCGTCGACCTGGCGTGGCCCGAGGTGAAGAAGGCGGCGGAGGCCGGCGCCCTGGTGCTGGTGCCGGTCGGCGTCATCGAGGAGCACGGACCGCACCTGAGCCTGGGGCCCGACACCTACCTGGCCTACGCGAAATGCCGCCAGCTCAAGGCGGAGCTCGCGGCCCGGCACGTCGAGGCGGTCATCGCGCCGCCCGTCTACTGGGGCGTCATGCAGAGCAAGGAGACCGGCGCTTTCCCCGGCTCGTTCACGGTGCGCCCGGAAACGATGAAGGCCCTGCTGCTGGACATCTTCGCCGATCTGAAGACGTGGGGCTTCCAACGCGTCTACTGCGTCAACCACCACGGGGACCGGGTGCACCGTCGGACGCTGCGGGAGGCTATGGCGGAAGCGAAGGCAACCCTCGGCCTGGCCTTCTATAACGATCAAGAGGCGGCCGATGCGGAGGGCGAGCCGTCGGTCGCCCAGTACCTGCCGGCCAAGCTGTTCGAGCCCGATTTTCACTCCGGCATCGCGGAGACGGCGGCCATGCGGGCCTATTTTCCGGAGGAGGTAAACGTCGGACTGGCGAAGACCCTGCAGCCGGAGTCCACCTTTCAGCCCCTGGGTTACGTCGGCGATCCGGCCAACCATGAGAAGGTGAATATGCGCGCCATCGATCGCGTGGAGATCGAATACCAAGCCAAGTGCATCGCGAGCTGGCTGAGACAGCCCAATCAGAGTTGACCCGGGACGACACGGGTCACGCGCACCACCACCGGCGCCGCCGTGGCGGGGTCCGCGTCCGCCAGGATGCCGAACCACCCGTCCGGTTCGGCCGACCACGCCCGAAACTCCATGCGGTGGTCCGACTCGCGGAGAACCCCTTGGCTTTCGAACTGCAGGCGGCCGCCCTTGTACCAGACGACCCGCACCGCCGGCGTTGGCGCTCCCGATCGTCCAGACGTTTCGCCGGCGAGACCCGAGTACTCGGTCAGCACTCCGGGCACGCGCGTCCAGATCTCGCCGCCGGGCGGCAGTTCGCATCCGGCGTCCGTCAGCCGGCCGCCCCGCACCACGACCTGATCGGGCCGCCAGCCGGTCGGAAATAACGCCGCCAGCATGGCGGGATCGACCGGGACTTCGGGCAGCGTCGCCTTTCGCAGGCGGGGCGGCTCGGCCGGGCCGTCCACCGCGTGGGTGATCGTCGGCCCACGCCAACCCGCCGCCACCCGGCCGGCCGCGGTTGCCGGCACGCTGACCCGGAAGACCAGCGACAGGCCGGCCGCGTCCAGCTCGCCGCAGGGCACCACGAGTCCGGGCTCGCCTGCGGGCAGGTCGACGAATTTCTCCCAGATCGTCCGCTCGGCTCCATCGGCCCTCTGCGCATTGACCCAGAAGCGGATTGCGATCGCGGGGCCCTCCGCCGTGCCCCGCCGGCGCAGCACCGCCTCGTTTGTCGCCCGGCGGCACGGGGCCGTCACCGCCAGCGCACCGTCTCCCCGGGTGACTCCCAGAAAATCCCCTCCGCGGCCGTCCGCCTGCGGAGCCATCCAGGCGGAGAGCAGCCGCGGATCGACATTGCCGCCGATTTTGCCCAGGACTTCGCCTGGCTCCCCGGGGATGGGCTTGGGGTGGCCCCGCTCGTACAGCACGATCTGTGGCGCCAGCTGGGTGCGCGTGAACGAGCGCGCCAGCACCGCTAGGCTTTCGCCCCGCCAGAGGTCCTCCGGCAGCGAGACGAGCACGGTCGGGAGTTCACCCCCGGGGCGGAGCGCAGCCGCCAGCGCGGCCGATTCCCGTGGACCGCACGTGGCGCCCCAGCGGATTGCCAGCGGCAGCCGCGGCACCTTCGCCACCGGCCAGGCGCGCTCCAGCCACTCGAGCCCGGGACCATAAAGCACACCCCCCACCGGCGGCTGAATGCGATGCCACCGGGCCAGGTCCGCGAGCGACTCGCACTCCTCCGGCGGCAGGAAGGTTCCCCGCAGATAGGCAAAATCAGGGTCGACAGCGCCGCCATCTCGATAGGCGCCGCGCGGCGCGGAGGAGTAGCCGAACTGCGAACGCTGGCCCCGCCAGGCGGACTCCCAGGAAATCGCGGCTACGAGCAACGCCGGCAGCACCAGGCCTCCGTAGAAAGCCGCCCCGCGCGAGGGCACCTCAAAGCCCAGCCACAGTCCCGCCGCCAGGGCGAGCCACGCCGCCATCCCCACATAGTCGATCTCGTAGTTCGTCGCCAGCAGACCGGCTCCCCCGCCCAGAGCCAGCAGGCCGGCGGCGATCAACAGCCGGCGGTCGCACCGATCTTTCTCCTCCGCGCGGCGGCGCCACGCCGCCATCACGGCCGCAGCCGTCAGCAGGACGCCCAGCAGGCCGGTTTGGGGCAACCGCAGCGGGCCGTAGTGGTCGTGCACCGGCCGCAAATAGAAGTCCGGGCGGAGCGCCGCCGCCAGGTTCTCCGCCCGCTCCGGGGTCGCCATGCTGACTGCATTGTGCCACCACAATGCCGGCGTGGCTCCCGTCCATGCGAGCTCCCCGGCGACGGGCAGCACCGCCCCGAAGATCCCCACAAAAACCAGCGTCACCCCCACCCGTGTCCACGCGGCACGCCGCGTCCATCCCGCGCGCAGCGCCCATCCCCCGGTGACAGCCAGCGCCACGAGCTGAAAGTTGAGCTTGGTCACCCCTCCGACCAGCAACGCCGCCGCGACCACCGCGTGCCACCCGGCGTCTTCCCGCCGCAGCACGGGCGCCCGGGCCGCGCCCCACGCCGCCAGCGCCAGGCACACGACGCCCACGCTGTTGTACCAGATGATGGTGTGCTGGGAGACACCCGCGCAGACCACGGCCGCTGCCACCGCCAGCGACGCCAGCGGGAGCCAGCGCCGGCAGAGCATTCCCGCCAGGAGGCACACCGAGAGGGCGATGAAGATGCCGGCACCCAAGGTCATCGCCTGATAGGTGCCGCCACCCAGCTTTTCCGCCGCCAGATTGAACACAAAGGCGCCCGACTGGTTCGGCGTGGAGAAATCCCGATACGGACGCTCGCCCTCCTCGATCCGGGTCACCCCGGCGATCACGAGGCCGTAGTCGAAGAAATGCCGAACGTAGCCGCGGTTCCGCAGCCACGGCAAGAGCGCCGCTGCCGCCACCAGCGCCATGCCGGCCGCCAGGATCCATCGCGGCCTTCCCGAAGGGGAAGCGTCCGCCGGCGTCACCGGATCAGCCTGCATGCCCCCCTCTCATCGCGCCGTGCGTTGCGCGCCGTCCGGAGTGAAGCGCAGCACCGCCGGCACTTTCTCGCGCGGCGTGACTTCCTCCATGACCGTATGGGAATCCCCGCTTGGATCCGCCGCGACGAAGCGCGCGCGGATTTCCATGTAGTCGCGGAAAAAACCCTGGGCCGTTTCCGGCACCGTGAGGCGCACCGGCGCCTTCCCCACCGGCCGGCCGTCCACGACAATGATCGCCCCCGGCGGCACCGAGTCGACCAGCATCGTCAGCCCGGCGGCGGCCGGCGCCGCCGGCCCCGGCACAGTGGGCGGGGCCGTGGGCATCTCGGCCGCCGGCGGCATCGCCGGCGCCAGCCGGGCGGGCATCCCCGATGGAGTGGGCGCCGGGGCGGGTGCAGCCACCGGCGACGACGTGACCGGCGCGGCCGGCGGCGCCCGGTGCGCGGTGGTGCATCCCGCGACCAGCAGGAGGCAGAACGCGATGGCCGGAACGCCGCCGCGGCCGAAGCGCCGGCCGCGCGCGCGCAGCCTTGGTTTCAGTGGCGCGCAAAATTCGCTCATGGCTCTGCTCCCGGCAACGCTAGAGCCGCCGACCCCCGAACCAAGGAAAATTTCCCGCGCAATCTGTTTGACCCGGCTCTCAATGTCGCCACCCATCCTTCCCGGATATCCGGGCCGACCACCGTGCGGCCATCAACCCGCCGTCCCCATGAAGAAATTGCTGCTGCTCGCCCTTCTCAGTGTGCCGGTCACCGCCTTCGCCCAGAAATTCGAAGGCCTCGCCTTGACTCCGCCGATGGGCTGGAACAGCTGGAATACCTTCGCCGCGAACATCGACGAAAACCTGATCAAGGGGACGGCGGAGGCCATGATCGCGAACGGCATGCGCGACGCCGGCTACGTGTACATCGTGGTCGACGACTGCTGGGAGGCCAAGGAGCGCGACGCCGACGGCAACATCGTCGCCGATCCGATGAAATTCCCCAGCGGGATGAAGGCGCTGGGCGATTTTCTCCACAGCAAGGGCTTCAAGTTCGGGATCCACAACTGCGCCGGCACCCAGACGTGCGCGGGCTACCCCGGCGGACGCGGCCATGAGTATCAGGATGCGCTTCGCTACGCCGCTTGGGGCGTCGATTTCCTCAAATACGACTGGTGCAATCACGGCACCGCCGACGCCCGCGAAACCTACAAGACGATGCGCGACGCGTTGTACAAGGCCGGCCGGCCGATCGTTTTCAGCCTGTGCGAGTGGGGTCAGAACCGGCCGTGGGAGTGGGCCAAGGATGTGGGCCATCTCTGGCGCACCACGGGCGACATCATGGCGGGCTACGATAGCCGGCAGCGCTGGGAAAGCGGCTGGAAATTGATCCTCGACCAGCAATACGCACTCGTTACCTCGAACGGCCCGGATGGCATCGGCCAGTACGCCGGCCCCGGCCACTGGAACGATCCCGACATGCTCGAGGTGGGCAACAAGGGCCTCACGCTGGCCGAATCCCGGGCGCATTTCAGCCTGTGGTGCCTTCTCGCGGCCCCCCTGATTGCCGGCAATGACGTCCGGCACATGTCGAAAGAAGTCCACGACATCCTGACCGACCGGGATGTCATCGCCATCGACCAGGATCCCCTCGGCAAGCAGGGCTGGCGCCTCCGCGCCGAGACCGGCCGCGAAATCTGGGTCAGGGAACTCACCG
>DATIWI010000008.1:0-6368 GCA_035519475.1 Opitutaceae bacterium
CGACCAGCTGCCCGAGGACCGTTTCATCGCGGCGCTCGAGTTCGCCCACCAGGCGATTCAACCGATCATCAAGGCCATCCGGCAGCTCGTCGCCGTGGCGGGCAAACCCAAGGCGCAGTTCGCACTCGTGGCCGCCAAGCCGGAGGCCCGCGCCATCATCGAGCGCGTCGCCGGCCCCAAGATGACCGAGGCCATCTTCGGCAAGGAGAAGCAGGTGCGCGAGGCCAACGTCGCCGCCCTCAAGGAGGAGGCCAAGGCCGCGCTGCTCGCCGAGCTCGGCGAGGGCAAATTCGAGGAGCACGACATCGCGATCGTCTTCGAGGACCTCCAGTACAAGGCCTACCGCCAGTCCGTCCTCGACAAGGGCGTGCGGGCCGACGGCCGCGACGCCGCCACGCTCCGCCCGATCACCTGCGGCGTCGGCGTGCTGCCGCGCGTGCACGGCTCCGCGCTCTTCCAGCGCGGCGACACCCAGGCGCTCGTCATCTCCACCCTCGGCCCGACCAAGGAGGCGCAGGAGCTCGACGCCCTCACCGGCGGCGCCCGCTCCAAGAGCTTCATCCTCCAATACAACTTCCCGCCCTTCTCCACCGGCGAAACCGGGCGCACCACCGGCCCCGGCCGCCGGGAAATCGGACACGGCGCGCTCGCCGAGCGCTCCCTCCTGCCCGTCGTACCGCCCGAGGATGTGTTCCCCTATTCCATCCGCGTCACCGCCGAAATCATGGCCTCCAACGGCTCGACCTCCATGGCCTCGATCTGCGGCGGCTGCCTGTCGCTGATGGACGCCGGTGTGCCCATCGTCGCGCCCGTCGCCGGCATCTCCTGCGGCCTGATCACCGAGAATGACGACGCCGGCGCCATCACCCGCTGGGTCACGGTCACGGACATCCTCGGCGAGGAGGACCACTTCGGCGACATGGACTTCAAGCTCGCCGGCACCACCGAGGGCATCACCGGCTTCCAGCTCGACCTCAAGATCAACGGCCTGCCGATGGAAATCGCCAAGAAGGCCATCTTCCAGGCCCGCGAGGCCCGCATCGAGATCCTGCGCCTGATGCTGGCCGCCCTGCCCGAGCCGCGTGCGCAGCTCAGCCAGTACGCGCCGCGCATCCAGACCATCCAGATCGACCCCGAGAAGATCGGCCTGCTCATCGGCCCGGGCGGCAAGACCATCCGCCGCATCACCGAGGCCACCGGCGCGCAGATCGACATCGCCGAGGACGATTCCGGCAAGGTCTACATCTACTCGAACAACGCCGACGCCATGGCCCGCGCCGTGCAGGAAATCGACGCGATCTGCGGCGGCGGCGCCCAGATCGAGATGGGCAAGACCTACCAGGGCCGCGTCACCGGCACGAAGGAGTTCGGGGCGTTCGTCGAGTGCCTGCCCGGCAAGGAAGGCCTCGTGCACATCTCCGAGCTGGCGGACTTCCGCGTGCGCCGCACCGAGGACGTGGTCAAGGTCGGCGACATGGTGTGGGTGAAATGCATCGGCATCGACGACCGCACCGGCAAGGTGCGCCTCTCGCGCCGCGCCGCCATGAAGGAGCGCGAAGCCGCGCAATCCGCTGCGCCGGCGGCTCCGACCGAGCCGGCGGCGGCGCCGCAGCAGTGAGTGGTGAGCGGTAAGCTTTAAACGGGGGCGGCTTCACCGGCCGCCCTTTTTGTTATCCATCGAATGACCTCCGCCGCTTGGCGACTTGTCATCCAATAGATGACAATCTGCCTGCGGCCGCGGACGGGGCTGGAGCGACGCGCGCCAACGACCGCCGCCCGATATCGCGGCCTCGCCGCGATGAGGCAGCGCGCGAACGCCCCCGGCTGGCGACGCGCCAGCACGGCCACGAGCCATTTATCCGCCACACCATGTGAGTCTTGCGCTCGCAGGGTTGCAAAATAGTCATAATTGACTAATCAACTTAAACTGATGCCAAAAAGGATCCAGACCCCCTCCGCCTCCAATCCCCGCCAGCACTGGGCGCTCGCCGTGCTCTGCCTGCTGCGGGAGCGGCCGATGCATCCCTACGAGATGCGAAAGCTGATGAGCCTCCGGCACAAATCCGACCGCTTGGAACTCAAGCCCGGCTCACTTTACAACGCCGTCACTTGGCTCACGCGGCAGGGGCTCATCCGGGTGGCGGCCACCACCCGGGCGGGCCGTCGCCCAAACCGGACGATTTACCGCATCACGCCTGCCGGCGACACGGCTGTGAGATCCTGGCTCACCCAGATGCTCGGTGAGCCCCGGCAAAACACCTCGTCATTCGTCGTGGCTCTGGACCACCTCGTGCATATGTCGCCCGCCGATGCCGCCGAAGTCCTCGCGCGCCGTCGTGCGGCTCTGGCGCGCATCATCGCGGAGTTGCAGGCGCGGATCGCCACCCTCGCCCCGAAGATTGGCCGGATCAACCTCATCGAGGTCGAACACGATCTCGCGCTCGCCCGGGCCGAACGCGACTGGCTTGAACGCATCCTGCACGAACTCCGCTGCGGCACCCTGCAATGGAACACCGAGGAGATTCTCGCCGCCGTTCGCGGCACGGCGGGCACCGCATCCACCTCAATCCCCGCAACCCAATGAATGACCACGCAAATCCACCGCCCGCCCGGAAAGGCGCCCTCGCGCCGGCGCTGACCCTCATGGTGATGGCACCACTGCTCGCGGAGGTGCTGCCCGGAGCCACCCGCCTCAGCGCCCTGTTCGTGTTGCCAATTGAAATCTGTATGTGGGGCGGCGGCGCACTTCTCATCCGCGAAGCCATCCGGCGTTGGGGGCTGGGCTGGCGCAACATGCTGCTGCTGGCTCTTGCCCTGGCCCTGGCCGAGGAATGCGTCGTTCAGCAGACCTCGCTGGCCCCGATGGTAGTCCAGATCAAGGGCGTGGCCTACGCCCGCGCCTTGGGCGTGAACTATGTCTATTTCCTATGGGCGCTCGTCTACGAGGCGGTGTTCGTCGTCTTCCTGCCCGTTGCGCTGGTCGAGCTGCTTTTCCCGCGACGGCGAAACGATCCGTGGCTGGGCCCGGTCGGGGTGACGGTGGTGGCGGCGTTCCTCGGGTTGGGCGCATTCCTCGCGTGGTTCTCCTGGACCCGCATCGCCCGACCGAAGGTGTTTCATGTGCCGCTCTACAGCCCGCCGCCCGTCGCGCTCGCCTTGGCCTTGCTGGCCATCGGCGGCCTCGCCTACGCCGCGCTCGGCGGGATGCGCCACCGCCTGGCGCGCGCTTCCGCGCCGCTCACCCCTCCACCGGCCTGTCTCGCCGGCCTCGCTGGCGCCCTTTGGGCCGCGCTCTGGTACGGTCTGGTCCTGCTCGGATTCGGCATCGCGCCGACATTCCCGCCCGCTGCCGCGGTCGGCGGAGGCCTGCTCCTTTCTGCCGCGGCGGCGGTCTTGGTGTCCCGGTGGGCGGCCCACCCCGCGTGGCGACGGGGGCATTCCTGCGCCGTCATTTGCGGCACGATGATCGGGGCCATGCTGGTCTCATTCCTCGGCTTCATCGGCGCGCTGCGCATGGACCTCTATTTCAAGATCGCCGTCGATCTGGCGGCCGCCGGAGGGATGATCGTGCTCGCAGAGCGCGTGCGGTCACCGGCTGATTCCCCGATCGGCAGCACCTCTTCGCAGCCATAGGCAGTAATTTCATAGCTGCCAGCCAACGGGTCTTCCAGTTGGGCGGCCTCGGGAAGCCGCCCAGCTTCTTGAGCCGGCGGTGCCATCTGCCCTTGCCGCCAGAAGGCTCAAGAACCGCAAGAGCCCCTTCCCGTCCTTCCAGCCAAAGCGATCCGCTCTCATCCGCCCAATCGGCGGGCCGCGACCTTCATCATCTTTGCGATCCGGCCGCGCATCAACCTCCGCACGAGCGCGGGCGGCAGCGGCTGGTCGGGCTGGAACCGGATCGTGCCCTTGCCGACCCCGTATTTCTTGAGCTCAGCGGAAAGGCCCTGGACGTAGGATCCCGGGTAAAAGGAGCAGTGCCCGGCGGCCGCGGCATAGGCGACCAGAACCTTGCCGTTCAGCCGGCACGCCGGGATGCCGTAGCAGATGCACTCCTCGCCCTGCGGCACCGCGGCGCGAATGATCTTGCGCAACCGTTGCAGCGCCGTGCGCTGGTCGGACGGTAAGGCCGCCAGATACGAACCGACTGTCTTCCTCTTCGGTCCTGCCATGCAGCCCATCCTGCCGAACCGGCAGGCCGGGCTCAATCGCGGAATCTCGTGATACCCGACTCATGCCTGCCTTCGTGTCCACTCGCGCACTTCACGGTTGAAAGCGTCGTCAGGTTTGATTGCGGTCGTGTGGTCCCAAGCGAATTCCCTCCAGCCTCGCCTCATGCCGCGGACACTCATCTTTGATCTGTCGGAAGTCCTCATCGCCGGGTTGATCGGCATCGAGCGACCGCTGGCGGCGCGGCTGCACCTCAAGCCCAAGGCCATCCTCAAGGTCTTCGAGACTCACGGTCTGCACGAGCTGTGCTGCGGACGGATCACGGAGGACAAATACCTGGCGGGAATTCTGGCCCGGCAGCGCTGGGCTATTTCGCCGGCGGAGCTGAAGCGGATCATCCGGCGCAACTTCCGCCGGCGCGTCCCCGGCATGGCGCCGCTGCTGCGGCGCCTGGCGCGCCATCACGAATTGGTGCTGCACTCGGATCACGCCGCCGAGTGGGCGGCGTACATCCACCGCATCCATCCCTGGCTCGCGATTCTTCCAACCCGATTCTTCTCGTTTCAACTAGGGCAGACCAAGAAGAGGCCGTCGACGTTTCGCCGGGTGCTCGCCGCCCTCGGGCGAAAACCCGGCGAATGCCTGCTGATCGACGACAGCGCCCAGAACGTCGCTGCGGCTGCTGCCATCGGGCTCCCCGGCCTCCGCTTCACCACCGCCGCGGCGCTGGCCCGGGATCTCGCCGCATCGCTGGAGCCTTTTCCATTCAAGGAGCCCGGCAAAATGATTGACGGCGACCTGGAACTGGTCCTGGTCGCCCGGCATCCCGCCGATCCAGTCACCGGATTCGTTCCCTGGTATGAATTTGAAATGCGCCGGACGGGCGCGGCGACGCGCCTCGGACTCATCCGCCTCCGCGTCGGGACATCCCGGCGCCTGCGCTATCCGGGACACATCGGCTATGAAGTCGACGCGCCCTTTCGCGGTCATCGCTACGCCGCCCGAAGCTGCCGGCTGCTGTTGCCGCTCGCGCGGGCGCACGGGCTGAAGGCCGTCTGGCTCACCGTCGATCCGCGGAACCTACCCTCGCAGCGCACCTGCACCATCATCGGGGCGCGTTACGTCGAGACCGTCCGGATCCCCAAGGACCACCTGATGTACCGCCATGGCGCGCGTTACCGCCGCCGCTACCGGCTGGGGCTGAAACCGGCGCTCGCGCTCCATTCGATTACGCCGCCATCCTGAGAGCGAATCCATGCCACCCGTCGACATGGAGGCGATCTACGCGAAGACTCCCGTGCAGGACATCCCATGGGATGTGGCCATGCCGCCGGCCGCCCTCGTCGAACTGGTCGAGGGCGCGCAGGTCGCGCCCGGCCGAGCGGTCGATTTCGGGTGCGGCGCCGGCAACAACTCCATCTATTTGGCCCGCCAGGGATTCGAGGTCACCGGTGTCGACATTTCGCCCACGGCCATCGGGATTGCCCGGCAGCGCGCCCGTCAGAAGGGCGTGAAGTGCAATTTCGTCGTGGCGGATGTCCTCGGCGACCTGAAGGCACTGACGGGATGCTTCGACTTCGCCCTCGATTGGGAACTCCTCCACCACCTTTACCCCGATCAGCGACCAAGGTACGTGCAGAATGTCTGGGACAAGCTCGTCCCGGACGGTCGCTACCTGTCGCTGTGCTTCAGCGAGAACGACCCGCAATTCGGCGGATCGGGGAAGTTCCGGAAGACCTCGCTGGGAACCATGCTGTATTTCTCCTCTGAGGCCGAGCTGCGGGAACTCTTTTCCCCCGGTTTCGCGATCCGTGACATGCGGACAATCCCCGTGCGGGGAAAGCATGCTTCGCATCTCGCGGTCTATGCGTTCATGCAAAAACGCCAGCGTGGCCGCCGCGGCTAGGCCGGCGGCTCCGGGTTCCCGCCGCCGCGCCGCCGCGCGCTCCGCCCTCGGCTTTTGCTTTTCTCTCGGCGCCCTCTCTGTCTCTGTGGTGCCAATGAAACTCCTCGTCACCAACGACGACGGCATCGACTGCGTATTTCTCCACGCGCTGATTGCCGGCCTGCGCGACGCCGGCCACGAGCTGACGGTGGTCGCCCCCAAGACCGAGCAGAGCTGGATCAGCGCCGCCAAGTCGCGCACCCGCCCGGTGCGCTCGAGCCAGGTGGACCGCGGCTTCGGCTGCCCCACCTGGGCG
>DATIWI010000009.1:0-4404 GCA_035519475.1 Opitutaceae bacterium
CCAGCCGCTCAGCCGCAGGCGCCGCGTCTCCTTTCGTTTTCGATCGGCGGCAGGAAGGCGGCATGCCTGGGATCGCCCGGGATCACCGCATTTGATCAGGCCGACCCGTTTTGCCCTTTCCTTTTTCGACCGCCGCCTTCGGATTCCGGACCAGCGGGTTGACGCCCCGCGCGCGAATCGCACTAGTATCCAACGCGCCGAAGGAATAGACCGTTCCCCGGGACCCTCGTAACTTCGTACGCGCCTCCTGCCCTCCGTTGAAGGACCCTCGACCCATCCCCGCCCGCGAGATCACCGACCCCGCGGTCTATTTCAACCGCCGTCAGTTCATGCGGGCCGGCATCGTCGCGGCCACCGCGGTCGCCACGGGCCTGGCCTATCGCCGGCTCAACCGCGTCGGATCGGGCACCACGCACACGTCGGCGCTCGCGGGGCTGACGAAGCCGACGGGCGCCGCGGCCGAGGCCGCCGGCTTTCGCGCCGCGGACCCGCCGACCTCGTTCCAGGACATCACCCACTACAACAATTTCTATGAGTTCTCGACCGACAAGGAGATGGTGGCGACCGCCGCGGCCCGGTTCGAGACCCAGGGCTGGCAAGTGTCGGTCGAAGGACTGGTCCACAAGCCGCGGGTCTTTGACCTCGATGACCTCCTGAAGATCAGCCCGCCCGAGGAACGGGTGTACCGCATGCGGTGCGTCGAGGCCTGGTCGATGGTGATTCCCTGGGCCGGTTTTTCATTGTCCAAATTGCTCGACCGCGTCCAGCCGCTCGGCAGTGCCACCCACGTGGCGTTCGAAACGCTGCTGGATCCGAAGCGCATGCCGGGCCAAAAGGCGGCAGTGCTGGACTGGCCCTACGTCGAAGGGCTGCGGCTCGATGAGGCGATGCACCCGCTGACCCTTCTCGCCAGCGGGATCTACGGGCGCGCCCTGCCGCCCCAGGATGGCGCCCCCATCCGCCTGGTGGTGCCGTGGAAATACGGGTTCAAGGGGATCAAATCGATCGTCAAGATCAAGCTGATGGCGATGCAGCCGCCCAACACCTGGAACATGCAGGCGCCGGAGGAATACGGCTTTTATGCCAACGTGAACCCGCAGGTGGATCATCCCCGCTGGAGCCAGGCGATGGAACAGCGGATCGGCGAGTCCGGCCGGCGTCCGACGCTGATGTTCAACGGCTACGCCGAACAGGTCGGCCACCTGTATGCCGGGATGGACCTGCGCGCCAATTTCTAGACCGGGCCCGTCGCGTGAAAGACGTCCGCTTTGCCAAGTTCCTGGTGTTCGTCAACGGCGGCGTGCCGCTCGTCCTGCTCGTGTGGGACGCTCTTCACCATCAGCTCGGCGCCAATCCGGTGAATTTCGCGATCCGGACGACCGGCATGCTCACGCTGGTCTTCCTGTCGCTCACGCTGCTGGTCACGCCGGTGCGGAAGCTCACCGGCTGGAACTGGCTCATCTTCCCCCGCCGCACGCTCGGGCTCTACGCCTTCTTCTACGGCTGCTCCCACTTTCTCATCTTCTTCGGCCTCGACCAGTCCCTGAGCGTCTCCCGCACGCTGGCGGAGATGGTCAAACGCAAATACCTCGTGGTCGGAAGCACCGGGTTGCTGCTGATGGTGCCGCTCGCCCTGACGTCCACCAACGCGATGGTCAGACGCCTCGGCGCCGCACGCTGGCAGGCGCTGCACCGGCTCGTCTACGCGTCGGCGATCCTCGGCGTGATCCATTATTACATGCAGGTGAAGGCCGACACGCGGCAGCCCATCGGCTTCGCCATCGCCCTGAGCGTCCTGCTCGGCTACCGGTTGGCGGTATATCGGCGCCCGCCCCGGCCGGCGCCCGCGGCCGCGGTCCCCGGCCCGAAACGCTGGTCCGGTCCGCTGCGCGTGGCGCGGATCGTGCAGGAGACGCCCGGGGTCCGGACCTTCCGCCTCGCCCCGCCTGACGGCGGCCGGCTGGCATTCGAGCATCGCGCCGGCCAGTACCTCATCCTGACCCTTCCGATTGAAGGCCGGAAGGTTGTCCGCACCTACACCATCGCTTCTTCCCCCGCACAGCGGGCCTGGTGCGAGATCACGGTCAAGCGCGAGGACCACGGCCTCGCCTCCGGCCATCTCCATGATTCCGTCCGCGAGGGCGACCTGTTCGACGTCGCCGCGCCCGCCGGCCGCTTCACCTTCGACGCCGCGCAGTCCGGCAGCATCGTGCTGATCGCCGGAGGCGTGGGCATCACGCCACTGATGTCCATCCTGCGCTCCCTCACTGACCGGCGCTGGACCGGCGACATCTACTTCTTTTTCTGCGCCCGGACCCCGGCGGACATCATCTTCCGCCGGGAGCTGGAGGAACTCCAGCGGCGTTTCCCGAATCTGCACCTCGTGGTGACCCTCACGCGGACCGAGGGCAGCGACTGGACCGGACGGACCGGACGCATCACGGGCGAGCTTCTCCAGGAAACCGTGCCGAACCTGGTGGCGCGGCCGGTCTATCTCTGCGGGCCCGCGTCGATGATGGAGCCGACGATCCAGCTGCTGCAGGAGCTGGGCGTGCCCCGCGGGCAGATCAAATCCGAGGCGTTCGCCGCCGCGAAGCGGGCTGAAGCAATCCTCGCGCTGGCCTCGCCCGATGGCACGCCCGCCGCGGCGCTGGCGGCCGGGGCCGATCCGGGCCTGCCCATCCTCACGTTCGCGCGCACGGCCAAATCCGTTCCCCTGGATCCGAAAAAGACGCTGCTCGAGATCGCGGAAGCGGCGGGATTGCACCCCGACTTCTCCTGTCGCTCCGGCATCTGCGGCACCTGCAAGACCCGCCTCCTGTCCGGCTCCGTCACCATGGACGTCGAGGACGCCCTGGACGCCACCGACCGGGCCAATCGCGTCGTTCTACTTTGCCAGGCCCACGCGACCGAGCCCGTGACGATCGAGGTCTGAGCGACGGGCCGGTGGAATCCGCGAGAGGTGCGGGCGCCGCCATTCCTCGGCGGCGGATCTGAAGCCATGGTAAACTGGCCCCGACTTCTTGCGGGAATAGCCGCGGCCGTCGCATCTCTTACCCTGCGTCTGTTTGCTCAAAAACAATCCCAACCTCCCAACCTACTCGCACTATGAAGATCCAACTCGTCGGCGCCGCCTGCGCCTTCGCCCTCGTCCTGGCCGCCTCGTCCGTGTTCGCGGCGGACAAGGACACCATGAAATCAGATATGGGCATGTCGCCCAAAATGGAGAAGAGCGCGTCCGAGATGAAGGACAGCAAGCTCTACACCGTCCAATGCGGCTCGCCCTGCGATTTCGAGGTCAAGAGCCACGACAAGCAGGAAGTGATCGCGATAACGCTGAATCACGTCAAAACGCATCACAACATGACCAACGCGACCGAGAAGGACGTGGAAGCGGCGGTCAAGGTGGTCGAACCCAAGATGTGAGTGACGTCCATAGGGTCGTCCCCGAGCTCCGCACCGTGGCGGAGCTTTTTTGTTGGCTTCGGCCCGCACGCGGCGAAACGGTTCGGAGCAATGCAAGGGCCCGGCGACTTGGGTTGACAGGCCCTGGCGCGCCCGGCCGTCACGCCCTACCCTTTCTTTGCTGCCTCTGCGCCCTCCTGTGGAACTCCGGTAGGACCTTCTTGGAGGCCCTGGCGCCTTGGCGTGAGGTGCCCCGATCCTGGCGATGACCGTTCTGGGCTGCCTACCACCAGGCGACGGCCTGCCCGGAAAGGCGGGCGATGAGCTCGACGAAGAAATAGTCGCCATAGATCAGCGACACCTCGACATTGCGGTTCGCCGGCCGGTGGCCGCAGCCGTGGCGGAGCAAGCCCTGGTGCCGCGGATCATCGCGGGTGGAATGGTGGGCGAAGAGCGTCTCGGCAATCGCGGCCGCCTGGCGCCGGTAGGCGGCGGCCGCCTCGGCGTCCACCTGGGGCGCCAGCAGCAGCAGGCCGTTGGCGGCAATCGCCGACGCCGCGGTGTCGATCGGCTCCGTCGCGTCGCCATCCAGCGCGAAATCCCAGCGCACCACCCCGCCGGGCAAAATGTGGCGTATGAACGTGTCTGCGCACCGGCGGGCGGCACCCAGGAAAACCGGATCGGGGCAGAATCGGTTGGCCATCGCAAAGCCGCCGATGGCCCAGGCCTGTCCCCGCGCCCAGCAGGAGTCGTCCGAAAAACCCTGGTGCGTCCGCCCGTATTTCGGCTGCCCGCTGTCGGAATCAAAGACGTAGGTGTGATACGTCGTGCCGTCGGGCCGGACGAGGTATTGCGCCGAAGTCCGCGCGTGGGCCAGCGCCACGGTCTTGAAGCGTTCCTCGCCGGTCTGCGCGTGCGCCCAGAAAAGCAGCGGCAGATTGTACATCGCATCGATGATCATCCGACTGCGATTCTCCTCGGAGAATTCCTCGCCGGCCG
>DATIWI010000010.1:0-2899 GCA_035519475.1 Opitutaceae bacterium
TGGGGTGCATCCCTGGAGTGAGACACGAAAACTAAGGAAAGTCCTCGTTAAGCGCGGTTCACCGCATGCTCATTCCGCCGTCGGACCATCACGGGCGCCACCGTCGCTTCAAAGGCGGCAGGCGCCAGGTAGCTCAGGGCCGAATGCAGCCGCTGCCGATTGTAGACGTCCTCGATGAAGGTCCCGATCGAGCGGCGCGCCTCCTGCGCCGTCCGATACGCGCGTCCATCGACCTCTTCGCGCTTCAGGGTGCTCATGAAGCTCTCGGCCTTGGCGTTGTCGTACGGGGAGCCGATCCGGCTCATGCTCGGCTGGATCCCGTGGGCGGCCAGCAGGGCACTGTACTCCGCACAGGCGTACTGCACCCCGCGGTCCGAGTGATGGATCAGCTGCCCCGGCGGCGGGCGCCGCGCCGCCAGCGCCATCTGCAGGGCCGTCACCGCCAGGGTCGCCCGGAGGTGCACCTCCACCGCCCAGCCAATGACGCGGCGGCTGAAGGCGTCGAGGATCACGGCGAGGAAGGCAAACTCCTCGAGCAACCGCAGGTAGGTGATGTCGGCCACCCACAGCTGATCGAGGCCGGTCACGTGCAGGCCGCGCGCGAGGTTCGGGACCACCTGCCAGTCATGGCGGGAGGCGGTGGTCGCCGGCACGAACGCGCGGCGGCGCAGACACAGCAGATTATCGGTGCGCATGAGCCGCAGCACGCGCTTGTGATTGACCGCCCATCCCTCGCGGCGCAGCAGCGCATTGAGGCGGCGATAGCCGTAGTGTCGGTGGCTGACGGCCAACCGCTGAAGGGCGTCTCGCAACGCCGTCTGCTCCCGGCGCGGGACGACCTGGCGCCAGTGCCGGTAGTAGCTGGCCCGGCTGACGCCGGTCAGCGCGCACATCCGCTCGATGGTCAAGCCACCTTGCGGGGGCGTCATCGCGTGGATGAGCGCGAAGACGCTGTGGCGCCACGCCCGCCGCTCGGCCGACGTGGCGCCGTGACGTGCCGCAAGGCTTCCTTGAAAAAATCGAGCTCCACCGCCTGCTGGCCGACCTTGCGCTCGAGCTCAACCAGGCGCGAGTCGCGGGCCGGCTCACTGCCGGCGTGGCCGTGGGCGCGCGCCTGACGACTCGGCGGCTGCACCAGGGCCCGCCGCCGGGCCCACGCGACCGCCTTCTGCGGCCGCCCCCGCGGCACCAGCGCGTCGGCCCCGCCCTGTTCGTAATAGTCGCGCCACGTGTACAGCAACTGCGGCCGCAGCCGAAGTTCGTCGGCCACCCGGCGAATCCTCTCGCCCGCCAGGATCCGGCGAACGGCGGCCTCCTTGAACTCTCGGCTGAACATCCGGAATCGTCGTCCAGGCATCGGACCTCCCCAGAGGACTTTCACCTATTTCTCTGTCTCACTCCAGGGGTGCACCCCACACTGGGACGGTCTTGTCCCGTTGGTACAGGGTCTCCCGCGCGGCGGCCAGCGCCTGCATGAGCAGCGCGCCCACCTCAGGCTCGAGCCGCCCGCGGATGACCACCGTGCCGTCCTCGTCGTACCGGACATGAAGCGCCCGGCCCGCATGACGCAGCCTGTCCTCCCGAGCCTCGGCTCGCCGGTCCACACACCGCCAGCCGCGCACGATCCGCTCGACGTGGGCGGCCGTCCCGGCGCGCGCCACCGCCAGGAGCCGACCTTCCGTCTCCGGCGTGGCCACGCGGGTGAGGGCGCGGACCTTGGCGTACGACACCTGCCCGGTGGCCAGAGCCTCGGCGAGGAGGGGCAGCGTCCCGAGGGCGCGCGCGACCCGGACGCGTTCCCGGGCGGCGCCCAGGTCGAGCCCCACCCGCCAGGAGAGCCAGGCGGCGCAGGAGCGGAAGCCCGAGTTCCACCCGCCTCGCGCATCGAACTCCCGGATCAGAACGAGCAGGCGCGCGGTGGCGGCGTCGAGATGGGCGGAGAGCAGGGCGATCTCGTCGCCGAGGCGGTCGAGGTCAGATGGCGAGTGGTTCTGCATGCTGTGGCCTCCTTGTGCTGACGCTACACCCTGCTTTTCGGGCCTCCGGAGAGCGTCCGGGACGAGAGATCTTGGAACGCGAAATGATTTTTGTTCGGCTCCAACCCGATCGTGCACCGGTGAACCCGCGGGTGACGCTGGGCCGGCAGGTGCTGAGGGCTGCCGCCGAATGACCGCGTCACCCGGCCGAGGCTGTCAAGTGGAAAAGCGTGAGATCCCGGCTTTTGGTGTATCCACCCGCGTACATTGATCGCCGCCGGAGGCTGGCCGACACGCTCAAGTTTCGACGACCGCGCCGAGAACAGGAGGACGGCTACCGTGCAAATTCTCCTTGACCGCTCCATTACGTGTGGTAAGATTCTCTTACCACATACAAGGAGGTTGAGATGACCCTCGAGTCAGTCACGAAGAGCATAGTCGACGTGATCGAAGAGCTGCAGCGAGCCAGTGGCAGAGCTTGTGGGGAGCTGACGGGTAGTACGAAGCCGATCGGCGATCTAGAGGGCTTTGATTCGTTGAGCGCGATCGAGGCGACCATCGCGATCGAGGCGGCCCTGGGCCAGGGATTAGGTACCGATAACGTGCTGGTGGCTGAGATCAGCGGCCGGAAGCGTGCTCTGACGATTGCCCAAGTCGCGGAGCGTATCGTGAAGCTGCTCAAGATCAAGGTCGCGTGATGATCGACGAGAAGACTGCGATCGGCGCGCGACTACGCCTCGCACGTGAACAGGCTGGGCTGTCCCAAGGCCAAGCGGCCATCAAGCTCAATCTTCATCGACCAACGGTCTCGGAGATCGAGGCAGGTCGGCGCCGCGTTGCGGCTGACGAGCTTGCGACGTTCGCGAGACTCTACAAGGTTTCCCTATCCTGGCTGGTCGGTTCAGCTGAAGAGAAGCGCAATC
>DATIWI010000011.1:0-29281 GCA_035519475.1 Opitutaceae bacterium
GGCGAGTGCAGTTGGTGTTCTCATGGGAGGAAATTGGGTCAGTCTTTCCTCACGTACACCTCGACCAGCTGCAAACCGAAGTCCTTTTGATTCTCGGGTGTGATGGGACCGGTCAACGTCATGGTGTTGCCCTTGATCACGAGTTTGAAGTGGAGCGTCTTCCCCACAATTCCTGTGGCCGTGTGGTACTGGATGGTCTCACTGTAGTCGTCGCCATTCAGGGTGTAGGTCCCGCCGCCGTAATTATCCGAAGCGGGCTTGTCGCCTTCTTTGAATCGGCCGACGAAGACGAAATAGCCCGGCGAGTACATCTTGAGTTGGCCGCCGGAGATCGTGCCGGGCAGGGAGGCCGTCTCCTTGCCATTTTCGGTCCACTTCCCGGAGATCATCTCCCACGTTCCTTCGAGCGGCCTTTTGGCAGATGGTGCGTCAGCGGCAACGGCACTGCCGGCGAGCAGTGCTAACAACGGAATGATTGTGATGGCGGTCATTTTCATGGTCGGTGGTTATCTTGGGTTTTCTGGTTGGGGTCGGCGCCTGTCGGCACGCAGTGGCGCTGAAGGCTCGGAATAATCGGACGTGGAGGGGTTTGGCTTCGAAACAAACGAGACTGCCGGGTCACCGTGGGCGGACGTGCCCGGGTTTGGAGGAATTGCAAAGTGGATGGTCTCAGTCCCCTTGGTGCGGCCAATGTCGCCTTTGAGGAGAGGGTGTAGTTGACGTCGGTCGCCTGTCTCGCAGGCGCCGCGGCAATTGCGGCCGGTGCAAGACACCGGCCCTACCCACCATTCGATGTTCGCCAATCTCGTTCTTGAGCCGTGGTTCGACTGCATGATCCCGGCTTAGGCTCGATACCCCGTGGTTGAGATTCCGGTCCGGCGTTGGCGAAGGAGTGGATTGAACCACGAAGCTCGGCGATTTGACGGCCGGCTGATCTCGTTTGCACAGGTTTGCCCGGCCCTGCCGGGGAATGCCCCGACAGGCGAACGACCTCGCCGCCACCCGAAGGGGTCTTTTCGTGGCACCCTCCTTGGGTTGCTGAGTAGAAGCTGGATATCTAGGAAGCTGGACTAGCGGCAGGGGGCCAAGGCGCCACACCGATCAGGCGTCGATGAGATCAGAGGCGAGGTTGAGAAACACCTCCTGGTCCCCGAGAGCAGCCGGAATCTCCCGGTTGCGGGACTGGCACATGAGCAACTCTGACTCCATAAAGGGCCGAAGGGAGTGCCTCAAGAGAAATTACAGCAATCTGACAGGGAGCCGGATTTGGATGGGCCGTCGGAGACAAAACGCCCGACGGCGAACGGGGCGGAAGCAGGACCTCTGAATCCAGAGCGGAGAACCAGCAATCTGGAGGTGCAAGACAGTTGCGCGACAGACCCACTCGCAATGTCCGTCACCGTTAGAATCCAGAGCCAGTTCTCAGCCAAGAAAAACAGTCAGCCTTGAAAATGAAAACAGTCTCGGCGCTATTGGATGGTGGAGCCCGCACTCCGTGCGGTCTGTCGGGATACGCTGTCGTAAACCCGCACGGCCGCCTCTGCCAAATCTCCGGCGAGCCGATGAGTGCGGGTTCTACCTTGACCGACGGAATTGGGCCACGAGCAAGCTCGGGCCCTACGAAATGAACGACACGCGCCCCAGCCTTCGCCCGTTCGACATCGCTCAGGGCTACGGCGGGCACGCAAAGCTCGGCCTACAGGCTAGACTGCATGGATCCGGTCCGGAGCCCAAGACCGAGAGTACTGCTATGCCCACTCGGGCGGATTCTGCAGGTGGGGCTTGAGCACGCCGATGCAGGGCAGGTTCCGGTAGCGCTCGGCGAAATCGAGGCCGTAGCCGACGACGAACCGGTCGGGGATCGGGAAGCCGACGAAGTCGGCCGTGAAATCCACTTCGCGCCGGCCCTTCTTGTCGAGCAGCACGCAGGTTCTCACCGAGGCCGGGTCGAGCTTCTTGATGAGGTCGACCACCACCGAGAGGGTTTTGCCCGTGTCCAGAATGTCGTCGATGAGCAGCACGTGGCGGTTGGCGATGTCGATGGTCAGACTGTGGACGATCTCGGGCTTGCCGCGGGAGCGGGTGTCATTCCGGTAACTCGACACCCGGATGCAATCGAGGCGGATGGGGCGGTGGATGGCGCGCAGCAGATCGGCGGCGAAGAGCAGGGCGCCGTTGATGATCGCGACCGCGGTGATCTCCTCCTCCCCATAGGCCGCCGTGATCTCCGCCGCGAGCTTCGCCACCCGCCGCTTGATCATGGTCTCGGAGATGATGATCTGTTCGAGGTCCTGGTAGCGGGCGGCGTGGTTGACGGGAGGCATGGCGGGGATTCGGGACGGCTTTCGGGCAGGCAATCGGCCCGAACCGTGGCAGCGGGTCCCCAGAGCCAAAAGGCAAAACGGCGTCGCTGGCAAATGGATTGATGACCCGATGGAAGCCGAACGGATCGGAAGAGGGGTGCGCCCGCTGCCCTTCGGCCAGGCCGGTGCGGACCGGCCGCCAAAATGCCCGCCGAACGGCGATCCCCCCCAGAGTCCAGGTTCCGTGGCGGCGCCGGCAATATGTCAACTATTGGTTGACATGTTGAGTGGGGGCGGCGCCAGGGTGGCGGGCGGCGCGCGCGCGGCCGGGGCGTGGCCGTCCGGCTCGGCGAGCGGGCCCAGGGCCTGGCGATTGCCGAAGGGCGCGATGGCTTTCCCCGTCGCCCACCAGTCCGTGGAGAACAGATCGTCGCGTGGCGGGACGGGACACGTCGCAATGTCATCGAAAAGGCAGGCCGCGATCGGCGACCAGGGATGGCCGCAGCCGGCGCGGAATCCGCTCCGCGACGCCGGTGCGGCGCGAGCTGCGCGGCGGCCAGCGGCGGCGCGTGTCGTGCGGGTTAATTCTTTTGACTTTGCCGGAGGCGGCCAGTTGCCTCGCCCCTCGCGCGGGCCAAGCGATGATTTCCATTCAGATCAAGAAGCTGACGAAGCGTTTCGGCTCAGTGGTTGCCCTGCACGATCTGGACCTGACGATCAATCCCGGCGAGCTGTTCTTCCTGTTGGGCCCGAGCGGATGCGGCAAGACCACGCTGCTGCGGTGCCTGGCGGGTTTTTATGTGCCGGAGGAAGGACGGATTCTGTTTGGCGACGAGGATGTGACCCAGCTGGCGCCGCACCGGCGCAACACCGGCATGGTGTTTCAGAGCTACGCCCTGTGGCCGCACATGACGGTGGCCGAAAACGTGGCCTTCGGGTTGGAGGAGCGCGACGTGCCGCGCGATGAAGTCCGGCGCCGGGCGGGCGAGGCGCTCGAATCGGTGCACATGGGCCAGTACGGCAATCGCCGGCCGAACGAGCTTTCCGGCGGTCAACAGCAGCGCGTGGCGCTGGCCCGGGCGCTCGTCGTCCGGCCGCGCTGCCTGCTCCTCGACGAGCCGCTGTCGAATCTTGACGCCCGGCTCCGCTTGGAGCTGCGCAGCGAGATCCGCCGCGTCTGCAAGGAGTTCCAGCTCACCACGGTGTACGTGACCCATGATCAGAAGGAGGCGCTGTCGATGGCCGACCGCATCGCGGTGCTGACGGGCGGCCGGATCCTTCAGGTGGGCACGCCACCGGAGGTCTATCGGTGTCCCGCCCGCCGGACCGTGGCCAATTTCATTGGCGAGGCCGATTTCGTTCCCGGAGCGGTGGTGGCCGCTGCGGGCGGCCGGGCGAGTGTCGACACGGCCATCGGCCGGTTTGACGGCGTCCTGGGGGACCCGACCATGCCGCCGAAGGCCGGCGCCGAAGTGACGGTCGCCGTTCATCCCGAATGCTGGGCGCTGCGCCGCGAGAGCCGGGCGCAGAATTGCGTGGAGGGCAGGATCGGCGGGGCGGTTTACCTGGGCGACATCGCGCAGTACGAGTTTCTCAGTGCCGCCGGCGTGACCTTGAAGATCGTCGAATTGAACCCGCGTTTCCTGGGGCAGAACGCGCCGGGCGTGTTGTACGCCCACGTCGAGCCGGAGGATGTGGTGGTGTTGGTGGACTAGGCCGAGCCGGCCGCAATGAGGCGCAACATGCGCGAAGAATGCCGGCAATGCGCGGTTCTCCGAAATCGATCACCGAGGAGGGGCCGCCATTGGACTCCGATCAAGATCCCGTGCTCCCGCCCGGCGGGCTGGGGCCTTGATTGCGGCGAGCATCCTGGAAACTGATGAAGCGCGTAATTCTGGTCGTTCTCCTGGCGGTGACGCTCGCCGTGCCCTTCCTGCTGCGGCCGAAGAAGCCCGCGGCGGGGCAGGCGGACGTGACGCTGGTCATCATCACGCCGCACAACGAGGCGATCCGCTACGAATTCGGGCTGGGCTTCCAGCGCTGGTACAAGCAGCAGACCGGCCGGAATGTCTTCGTGGATTGGCGGGTGATCGGGGGCACGACCGAGATCGCCCGCTATCTCAGCGGCGAATACACGGCGTCATTCCAGAACCTCTGGACCCATGTCCTGCGGCGCCCCTGGAGCAACGCGGTGGAGACCGGGTTCGCCAATCCCCGGGTCAAACCCGGTCCCGATCCGGGCCGCGACACGCCGGCCGAAGCGGCCCGGCGCGCCTTTCTCGCTTCTGACGTGGATTGCGGCATCGATCTGTTCTTCGGCGGGGGCTCGTATGACCTCGTGCGGCAGGCGGACGCGGGGCAGATCGTCGATTGCGGCGTGCTGGCGCGGCATCCGGAGTGGTTCACGGAGGACGTGATCCCGCGGTTCTTCGCCGGCGAGGAATATTGGGACAAACGGGGACGCTGGGTGGGCACCGTGTTGAGCAATTACGGGATTCTTTCGAACCGCGAGGCGCTGGCTCACCACGGCATCAAGGAGCCGCTGACGCAGTGGGAGGACCTCGCGGATCCCCGCCTGCAGGGCGCGGTGGCGCTGTCCGACCCGACGAAGAGCAGCTCCATGGCCAAGGCGTTTGAGAACGTCATCCAGCAGGAGATGCAGGAGCGGTTGCTGGACCTGATGGTCGAGGCCGACCGGATCTCGGAGCTCGATGAGAAGACGGTGGTGGCCAAGGCCGTCCACGAGGGCTGGATTGAAGGGCTGCGGCGGGTGCAGCGGATCAGCGCCAACGCCCGCTACTTCACGGATTCCTCGCAAAAGGTGCCGATTGACGTGGCGGACGGCGACTGTGCCGCGGGCATGTGCATCGACTTCTACGGCCGCCAGCAGGCCGAGGCGGAGAGGCGGCGCGGCGGCTCGGACCGGCTGGTGTTCATTGCACCGGCCGGCGGCACGGTGAGCTCGGTCGATCCGATCGGCCTGATGCGCGGGGCGAAGAACCGCGCGGTGGCCCTGGCTTTCATCGACTGGGTGCTTTCGCCGGAGGCCCAGAAACTATGGGCCTTCCGCCCCGGTACGCCGGGCGGACCGGACCGGTACAACCTCCGGCGCCTGCCGGTGCGGCGCGACTTCTATGCGCACGAGGACTGGAAGGTGTTTCGCAGCGACCCGGACGCCTCGCCATTCGAGGAGAAGAACCAGCTCATTTACCATGAGGAGTGGACGGGAGGGCTTTTCCCGGAAATGTCGTTTATCATCCGCGTCATGTGCCTGGATTCCCACCAGGAGCTGGCGGCGGCATGGCGCGCCATTGCCGCCGCCAGCAAGGCGGATCGGGCGATGGAGGCGCTGCAGGACATGTCGGCGGTTGACTACGACAAGGCGACCGGCGAGATCCGGGCGGCGCTCAACGCGAAGGACAAGGTCGAAGCAGTCAGGCTGGCCACGCGGCTTGGCGACCAATTTCGGCGGCAATACCAGCGCGCGGCCGACCTCGCCCGGCTGAAACGGTAGGCGAAGCCGCCGGGATGCGATTCGGAAGCCAGGAAACCAAGA
Organism: Opitutaceae bacterium; assembly: GCA_035519475.1. GTDB lineage: Bacteria > Verrucomicrobiota > Verrucomicrobiia > Opitutales > Opitutaceae > Fen-1467. The sequence continues at coordinate 5,860 of DATIWI010000011.1, forward strand.
GGAGATACCCTGGCTTCATGGCATCTGAATTCAGGCCGGCTGCTGCCAGGGCTGCGGCTGGCGTTTTTCCATCTGGTTCTCCGGCTTGGCGAGCGGCGTGAAGCCAAATTGGGCGTACAGCCCGTGGGCATCGCGGGTGCCGAGCGTGAGGCGCCGGACGGTCTGCAGGCGCGGGTGCGAAATCACCGCACGCATCAGGGCCTTGGACACGCCCCGGCCGCGGTGCGGCTCGAGCACATAGACGTCGCACAGCCACGCGAAGGTCGCATAATCCGTCACCACGCGGGCCAGGCCGACCTGCTCGCCGGCAGCCGTGTACGCGCCGATGCAGAGCGAGTTGCGGACGGAATGTTCGACGATCTCCCGCGGCACGCCGGCCGCCCAGTAGCTGCCGGCGAGGAAGGCGTGGATCGCCCTCACGTCGAGCCGCGCGGGATCGTCGGAGATCAGATAGCCGTCGCTGGTGGTTTCCTCGGGCATGGATGCGCAAGCCGCGGCCGGGCGGCCGCCGTCAAAGGCGGGCGAACTCCGCCGCAAACGTGGCGGGATTGGGCGCGCCGAAGAACGACGTGCCGGCCACGAAGGTATCGGCGCCGGCCGTGCGGCATTCCGCGCCGGTGGCCAGGTCAATGCCGCCGTCCACTTCCAGGCGGAAGGGCAGGGCGCGGTCGCGGCGCCAAGCGTCGATCTGCCGGAGCTTCGGCAGCATGTCGCGCCGGAACGACTGACCGCCGAAACCCGGCTGGACGGTCATGACCAACACCAAGTCCACACTGCGGAGCAGCGGCGCGACGGCCTCCGCCGGCGTCGCCGGATTGAGCACGAGGCCGCACTGGCAGCCGAGTTTCCGGATCCGGGCGAGCGTGCCCGCGTGATCGTAAGCCGGCTCGATGTGGATGCTGATGAGGCTCGCTCCGGCGGCGGCGAACGGTTCGACGAAGCGATCCGGCTCGTCCAGCATCAGGTGAACGTCGAAGAAGAGCTTGGAGGATTCGCGCAGGGCCGCGACCGTGCCGGGCCCGAAGGTCAGGTTGGGGACAAAGTGGCCATCCATGATGTCCACGTGGAGCCACGGCAGTCCGAGGCGGGCGACGAACGCCGCGCTATCGGCGAGATGGGCATGGTCGCCGGCCAGGATCGACGGGACAAGCAGCGGCGGGAGCATGGGGAAGGCGGAAGGGGGCAGGGAGAACGGAGCAGGGAGAGACGAAAGACTCAATCCTCGTTTGGCGGCCCTGAACCCCATCGCGCCGGGTCACCCAGATCGCCCGAAAGCCGGATTCGTCACCACACATCAAGCACCGCGTGCGCGACCTTGTCCGCCAACGCGCCCGCCAGCGCGGGCAGCGCTTGGTACTCGGCCTGGAGCTGGCCGCTGTCGGTGAAGGCGTACCGGGTGACGCGAATGGGCCGGTTGGTGAACAGCGGCCGCTTGGTGCGGTTGTCCGTGAGCGTGCAGTTGGCGTGCAGATTGAGGGCGAATTCGCGCGCCAGGCCGGTGTCGGCGGCGCTGGCGGCGGCCACCTCGCGCTCGTAACCGACGAGGGCGATGCGCAGGGTGGCGTCGGCGGTTTCCGGCGAGGCGGCCAGCGCCACCCGGCCATCCTTGAGCAAGGCCTCACGCAGCGCGGACGCCACCACGGCCTGCGCCTGCGGCACCATGGCGCGGTCTTCGATCGGCGCCACGTACAGGGTGGCAAAGGCCAGTCGCGCCTTCGTGCCGAGCTGGTAGTGGGAACACGCCGCCAGGGCGGCCAGGCCACCGCCGAGAAGCAGCCGGCCGCGCCGAAAAGCGGGCAACCACCGCCGGCGAGCGCTCCGGCCGGCGGCCGAGGCGCGGACGCTGGCCGTGTCGGTCGATTCACTGCGCTGCGCGCGTTCCAACATGCGAGGTTTTCGCCGGCCCGGCGATCGCTTCAGAAGAACAGGAAATGCTTCTTCTTTTTGGGCGGCGGCGTGCCGGCCGGCTGCTCGGCGGGAGGCGGCCGCCCGGCCAGTTTCGCATCGACCTTGGTCAGCTGCGTGCGGGCGCGCGCCGCGACGGAGGAATCGGGGTAATCCGTGATGGCCTCGTTATAGAAGACGCGGGCGGCCTTGTAGTTCTGGCGGTAGCGGAAGTAGTAATCGCCGATCCGCAGCTTGCTCTCGGCAAGGGTCTGCTTCATCTGGGCGAGGCCCTTTTCCGCGGCCGGAATGCCCGGATCGCCGGGATAGAGAATCATGAAATCCTCGAAGTAGGTGATCGCCTCCTTGGTGGAGGTCTGATCGTAGTTGGGCCCCTCCACGAGCGACGCATAGGCCTGCGCGAGCCGCAGGTAGGCATCGGGCGTCAGCAGGCTCTTGGGATAGGTGTTGATCATGCGGTCGAGCGCATCGATGGCGTCCTCCGGTTCGTGGAACAACTGGTGGGCCTTCGCGATGCTCATGAGCGAGAGCGGCGCGTACTCGCTGTAGGGCGCGTTCATGAGGATTTGCTCGAAGAGGGGGACCGATGCTTCGCGGTTCCGGAAGCCCGGCGACAGCATCCAGCCATGGTTGCGCGCCCCGTCGAGCAGGGCGGAGGCAATGCGGTATTGCTCGCCCACGACTTGGTTGAATCGCGCGAAACTCGGATAGCGCAACACGATCTCCTGAAACGCGTTGAACGCCTTGATGTACTGGTGGCGGGCGAGCCGGATATAACCCGACCGATAGAAGGCCTCGGGGGCGTACAGGGAGTTGGGGAACCGCTTGGTGACCCGCTTGTAGGAGCTGAGCGCCGAGTGATAATGATGCTTCTCCTCCGCGGCGCGCGCCCTGTTCATCAGGTTAAGCGCGTTGCGGTTTTCCGCCGGGGCGAGCCCGGAGACGACGCCACCCTCAAATCTCCAGCCGCCTTCGGGTGACCACACCAGATCCGCCGCCAGGCGCATCGGCAGCAGGAACAGGGCCAGGGCGGCCAGCGGCAGCGCGAAGCGGTGGAGCAGGGCGGAGAGCGGCATGGTCAAAGGGTTTACCAGCGAATCAGGGCGGACCCGCACGTCAAGCCCGCCCCAAACGCCATGAGCAGGCTGAGCTCGCCGGGCCGGATGCGCCCGCCGCGCCGGGCTTCGTCCAGCGCCACGGGGATCGAGGCGGCGGAGGTCTGGTCGCAGTGGTCGAGAATGATCACAAATCGTTCCAACGGGATCGCGAGCTCCTCGGCGAGGGTTTCAAGGATGCGCCGATTCGCCTGATGCGGAATGACGCAGTTGATTTCGTCAGCCGCGAGCCGAGGTTGTTCCAGAATCTCGCACGCCGCCCCGCGAGCTCGTGGTGGGCGGCGGCGCGGCGCTCGCGGATGCCGGTGCGGGTCGTGTTCCATCCGTCAGCGGTGCCCACCATCCTGGCAAGGTCGTGGTTCGAATCGATTCGGGCGGGAATGAAGGAACCGCGGTCAAGGATGGCGATGGAAGGGTCCAGGAAGAGCGGGCGGGAACGCGGGCGGCGTCAAGCGGCCGGCTGGCGGAGGATATCGTTGGCGAGCGCGATATCGACCTCGATGCGATGGTTGAGGTCCGAGCGGATGGCGTCGCTGGCGACGCGGATGGCGTGTTTCCAGGCGTGCCGGTTGCTCGAGCCATGCGCCTTGATGATGTTGCCCTTGAGCCCGAGCAGGAAGGCGCCGCCGTACCGCTCCGGATTGATGCGGCGGCGCAGCGCCCGGAACGCACCCTGCGCGAGCAACGCCCCGACCGACCGCCAGGGATTCGCCTTCAGCCGGCTGCGCAACTCGCCCGAGAAGAACTTGGCCAGCGACTCCCAGCTCTTGATGCAGATATTGCCCACGAAGCCATCGCAGACCACGACATCGACGTGATCGGCAAAGAGCTGGAATCCCTCGATCGGCCCGACGTAGTTCACGAGGGAGCCGACGCGCTTGAGGGCCTCGTGCGTCTCGGCGGTCAGGGAGTTGCCCTTGCCCTCCTCGGTGCCGATGGTCAGCAAGCCGACCCGCGGCTCGGGACAGCCGAACTCGATGCGCGCATAGTGCGAGCCGATGATCGCATTGTGCACCAAGTGCTCCGGCCGCGCCTCCGGATTGGCGCCGGCGTCAATCAATACAAAGAAGCCATCGGCGCGCGGCACGACCGGCGCCAGCGCCGCGCGATCCAGACCCTCGAGGGTGCGAAGCTTGAGGATGCCCGCCGCCACCAGGCTGCCGGTGTTGCCGCAACTGACGGCGGCGATGGCCTCGCCATTCTTGACCAGCTCGATGGCGCGCATCATGGACGAGTCCTTCTTCCGCCGAATCGCCTGCAGCGGCTTGTCGTCCATGGTGATGACCTCGGAAGCATGGCACACCGTCAGGGATGGACGTCCTGCCAGGCCGGCCTTGGCCAGGAGCGGACGCAGCTGCGCCTCGTCCCCCACGAGAATCAGGGGATTGAGGCCCGGATATTCGGCCATGGCCAGGCGGGCGGCCTCGACGACCTCGGCGGGGCCCAAGTCGCCTCCCATGGCGTCAACGGCAATGCGGTCGGCGGGCGAATCTGCCATCGCGGAAAAAGCGGCGGGCTGGCTGGCGCGGGAACCCGGCGAAAGCCAGGCTCAGACCTCGACCGTCAGCACCTGACGACCGCGATACATGCCGCTCTTGGGATTTACGCGGTGCGGACGGACGGCGCTGCCGTCGGTCGGATCGCGCGCGAGTTGGGGCGCTTTGAAGGCGTTGGCAGCACGGCGGTTGGCGCTGCGGCGTTTGGATTGTTTGCGTTTGGGATTGGCCATGATTGGAGGCGTCGGAGACGCCGGGTGGACTACGCGGGGGCGGTTTTCTGCCCGCTGGAGGTGCCCGAGTAAAATTGGCCTTCTGGGAGGGTCAAGACATCATATCGGCGGTGCGCTGTCACCGGAGAAAAAGCGCCCCCAGTGCGGCGGCCAGGAGGAGCCGGTACCAGGCGAAAACGGCCAGACCGTGCCGGGTGAGGTAGTGCACCAGGAACCGCACGGCCGCCGCCGCCGAAACGGTCGCCACGACGGCGCCGAGCAGCACGTGCGGCCAGCCGAAGACGGCAATCATCGCCAAGCCGGAAGTGTAGCTTTTGTAGACGGTCGCCGCGGTCAGGGTGATGAATCCGAGCAGGAAGCTGAATTCCGCGGCGAGGCGGGGTTCGAAACCGGCGAAGTAACCGCCGACGATGGTGGTCATGGAGCGGCTCATGCCGGGCCACAGCGCCAGGCACTGCATGAGACCGATGCCGAGCGCGCGCGAAGCCGGCAGGTAGGCCGGGTTGAGGATGGCGTTGGCGGAGGTGGCGTACTTGCGCCGCCAATGCTCGGCGGCAAACATGAGGACCGCGCCGGAGATCTGGGCGACGACCACGGCACGAACGGAGAAGAGATTGCGGTCAATCCAGCGATCCAGCAGGAGGCCGAGCACGGCGGCGGGCAGGAAGGCGACGAGCAGGTTGCGCAGCAGCCGCAGGCCGGCCGGATCGCGGCCGAGCAGGCCGAGGCCGATTCCGAGCAGTTGCGGCCAGTAGAGCAGGGCCACCGCCGCGATGGCCCCAAACTGGATAACCACGGTGAAGGTGTCGGCCGCGAGCTTCAGGGTGAGCGGCTCGCCGGCGGGTTGGCGCGGGGACGGGCGTCGGTACCACAACGGCCGGCCGGCGGCATCCGTCAGGGGAACGTCGGCGTCGAGGCGCAAGGCATGGTTGGCGATGATGAGATGGCCGGTGGACGAGATCGGCAGGAATTCCGTGATCCCCTCGACCAGCCCGAGCAAGAGGGCGTCGCCGACGCTCAGTTCGGCAGCCGGGCCTCCGGGCGCGGCCACCACCACGCCAAGGGGGGTGAGGAAGGCGGAACACACCAAGGCGGAGCCGAGGACGAACAGCGGGGGCAGCAGACGGCGCACAGCATGTAGCTCGGAGATTTGGCTGCGGGTGTCGAGGATTATGGCTCCGGTTTTTCGGCTTTTCTCCCGGCGGGCGGCTCCCAGAGTGCTCGCTGCCATGACCGGGTTATCGTTGCTGACCGCCCATCTGGCCGCCGGGCGGAACCTGGACGCGGCCGAAGCGCGGGCCGCCGCGCTGGCCCTGGCTGCGCCCGAGGTGCCGGATACCGACAAGGCGGCATTTTTGACGGCGTTTGCGGACAAAGGGGAGACGGCCGCCGAGGTCGCGGCGTTTGCCACGGTGTTTCGGACCCTCGCGCTCAATCCGGGCGTGGAGGCGTGGGCGCCGCGGGCGATCGACATTGTGGGCACGGGCGGGGACCACTTGGGCGGTTTCAATGTGTCGAGCCTGGTGACGCTGGTGGTGGCGAGCGCCGGCGTGCCGGTGATGAAGCACGGCAACCGCGGCATCACCTCGAAATGCGGCAGCGCCGATCTGATGGCCGCCCTGGGGGTCGATCTGGCCGCGCCGCCCGAGAAACTGCGCCGGGCGCTGCCGGAGCTGGGATTCGTCTTCTTCTTCGCGCCCAACTATCATCCGGCCTTCAAGCACGTGGCCGCCGTGCGCAAGGCCCTCGGCGGAGCGGGGCGGCGCACGGTGTTCAATTTCATCGGGCCGCTGATCAATCCCGGGCGGCCGGCCCACGTGCTGTTGGGCACGTTCGCCGAGGCGTGGGCGCTGCGGCTCGCCGCGACCCTCGAGACGCTGGGCGCGGCGGCGGGCTTGGCGGCGGTCGGCATGATCGAGGACGGGCGCGGCATTGACGAGCTCACCACCGCCACGGTCAACCGGGTGCGTGGATTCGGGCGGCTCGCGGCGGTCGACGGGCACTGGCGGGCCGGTGATTTCGGGCTGAGGCAGGCGCCGTTTGAGGAAATTCGCGGCGGGGATGTGGCGGCGAACGTGGCGCTGGTCGAGGCGATCCTCGCCGGCCGGGGGCCAGCCGGCCTCGTGGATACGATCGTACTCAACGCGGCCGTCGCGCTCTGGATCGTCGGGCGCACGCCGCAGGTCGCGGATGGGATCGCCGCCGCCCGGGAGCTGTTGCTGGGCGGCGCGGTGAAAGCCAAAATCGCCGCCACCGCGGAATTCTATCGTTCATGAAGCGACAGTACTTCGGCACCGATGGTGTGCGCGGCCCTTATGGAGGCCCGGTGGTCAATGACGCGTTCGCCCAACGCTTGGGTGCCGCAGCCGGGCGCTGGCTGCAGGCGCGCGGCCCTGCGGCGCCCACCGCCCCGGGAGCGAGTGCGGCCGGCCGAAAGGCCGTCCCGCCAATCGTTCTGATTGGACGCGACACGCGCTGGTCGGGACCGGCGCTGGTGGAGGCGGTCGCCGCCGGGCTGGCGCGCGAGGGGATCACCCCGGTCAGCCTGGGAATCCTCCCGACTCCGGCGGTGGCACGCGCCGTCCGTACGGAGGGCGCTGCGCTCGGGGTGGTCGTCACTGCGTCGCACAACCCGGCCGCGGACAACGGCATCAAGTTCTTTGCGGGCACGGGGGTGAAACTGACGGATGAGGAGGAGGCGCAGATCGAGGAGCTGTTGGATTCGGCGGGTGCCACGGCGGACGCCGCGACGCCCGAGGTGCGGTTGCCGGGCTGCACGGATTTCGCCGGCGACTACATCGGGGCCGTTTCGCGGCTGCTGCCCGCGCGCGGCGCCACCGGTGAGGGCGCACCCGGCGGAATCCTGGAGGGCTGGCGCATCGTGCTGGATGCCGCCCATGGCGCCACGTGCGTCACCAGTCCCTTGGTGCTGCGCGCGCTCGGCGCGACGGTGATCGGACTCGGCGATGCGCCCGATGGCCGGAACATCAACGCGGGCGTGGGTAGCGAGCATCCGGAGTCGCTGTGCGCGGCGGTGCGCGCGGCGGGGGCGCGCCTGGGAATCGCCCATGACGGCGACGGCGACCGCTGCGTCCTCTGCGACGAGGGCGGCGAACTGCTCGATGGTGACGAAATCCTGACCATCCTCGCCGTGCACGCGCTGCGCCGCGGCGCGCTGGCCGGGAACACGCTGGTCGTGACCGTGCAGAGCAATCTCGGCGTGGACGCGGCGGTCCAGGCGGCGGGGGGAAGGGTGCTGCGCACGCCGGTGGGCGATCGCTATGTCAGCGAACGCATGCTGGCCGAGGGAGCGATGCTGGGCGGCGAGTCGTCCGGTCACATCATTTGCGCGGAGGTATCGCCGACGGGCGATGGCTTGGTGGCGGCGCTGAAGGTGATTGAAGTGATGCTCCTTACCGGCCAGCCGCTGTCCGAGCTGCGGCGGGTGTTGCGGAAATTCCCCCAGCTCGTGTCCGCCCTGCCGGTGGGGGCGAAGCCGCCGCTGGAGTCGCTTGCCGCGGTGCAGGCGGCGATCCGCGCGGTGGAGGCGGAACTGGGACCGCGGGGCCGTGTCCTGGTGCGCTATTCGGGCACCGAACCCAAGATCCGGCTGCTCGTCGAGGGCGAGGATGCGGCGCAGGTCCAGAGTTGTTTTGACCGACTCGCGGCCGCGGTGCGTGCGGACCTGCCGTCCGGCTGACCGGTGCAGGCGCCAGAATCGGCGCGCCAACATCGTAGCGGACGGCATGCTGCGGTCGGTGAAATCCCCTGTTTCTGCTGACGCGTTTGTCACGCATCATGGGACGACGCACTCCCGCCACCGGAGCCAGGCCAACCGTCCAATGTCACGTAATACGTGACGTCGCTGCCCTGATCCCCGGCGAGAGCCAAAAAACCCTTGTCACGTAATAAGTGACAAGGCGGCGGACGGCGGCGACGCATCGGTCGGCGTGGTGGCTTGGGGCGAGCGCGGTGGTGGCGCCCTCGGTCGCCGTTTGCAGGGGGCGCCGGACCGGGTCGGGCCGCGGTGGTCCGGGGCGGACGCCGCCGCGCGGTCAGGCCGCTCCGCGGGCGAGGAGCATCTGGATTTCCGCCAGAGTGGGCGGATGCACGCAGCCGGGCGCTCGCGTGCAGACGAGCGCGGCGGTGGCGCAGGCGAAGCGCACGCCTGTCTCCTCGGGCCAATTTTGCAGCATGCCGTAGATGATCCCCGCTCGGAAACTGTCACCGGCCCCGGCCGTGTCGACCGCTGTCACGCGGAACGGCGCGAGCTCATGGCGCTCGCCGCGTTGCGCATCGCTCGGGAAAACGGCGCCGCTCGCTTCGGGCGGCCGCGTCCGGCCCTGGCCCCACCACACCGGCTGCGATCCGGCGGTGAACACCACCAGCCCGGCGGAGCTATCCAGGTAGCGGGCGAACAAGCCGGCGCGCTCCGCGTCCGAGGCGGCCGCGGCGGGGTACTCCCGCCGGATGAACTCGCGCGAGACGATCACGGCGGCGGCCTTGGCGGTAAGTTCCGAATCATGGCGCGCGTCGTAAGTGGCGACGGGCTTGCCAAGCGCCACGGCGCTGCGCACGGCGGCGAGCGTGGACTCGCCGAACGTCGGGTCCACCGAGACGATCCGGGCGGCGGCAATCTTTTGCGGATCGGGATCATCCCATTGCTTGGTGGTGAAAAGGAGATCGATATAGCGGCCGAACACGGTCCGGGACGCGCCGTCGGAGACGACGACTTCGGTCGCACCCACGTAGCCGGGCACCACGCGCAATCCCGAGCAATCGATGCCGCGCCCCTGCAGGAAGGCGAGCGTGCGCCGGCATTCCGGCTTGTCACCGATCCAATTGCCCTCGAGCGCGACCGTGATCCCCCATTGCCGCAGGACCAGCGCCGTGCCCGTGGCCTCGCCGGCGTGATTCTCGAGCGTCTCGACGACCTCGGCGTAGCCGTCCGGCGCCGGATAGCGGTCTTTCAGCCGCAGCACCGTTCCAGTGCTCACGTGCCCGTAGCAATAGACTTGGGCCATGCGCCCATCACGGAGGAATCGCGGCCTTTTCCAAGGATTATCCGGCTTGGCGTGACGCACGGCGCCACGGGGTAGAAGGCCTCCGGATCTCTCCACGGTAGACATCCTCGCGCGGGGATGTTTCCGCCCTTGCGTTCCCCTCAAGGCAATCTAGCCAGATTCCGTCGTGTACATTCCGAAGACGATCAGGACGGCCCTGCTTTGCCCATGAAGGCCCGCCAGAACCTGATTCTTGGCCTGTGCCTCGGGGCGGCGGCCTTGGGATTTCTCTTCGTGGTCCATGGCTATGTGAAGACCTGGCGTCTCTGGAACATCCCGGCGGCGAACCTGCCGTTCATGGACTTCCGCGTGATCACGGCCGGTGCGGACGCCCACCGGCAGGGTCTGGATCCCATGGTCAGCAACGCGACGGATCCCTCCGGGAGGCCGCTTAATTATCCGCGGATCTGGCAGGGGCTGTATGCCTTGGGAATTGGCCAGGAGCAGACGGTGCTGCTCGGCGTGATTTCGATTCTGCTGTTTGCGGCGGGAGTCTGTGTTTTCATCCCGCGGCCCTCCAACACCGACGTGGCATTCATCCTGGCGGCGATCTTCTCCCCGGCCGTTCTCCTCTGCGTGGAGCGGGGCAATACGGACTTGATCGTGTTCTTCCTGCTGGCGCTGGCGGTGGCGTCGGCCGAGCGCAGCGCGGTCGCGTCCGTGGCTTTGGTGCTGGTCGGGTTCGTGTTGAAGCTGTTTCCGCTTTTGGGCCTCACGGTGGTGCTGGGCAAGCCGCGCCGCGTGGTCATCACGGCGGCCGTCGTCGCCGCCGGCGTCATGGGGTTCTATGTCTGGCTCACGTATGACGATTTGCTGCGGATCAACGCGCTGACAGGGCACGATACCTGGCTCTCGTACGGGATGAACATCCTGTGGATGAAGTTGGTGGCGGAGAAGGTCAGCGACGGATTGGCCATCCAGATTCTCTCCCGCTGCGCCGTGTTTGCGGCGATCCTCTGGGGCATCGCCGGATGGTGGCGCGGCGCCGGCTGGGGCGCAGGGAGAGAGGGACCCGGATTGAGTGCGTTCCGGGTGGGCGCTGCCTGTTATGTCGGGACATTCATCCTGGAAAACAACTTCGATTATCGTCTCGTATTCCTGATCTTTGCCATTCCGCAACTCCTGGCGTGGGCGGGCGGCGCGCAGGGCGGTCTGACCAGGGTGGCGCGCCTTGCCCTGACGGCGATCTATGTCTCCCTGTGGTCCATGGTGATCGACCGGCTCGTGACGGCATTGCCGGGAGGGGCGTGGCTGAGCTTCCTCGTGAGCGAGGCGGCGAAGTGGACGGTCTTTGGCACGCTGCTGTACCTTTTTGCGGTCTCGGCGCCGGAGTGGCTGGCGACCGCCCGGAGGGCGGATCATCCCGGACCGGCGACAGCCGGCGGGGAGCCGGCGCAGAGTGTTTGACCGCGCGCCGGGCGAAGGCGGGCGGCCGCCGTGGGCGGGCTTGACAACCTTCCCGCGCCGCGCGCATCCGTGTGTCCGGCATGATCACCCCGGGCCCTCGGGCCTCCTCCGCCCGCATCTACTGGACGGCCTTCATCGGGCTCCTGTTCGATTATTACGACCTCTACCTGTTCGTCTACCTGGAGAAGGCGCTCGCGGCCCAGTTCGCGCTGACGCCGACCGAAAGCAGCGGGCTGCAATTCGTCGGCCTCGCGGGGGTGGGCGCGGGCGCGCTTGGCTTCGGCGCGCTGGCCGATCGGTGGGGCCGCGGGCGGATTATGCTGGCAGTGTTCGGCGTCTATCTGCTCGGGATCGCGGGGCTGAGCGCGGCGTGGAGTTTCGCAAGCGTGCTGGGCTTCCGGCTGCTGGCCTCGCTGGCGTTGGGCGCGGAGTGGGGGATTAGTCACACCTATCTCGCCGAACGCGTGGACCGCGCGACCCGCTATCGGTTCTCGGCGCTGTTGCAGTTCGCGATCCTCGGCGGCCTGCTGGCGGCGCTGGCGAGAGGCTATCTGTTGCCGGCGTGGGGCTGGCGCTGGCTGTTTGCAGCGTCGACGGTGCCAATCGCGCTGCTGTCGGCGGTGCGATGGAGGGCGCTGGCGGCGGCGGACGGAGACCGGAAACCGGAGGCCGGAGGCCGGATGTCAGAGGCCAGAGGTCAGAAGTCAGAGGCCAGAAGTCGGGAGTCAGAGGCCACGTTGGGTCGAACGAGTTTGACGCCTCAAACCTCTGAACTCCGGCCTCCGGCCTCCGGTTCGACCGGCGCTTCCACCGTTGCGATGCAGCGCGGGAACCCGGTCGCGTTCGCCGTGTGTTTCGGCATTGCGAGCCTGACCATCGCCAGCGGCACGATGAATGTGTTTTACGCCAAGGACCTGCCGCAGTCTCTGCTCTACACGGTCTGCTTCTGGGGCAACGTGGCGCCGGGGATGCTGCTGGGAGCGTGGGTGGTGCGGCGATTGGACGTGGGCCGAGCGCTCGCGCTCTATGCCGCGGCCCTGATGGCGCTCTCGGGGTGGGCTTGGTGCAGCACCTGGCCGGCGCGCAACCTGGCATTCGCCCTCGTCCTGCCGCTGCTCAACGGGCTTCCGTACGGTCTGATGGGCGCGTTCTTCAATGAGGTGCTGGGCGGGTATCGGACCATGCTTTCGGGCGCGGCCTACAACCTCGGACGCATCCTGGCTGGTTTTTCGCCGGCCCTCATCATCGGGCTTGGCCTCCATCAGGACGGCCACTATTTCCTGTTCACCGCGGTACTGGGCGCCGGGGTCCTGGCGCTCAGCGCCGTGGCTGGCCGCCAGCCCCGCCAACTCTGACGGGCAGCCATCATTCCCATGCCGGAACTTCCCGAAATTCATCACCTCGCCGCGCAGATTCGGCAGGCTCTGTCTGGCCGGAAGATCGCGCGGGTGACAGTAAAGCAGCCCAAGTGCCTCAATGTCACTCCCCGCCGCTTCGCGCAACTGCTGGACGGGCGGACCATCGATCGGGTCGCGTCGCGCGGAAAATGGATCTTCGCCCACCTCAAACCGGGTGTGACGTTTCTGCTGAGCCTCGGCATGGGTGGCGACGTGCTGTTGCACGAGCCGGGGGCGGCGCTGCCCGATCGCTACCAGGTGAGGATCGACTTTGCCGGCGGCACCTGTCTGACGATCCGTTTTTGGTGGTTTGGCTACGCCCACGCCGTGCCCGATGCGAAGCTCGCGAGCCATCGGATGACCGGTACCCTCGGCCTGAATCCGCTCGATCGCGGCGAATTCACTCCGGCCCGTTTCCGCGCCCTCCTGGCAGGCCGGCGCGGAACGATCAAGGCGTTGCTGATGGACCAGCGGCGGATCGCCGGCATTGGCAACGTCTACATCCAGGACATTCTCTTCCGCGCGCGCCTCCATCCCGGCCGGCCGATCTCGAAGATCACGGATGACGAGCGCGCCAGTCTCTATCGGGCGATTACCGGCAATCTGGCCGCGGCCACCCGGCGCGGCGGACTGGCCTTCGAAAAGGATCTCTACAACCGCGGCGGCGGCGTAAGGCGGTTCCTGGTTGGCTATCGCGAGGGCAAACCCTGCCCGGTGTGCGGCACCGCGATCCGGAAGATCCGCGCAGGGGCCACCGCTTCGTTCATCTGTCCGCAATGCCAGACGTGACGGCGCGGCCGTCTGCCGCCGGCGCCCGGCCTGGTCGTCACACCCGGAAGATCGCGCCGAGCTTCCGGCCGAGCAACAGGCTCGTGCCCGCGATGGCCACACCGAGGAAGACCATCGCCCACACGCCGAGGGCCGACGCCAGAAAGCGTCCGTCGCCGAGCAACTGGAACAGTTCGAAGATGGCCTTGGTGATCGGATAGAACACCTGCTTCTGGGCGAGGACCAGCGAGTCGGACACCTCGAGCATGGCGAAGGCCAGGGCGAGCAGGCCGCCGGCGACGAGATTGGCCGTGATCAGCGGCAGGGTGATCTTGACGGTGGCCTTGAGCGGCGGGCAGCCGAGGTTTTGCGCCGCCTCCTCCAGGGTTTCGCTGGTCTGCTGGAAGCCGGCCGCCGCCGAGCGCACCACGTACGGCAGCCGGCGCACAGCATAGGCGATGATCAGGAGGGCGGTCGGATTGTCGACCGGGTTGAGAAACGCGAGGAGGCGCCCCTCCTGGCTCATGGCCAGGAAGCCGAAGGCCAGCACGAGGCCCGGGACGGCGAGCGGGAGCATGGCGAGGAAATCGAGGACCTGCCGGCCCGCCACGCGCGTGCGCACCACCACGTAGGCGATGGCACTGCCGAGCACGAGGTCGATGATCGTGGAGAAGCTGGCGTACTTGAGGCTGTTCGCGATCGCGGGGACCGTGAGATCGTGGCCGAGCGCGGTCCGGAAATTGTCGAGCGTGAAGTGCCGGGGCAGGACCGTAGCATGCCAGTCGCGGGCAAAGGCGATCAGGACCACGCCGAGGTGCGGCAGAATCGCGACGAGGGTCACGCCGGCGAAGATGGCCGTGCAGAGCCAGGCGCGGAGCGGGGGGAGCGCGCGGGGCCCGCCGGTGCTCGTGGCCTTGGCCATCATGGCATAACCGGCCCGGCCAAACAGGCCCTTGCCGAGCGCGTAGAGCAGCACCGTGCTGGCCAGCATGATGACCACGAGGGCGTAGGGGAACGGATTGTCGCCAATGTCCTTCAGACCATGGTAGATCTGCACCGGCATGACGCGGGTGTAATCGAAGATCAGCGGCACGCCGAGCTCCGTGAAGGTCCAGATGAAGACGATGGTCGCGCCGGCAAACAGGCCCGGCTTGATCAGGGGCAGGGTGATGCGCCAGAAGCGCCGCCAGACGGTGCAGCCCAGATTCTCGGCGGCCTCCTCCATCGCTGGGTCGATGTTGGCCAGAGCCGCGACGGCATTGAGGTAGATGAGGGGGTAGAGGCTGAGCGCCTCCACGGTCGCGACGCCCCAAAAGCGGTTGGCCGCAAACCAGTCAAACGCCCACCCGGCCGGCCGCAGGCCCGTGGCGATCAGCAGGGCGTTGGCGGCGCCGTACTGGCCGAAGATCTGTTTGATGCCGATCGCCCCCACGAACGGCGGCAGAATCATCGGCACCAGGATCAGGGAGGCCAGCAGGCCCTTGCCGGGATAACGATAGCGGTCGGCGATGAAGGCGAGCGGCACGCCGATGAGCAGGGCGAGCACCGTCGTGGCCACCGCGAGGAGGAAGGATGTCCTCAGGCCGTCCCGATAGATGGGGTTGCCGAGCAGCGCGACGAGGTACGCCAGGGTAAAATGACCGTCGGCGTTGAAGAAGCCGCCCTTGAGAATCTGCCCGACGGGCCAGAGGAAGAACACGGCAAAGAACGCCGCCGTGACGACGAGCACCACCCGGGCAAACGAACGCGACATCGCGTGAGTGTGACGGTCGGGGGCGCGGGCGGACAAGGACGAACTGCAGGTGATCCGCAGCCGCAGGCGGCAACCCCGGCCGGCCCCAGCGAGGCTGGCGACACGCTCAGCTCCGCCGCCGCAGGTGCCGCACGAAGGCGGCCAGCGTCTCCGCGCTCACGTGGTGCTCCATGCCCTCGGCATCGACATGCGCGATGTCCGCGGGGACCCCGAGAGACTTGAGAAAGTCGCCGACGATCTCGTGGCGGCGTCGCGACTCTTCGGACAGCTTGCGGCCGGCGGCGGTGAGCTGGATGGCCTGATACGGCAGGGCGGTCACGAGGCCGTCGCGCTGCAGGCGCCGGACGGTGCGGTTGACCGTAACGTGGGTGACCCCGAGGCGCCGGGCGAGATCGGTCACCCGCGCCGAGCCGCTCGTGGCGATGAGCTCGGCGATCATTTCCACGTAGTCCTGGGCGGTCTCCTGGGCGTTCTCCGTCCGCGTGCGCTGGAGGCTGACCGGACGCGGGCGGGAACGGGGTTGGGCGGGCCTGGCCATGCGGCCATTCAGGCGCAAAACCGGGAGAAAGGGAAGCTCGTTGACAAGCCGGACCCGGTATGTAGCCTTGGCTACATCGTGGAGTTGCCGCCGACAGAATCCGCCCCGCCGGTCCCGGCCCGGCCGCCGGGGCCCGCCGAAGCGGGGCCCCGTCCTCCGCCGGTCAGCCACCTTTCCCTCGAGGGGGTGCACGCGTCGGTGGCGGTGCCGCCGAGGCAGGCCGGCTTCTGGACGACCTGGCGGGCGTTCGTGGGGCCGGCCATTCTGGTCAGCGTCGGCTACATGGACCCCGGAAACTGGGGCACGGACCTGATGGCCGGCGCGCAATTCCAATACGGCCTGTTGTGGGTGGTCGGGCTGGCCAGCCTGATGGCGATCGTCATGCAGGTGATCTCGGCGCGCCTGGGGGTGGTGACCGGGCGCGACCTTGCCCAGGGGTGTCGCGACTGGTATCCCCGCTGGAGCCGCTGGCCGAACTGGCTTTTCTGCGAATTCGCCATCGGGGCGTGCGACCTGGCGGAGGTGCTCGGCAGCGCCGTGGCGCTGAATCTCCTGTTTCACATTCCCCTGCTCTGGGCGGTGATCATCACGGCGCTGGACGTCCTCCTGCTCCTGGGCCTGCAGCAGTTCGGCATGCGCACCATCGAGGCCGTCGTGCTGCTGCTCGTGGCAACGATCGCGACGTGCTACTTCATCGAGATCTTCGTCCTTCCCCAGACGCGACCGGACTTCCTCGAGATGGGCCGCACCCTTGCGGCGCCCGGCTTCCGGCAACCGGGCATGCTGTACGTGGCCATCGGCATCATTGGCGCGACGGTGATGCCGCACAATCTGTACCTGCATTCGGCGCTGGTCCAGAGCCGCCAGTTGCAGCGCGATGAAGCGTCCGTGCGGCGCGCCGTGCGGTTCAACACCATCGACGCGGCGACCGCCCTGACCATCGCCTTCTTCGTCAACGCCGCGATTCTCGTGCTGGCGGCGCTGGTGTTTTTCGGCCGGGAGAGCGTGACCGTGGCAGGGGGCGAGGTGGTGCGGTTCTCCGCTGACAGCGACTGGATTCGCGTCGCCTATCTGACGCTGGCGCCGCTGCTGGGCACGACGCTGGCCAGCACACTCTTCGCCGTGGCCCTCCTGGCCAGCGGGCAAAGCAGCACCATCACCGGGACCCTCGCCGGGCAGGTCGTGATGGAAGGATTCATGCACTGGCGGCTCCGGCCGTGGGTGCGGCGGCTGATCACCCGCCTCTTGGCGATCATCCCGGCGGTCGTCATCATCGGCTTGCGCGGCGAGGGCAGCGTGACCGACCTGCTGACGCTGAGTCAGGTCGTGCTCGCCCTGCAACTGCCGTTCGCCATGTTTCCGCTGCTGCAATTCACGAGTTCGCGCCGGAAGATGGGGGCGTGGAAGAACGGGTGGTTTCTGCTTTCGGCGGGCTGGGCAAGTGCTATCCTGATCACCGCCCTGGATCTATTGGGACTGTCGGATTCGCTGACAGAGGCATGGCACATCATCACGGGTCGCTGACGGCCCGATGGCGCGAAAGGACGACGCATGTACCAGACCATTCTCGTGACGTTGGACGGCACGCCGACCGACCGGGCCATCGTCGAGCACATCAAGAAGCTCGCGAACCGGCTGCACAGCCGAGTCGTGTTGCTCCACGTCGCGGATGGATGGGCGGCCCGGACCTACGGAGCCGATGCCGTCAGTGCCGAAATTGCGGAGGACACGGCCTACCTGCAGAACCTGCGGGCGGAGTTCCAGGCGGCAGGGATTCCGGCCGAGGCGGAGCTGGCCTTTGGCGAACCGGGCGAGCAGATCATCAGATGGGTCCGGGAGAAGAGCTGCGACCTGGTGGCGATGAGCACGCACGGACACCGGTTCCTCGCCGACCTTTTCCTCGGCTCGACCTCCCGGCGCGTGCGGCACAGTGTCAGCGTGCCCGTGCTCCTGCTGCGGGCGAAGTGAGGCGCCAAGCGGGCGCGGTGGCACGGCGTCGTTTTTCTTTTTGCGGGCGGGCTGGCCGCTCGTCTTGCTGGCGGTTTTGTCGCATGCCTCCACCCGCGCCGTTGGCCGTCAGCATTGACACCGCCCGCCGCTTTGTGCGGCGCGCCGGGCTGCTCGACACGCCGGTGCTGGACGCGGCGACGGCGCTCGACCACCTCGGCTACGTCCAGATCGACCCGGTGAACGTGTGCGGACGCATGCATGACCTGATCCTGCGGAACCGGGTCACCGGATACCGCGCCGGTGATTTGCACGCCCATATCCATGCCGCGGAACGCCGCGGGTTTGAGCACTACCTGCGGGGCGGGCACGGCGTGCTGGTGGCGTTTCCGCTCGAGGCCTGGCCGTACCTGACGGCGGGGATGATGCAACGCCGGCATTTGCGCGGGGCGCATTCCGGCCGGCTGACACCCCGCGAAACGGCACTGGCGGAGCGGATTCTGGCGGAGATCGCGAGTCGGGGGCCGCTGACCTCGGGTGACATCGAACACGAGGGCCGCGCGCGGTCGGCGTGGGGTCGGCCGGGCCGGCTCGTGAAGCACGTGCTCGAGAAGCTCTTCGCGCACGGGAGGCTCCTGATCAGCGGCCGACGTGATTTCCGGCGCGTCTACGATCTGCCCGAGCGCGTGCTGCCGCGCTCCGTGCTTGACCAAGCCCCCCGCGCGGAGGCGGAGGTGCGAACTTGGCTGGTGCTCCAGCGGCTCCGGCAGCGCCGGCTGGTCAACCTCAGCAGCCGTGAGGCCGCGCTGGCGGCCGACCACGTTCAACCGGTTGCCGTGGATGGTCTGCCCGGCCTCTACTGTCTGAAGTCTGATGCGTGGTTATTCGACGCAGTGCAAGCGGAGGAGCCACCAGTCGCAACGCCCGTGTTGCTGGCACCCCTGGATCCGCTGATCTACGACCGCGTGCTTACGCGCCGGCTGTGGAATTTCGATTACAGGTGGGAGGCGTACACACCGCCAGCCAAGCGCAAACGCGGCCATTATGCCCTGCCGGTGCTCGCGGGTACGGAAATCGTTGGCCATGTCGATCCCAAGGCCGATCGCCGGGCCGGGGAACTCCTGGTGTTGGCCCGCCGCGTCCGTCGCGGCCACCGCGTGGCGGGGGCGATCCGGGAACTCGCGACATTTCTCTGCCTTGGCGCCTGACTTGGGCTCGAATCCTGACGCCCGCCGATGGCGCTGGAGCGGGACTTCCGCCTTCGCCGAGGCGTCGGCGGACAGGTCGGCGCGGCGGTCGGCTCATATTCCTCCGTCGTCGCATCCGTCCGGCCTGCATCTGCGGGTCTGCCGCCTAAGGCTTGGCGAAGGCTGGCGGAGAGAGAAGGATTGACTCGCTGCGCTCGGGGGTTCCGGCCTCGCTCCGATGAGCTTCCGCGCGGCACGTCGCCCCCACCGCCGCTCAAGCGGCGGTTTGCCTTATCCCTCTCTCGTCGCTCCGCTCCGTCCTCGCTGCGCGAGGTCCGTCAGTTTCGCGTTGCGCGAAACTGGCGGAGAGAGAGGGATTCGAACCCTCGGAAGGGTGTAACCCCTTCAACGGTTTAGCAAACCGCTGCCTTAAGCCACTCGGCCATCTCTCCGGCAGGAGGGTGGAGAGGCAAACGGCGCCTCACCGGGAGTGCAAGGCTCTTTTGGAAATCCGTCCGCACGCCCGCCGCTAACTCTCGTCGTCGACGCGCCGCTCAAGTTCCTGCCGGCACTCGTGGATGACGCGCAGCCAGATTTCGCGCAGGTCAAACAGGCGACGATGGGCGTCGTCTCTCCACGCGGCCCAAACGCGGCTGGACGCGGCGGTGGGGCCGCCCGCCAGCGCCAGCGTGCGGTTCAGTTCCTGCAGCGCCCGCTTGAACAGGCTGACGGCCATCGCGTAGTCGCCCAAGTCGAGTGCTTGGACGCCGAGGAGGGCGTGTTCCTCCCCGCGAAAGAGGCTGGCATAGACTGCAAACGCCTGCGGTTGGTCGATCTTGGCGGCGTCGCCCGCCACCCGCTCCCAGCTGCGCTTCAGACTGAGGTAGATCGCCTTCGTGGCGATGAAGACCGGATTCTTGTGCAGCGTGTAAGGCTCGATGGGATAATCGCCGGACGGCGCCGGCAGGTCGTCTGGTCCGGCCTCCAAATCGCTGGCCGCCAGTTCAGTTTCGCCAAGCCGCTGGCCCACATCCCAGCCCATGCAGGCGGCCACCTCGTCAATCCGCTCGGGATGGCCTTTCAGTCTCTCATAATGAGCGAGATAGCGATGCAGGGTGTCGTCCTGTTCCCGCAGATAGCGCTCCCAATCGAACTCATTCCAAACCAAATCTCCGCACTCATCCCACTCGTTCTCGTAGAAGCCTTCAGTGTCAGAGTCGCTCATCGCGCCGGGGTAGTTTGGTTCGGTCGCGGAGTCTGAAAAAAGGGCCCCGAAAGGCAATGAAAAAGCCGGCGGGCGTCCAGCCGGGAAAATCCCGACAATTTTGCGGATTGATGAAAAAGCGTTAAGTTGGCAAAACTGGGTCCATGTCGACCGCGAAGGAGGTTCACCACGAGACCGTCTGGTTCTCTGGACGCGTTCAAGGCGTCGGCTTCCGTTTCACCGCACTGCAGGTGGCGCGGGAGTTCGAGGTCGCCGGCTACGTGGAGAATCTGTACGATGGCCGCGTATGCATCGAAGCGGAAGGCGAGGAGCGCGACGTACGCGACTTCATCGCGGCCGTCGAGGAGCGCATGCACGGGTACATCCGCCAGGTGGAGCGCGCGGGCCGGCGCCGGGCGGCCCAATTCCGCGGGTTCACGATCCGCTGAGCATCGCCGTGCATGCGATCGAGATGGACGGCATCACGCGGGTTTTCGCGACCGGCTGGCGGGGTCCGACGGTGCGGGCGCTGAACGGCATCACGCTGCGGATCGAGGAAGGCGAGGTGGTGGGGCTGGTGGGAGCAAACGGCTCGGGCAAGAGCACGCTGCTGAAGATCATCCTCGGGTTGCTGGCGCCGACGGAGGGGGAGTGCCGGGTTTTCGGAGTGCCGAGCGGGCGCCGCGAAGCCCGGGAGAGCGTTGGCTTCCTGCCGGAGTCTCCCGATTTCTCCCCCCAGTTGACCGGCTTTGAACTTGTTTGCTTTCACGCGCAGCTCGGCGGCATGGCCGGCGCGGGGATCCGCGGCCGCGTCGACGAGGTGATCAGCGGGGTTGGATTGACCGAGGCCCGGAATCGGCGCGTCGGCACCTATTCGAAGGGCATGCGGCAGCGTCTCGGGCTCGCGCAGGCCCTGGTCACGGATCCGCGCCTGGTGATTCTCGATGAACCGGCTTCGGGTCTCGACTTCGTCGCAGCAGAGGAAACGGCCCGGACGATTCGGGCGCTGAAGGCGCGGGGCCGCACCGTGGTGTTTGCCTCTCACCGTCCGGAACAGGTGGAGGAACTCTGCGACCGGGTCCTGGTGCTCGATCAGGGCCGTCTGGTGCTGGAGGCGGCCGTGGCGGAGCTCGTGTGTGCGCGCGCGCCGACGGCGCTCCTGGTCGATCCGCTCCCGGCCGAGACACTCGGGGATTTGCGAGCGTGGCTGCGGGTCCGCGGCGTGGAATTCCTCGGCGTCGAGAGGTCGCGGAGAGGCTTGGCTCAGGCCATCTGGAGCCGGTGGGATGGCCGCGGAGGCGAAGGAGTGGAGCGGCCATGAAACGCCCGCCCTTCTCCCCGAGGCGCGCGGGGCTGATCGCGGGATACACGTTTCGCGAGGCGGTGCGGCAGCGTCTGCTGGTGACCCTTTGCCTGGTGGCGGCGGTCACGGTGGGCGGGACGCTGTTTCTGCGGGAGCTCAACTTTGGGTCATCCGAGTTGAAATTCATCACGGACCTCGGCTTGGGGGCATTGACGTTCTTCGGCGCAATCCTGGCGATCATTGCGCCGGCGCAGCTCTTCTTCAGCGATCTCGAGCACCAGACCATGCTCACGGTGCTGGCGAAGCCGGTCTCGCGGACCGAATTCATCGTGGGGAAGTTCGGCGGCGTGCTGCTCTTGCTGGCGGTCTATTGCGGCGCCATGACGGCGCTGGTGGCGGGCCTGCTGGCGGGTTATCAGACCGGGGCGATCGCGGCGCGAATGGACGGGCCGGGATTGGGCTCAACCGTGTTCTTGAGCGGGGTCGCCGTGTGCGGACTCGTGACATGGCTTAAGCTTGGCATGGTGGCCGCCCTGACCCTCGGGGTAGCCAGCTACGCACGCAGCGGCGGATTTGCGATGATGGCGGGCGTGGTCGCGCTTTTGGCCTGCGAGCTGCAATATCTCGCCCGCGATTTCTACGGCCAGATGACGACGCCGTGGGCACGGGCCGGAGTCTGGATGCTCGGGCTGGCGCTGCCCGATTTCGAGGCGTTCAACGTCTCCGGGCGCGTTGCCGCGGGGGAAAGCCTGTCACCGGGCCAGCTGGGCGGCCTCGCGACCTACGCGCTCGCCTACATGGCCGTGTTCGCGGGCTTGGCCGTCTACGGCTTTCGCCACCGTGAACTCTAGGGCCAAGCTGGTGATGGTGGCGGCGCTGGCGATGGTCGGCGCGGGCGCCGTGCTGCGGCCCATCGGGGGCGAAGCGCGGCCGGCGCCATTGCGGCGAGCCGGGCACGCGCCCGCCAGCGTGGGATCAGGCGTGAGCCTGGCCGCGCTGGGAGGCTTTCGCGCCTTGGTGGCGGACATGCTGTGGCTCAAGGCCTATGCGGCGTGGTTGACGCGCGACCCGGCCTCCACGCAGACGCTGATCCAGCTCGTCACCACCATCGACGATCGTCCGCTTTGCTTCTGGCTGAACGGGGCGCGCATCATGGCCTACGATGTGGCCGCCTGGCGCCTGGAGTCGGCCCGCGGCGATGCTGGCGCACCCGCAGAGGTGCGGCGGCGCATTGTGGAGGAACAGGCGCAGGCGGCGCTGGATTATCTGGAGGAAGGCCGGCGCCATCATCCGGAAAGTGCCGCGCTCTGCGTCGAGATGGCAAACCTGCATCTCAACTGCCGGGCGGACATCGCCGCCGCCGCCGCCTGGTATCGGGTGGCCGCCGAGTCGCCGGATGCGCCTTACTTTGCCGCCCGCATCCACGCCGCGCTCCTCGTTCGCCTCGGTCGCAGCCGGGAGGCCCATGCGTGGCTGTGCCGGTTGCATCCCACGTTGCCGTCCGGCGACGAGCGGGCCATGGCCCCGCTCGTGTTGGGCCGCATACGGGACTTGGAGCGAGCCTTGCAGATTCCTGAAAACGAACGATATGTCTTTCCGGATGGCCGCTGAAACCCGCGGCCGCGGCAAAAGAGGGATTGACTCGCCATTCGAGCAATCGGCAATAACTGATTGTCTTAGGCAACCGACCAAACCAATGCCCGAATTACCCGAGCACATCCATCCGGTCTTCGACCGCGTGCTGGCCCGTCCCGAGAAGGAGGCGAAGCTGCGACAGCGGGCGCGGGTGGTGTGGCTTTACGGGCTTCCGGGCTCGGGCAAGAGCACGCTGGCCGCGGCGTTGGAGCGGCGCCTGCACGCCGAGGGATTCACGACGCATTTGCTCGACGGCGACAATCTGCGCGCCGGCCTGAATCGGGATCTCGGTTTCAGCGAGGCCGATCGCGCCGAGAACATCCGCCGCGCCGCCGAGGTGGCAAAGCTGCTGGTGCAGGCGGGGATTGTCGTCGTCTGTGCCTTCATCACGCCGCGGCGGGTCCTGCGCGAACTGGCGCGCGGCATCGTTGGCGCGGACGATTTCCTCGAGGTGTACGTGGAGGCGTCGGT
>DATIWI010000012.1:0-5187 GCA_035519475.1 Opitutaceae bacterium
TTGATCACGGCCTTTGTGCGGGCGGCGGGCACGGTCGGCCCGTGCCTCTAGCGCGGCGAGAAAGTCGCAACCACTCTTCCCAGGTTCCGCGACACGCATTTGCGGGGCGCTGCCGGGCAATGTCACGTATTGCGTGACAGGTATCCTGGTTGAGCGGCGGGGAAGCTGCATTCGCTTTTCCCTTGGCGCGCGACAAGCGACCGCGGAGTCGCCGCGGGCGCTGCCGGGCAATGTCACGTATTGCGTGACATGTGTCCGGATCGCACGCCCGGCCCCGGCGGTCGCCGGGTCGCGGGCCGGGCGGATGCCCGCTGCTTGCCCATCGCCGTGGCAACTAACGTCTCGCGGATTCCGGCCGCAAATTCCAGGGGATGCCGGCGCCGAAAGCGTATTACCGGGTGTCGTTCACACAAAACCCACCCAACCATCTCATTTCACCATGAAGACGCTCAATCCCCTGCTCGCCGCCGCCGCGCTCGCCCTGCTGCTCACCGCCGCCGCCACCCTCCGGGCCGGTCCTCCGCCCGACCTGTCCAGCCGCACGCACGCCTTCGCCAAGACCGCCGCGCCCGCCAAGACCGTCGTGTGCAATCAGGCCGGAAAAGGCTGCACCAGCTGCCAGAATTGCAGCGTTTGTCCGGCCAAGGGATGACCGGCGCGCGCCGCGGAGTCCGGCCAGCCATTGCCTCCAACTTGCACCCGCCGGGCCCGTGGGCTGGCGGGTGCATCGTCGCTGGCCGAACGGATCATCCGTGGCCGCCCGGTTCGGACGGATTTCCCGAGGGATGAGGCCGGCGGCGGCGTATTATCGGGGCCCATGAACACCGTGCGCCTCTTTGTCCTTTTTCTCCTGGCGGGCGAGCTGGCCGTCATTTCCGCTCTCGCCGGAGAGAACCGCCCCGCCCTGCTCCCGTTGTACGAACGGGTCGCGCGCGCTCTCTGCGCCGACGATCTCGCCGGCGCCAGGACAGCCGCCCGGAGTCTCGCCGCGGAGGCGGTGAAAGTCGACGCCCGCGGTCTGGTGACTTCCGCTGATGCGGTCGCGCGCGCCGATGATCTCGGCCACGCCCGCGCGTGCTTCAAGGCCCTCAGCACCGAGGCGATCGTTTTGGCCCGGCACACGAAGGGATTTTTCATTCTGACCTGCCCGATGGCGCAGGCGGATTGGGTGCAAAGCACGCGCGCGGCCGCCAATCCCTACCTGGGCAAAGACATGCTCACCTGCGGCGAAGTGAAGGAGGAGACCAAGGGGTGAACGCCCCGGGCCGATCGTGCACCCTTTCCGCCTCATCGTCACCGCATCCGCGCTGCTGCTCGCCGGGTGCGCCACCGCGTCGCGGGAAGAACGCGCGACCTTGGACCGCGTGCGCGACGCTGGCGCGCTGCTGCGCCCCGCGGGACACAATCCCGATCTTTCGAGCCTGACAGCCGAGTCGTCGCTGGCCGATTACCTGCGCTTCGCCCTGCTCAATCATCCGCAGGTCGAGGCAGCCTACGACGACTGGCGCGGTGCGGCCCTGGCCATCGCCCCGGCCCGCGCCCTCCCGGACCCCAAGCTCACCTTCCAAGCCGACATCGCGGGGACCCTGACCTCGCTCATGCCGGGACTGATGTTCGACTTGATGAATCCCGGCCGGCGCACCGCCATGGCCGGCGAAGCCGCCGCCGCCAGCGAGGTCGCTCACCGGCGTTACCTGACCGCGGTGCTGAACACCGCGGCGGAGGTCAAGAAGGCTTGGATCGATCTCAGCGCGCTCGAGGAGACGCGGCGATTGCAGCAGCGGGCGCTGGGCCTGGCGGAAGAGGCGATCCGTTTTTCCCACGCCGAGCATGCGACCATGCACGCCATGGGTTCGCTCGATCAGCTCGCGCAACAGCTCAACGACGCCGGCCGACTGCGCCTCGCGGTGGCCAATCTCGATGACCAGCGAAACGCTGCCCGCGCCCGGCTGAAGGCCGCGCTGGGCCTCGCCCGCGAAGCCGCGGATCCGCCCTGGCCGGCGCCGTCCGCCCTCAGCGCCACCCCGCTGCCCGGGGACGACGCCTTCTGGGCGGCGGTCCGCACGGCCAATCCGCGATTGGGCGAGATGCGGGCAATGGTGGCGATGGCGGCCGCCGCAGTCGCCGTGGAGCAAAGGACCCGCACGCCGGAAATCGCCGCCGGCCTGATGGCCGACGTGAAGATGAACCCGGTGCTGTGGCGGCCGCTGGGGGAAATCTCGCTGCCGCTCTGGCGGCAGAAGATCGCCGCCGCCGTGGCAGCCGCCCGCGCGCGACACGATGCCGCCGCTGCCCGCCTGCAGGCGGAGGAGCTCATGGTCGCCGCGGATCTGGCGCGCCTGACCTTCATGGTGCGCGAGGCCGACCGGATGGTGGCGTACCTCGACGAGACCGCCCTGCCCAACCTCCGCCAATCCCTGGCGTCCCTGTCCGCGGCCTATGTCACCGGCATGACGGGTTTCGCGATGATCCCCGAGACGCAAAAGATGATTCTGGCGATGCAAATCGAACGGGTCGCCGCGCTGCGCGACCGGGAGGAGACGCTGACCGACCTGTCGCTGCTCGTCGCGGGGACGCCTCCGGCCGGCGCGCCGCTGCCCGTGAACTCCGTCGCGGCAATCCAACCCTGAGCCGTCTGCTGTCATGAAATCATTTCCCGTCCTATCCAGCCCGGCGCGCGCCGCGATTCTCGTGATCGTGGCGGCCTACACGATGGCGCCGGCGGCCGTCGGTGCGGAATCCGCCGTCAAACAGCTCTTCACCTGCAGCATGCACCCGCAGATCCTGCTGGACCATCCGGGGGATTGCCCGGTCTGCGGCATGAAGCTGGTGCCCGTCGTGGCCACGACGGGCGCCGCCAAGCACCGCGTCCTTTACTACAAGTCCACCATGAACCCCGGGGAAATCAGCCAGAATCCCGGCAAGGATTCGATGGGCATGGATCTGGTGCCGGTGTACGAGGATGCCGCCGAAGCCGCCGCCACCCTTTCCGTCGACCCCGTTACGATCCAGAAGATGAACCTCAAGACGGAGGCCGTGCGCACGGGCCCGGTGCGGCGTGAACTCCGGGTGGTCGGCACGGTGGATTTCAACGAGCAGGGCCTGCGGGATATTACGACCAAGTACGAGGGTTGGATCGAAAAGCTGTTCGTCAGCGCGAACTGGCTGCCCGTACGCGCGGGCGAGCCGTTGCTCGCGATCTACTCGCCCGACCTTTATAACGCTGAACTCAATTACCTGATTGCCGTGCGCAGCGAGGGCACGGCCGGCGGCCCGCTCACCCACGCGGCCCGCGAGCGCCTCCGGCTGTATGACGTGCCGAATGCCTTTCTCGAGGAACTGGCCCAGACCGGGGAGGCCGCGCGGACGTACACCTACCGCGCGCCAGCCGACGGCGTGATCATCGAAAAGACGGCGGTGGAGGGCATGATGGTGAAGGCCGGCGAACGACTCTTCCGCCTCGCCGATCTCGCCACGGTCTGGGTCAACGCGCAGATCTACGAAAACGATCTGGCGTTCGTGCGCCCCGACCAGCCGGTGAGGGTGCGCCGCACGTACGGCGGCGAACGCGAGTTCGCCGGCAAGGTCGATCTGCTCCTCCCCGCGGTCGAGGCCGCCTCCCGCACCGCGCAAGCGCGCATCGTGCTCGCCAACCCCGACCTGACGTTGAAACCCGGCATGTTCGTCGAGGTGCGCCTGGAAACCGAACTCGCGCCCGCCGCCGTGCTCGTGCCCGACACGGCGGTGCTGCGCAGCGGCGAGCGCAACACGGTCTTCGTCGCCCTGCCCGACGGCTCGTTCCTGCCGCGCGCGGTGAAGCTCGGGGCGCGCACCGCCGACGGCGACGACGAGGTGCTGGCCGGCCTGACGGCGGGCGAGCGCGTGGTGACCTCCGGCCAGTTCCTGCTCGATTCCGAAAGCCAGCTCCGCGAGGCGATCCAGAAGATGCTCAAGTGAGGCGCCCGCGGACGAACGCCCATGCTCAAGCGCCTCATCGAGTTCTCGCTGCAGAACAAATTCGTCGTGCTCGTTGGCACGGTGCTGCTGGTCGCGGGCGGGATCCATGCCCTGCGCCACATCCCGCTCGACGCCATCCCCGACCTCTCCGACACGCAGGTCATCGTCTACACCGAATGGGCGGGGCAGGCGCCGCAGCTCGTGCAGGACCAGATCACCTACCCGATCACGACGAAGATGCTGTCGGTGCCGGGCGCCAAGGTGGTGCGCGGCTACTCGTTCTACGGCTTCTCGTTTGTCTACGTGATCTTCGAGGATGGCACCGATCCCTATTGGGCGCGCAGCCGCGTGCTGGAATACCTGAGCGGGCTGGCCGCCGACCTTCCCCGCAATGTCACGCCCCGGTTGGGACCCGATGCCACCGGCGTGGGCTGGGCGTTCATCTACTCGCTCAACTCGCCCCGGCGCGACCTCGCCGAGCTGCGCTCCCTCCAAGACTGGTACCTCCGCTATCAGCTCGCCAGCGTCGAGGGCGTCGCGGAGGTCGCCTCGGTCGGTGGCTTCGTCAAGCAGTACCAAATCACGGTCGACCCGGACCGCCTGCGGGCCTACGGCCTCTCGCTGCGCGACGTCGCCACAGCCGTCGCGCGCAGCAACAACGAGGTCGGCGGACGCTCGCTCGAGCTGGCCGAAAAGGAATTCATGCTGCGGGTGCGGGGCTACGTCGCGAGCCTGGACGACTTGCGCAAGATCGCGGTCGGCCTCGGCCCGGGCGGCACGCCCGTCCTCCTCGGCCAGGTGGCCGAGGTGCAGTTCGGCCCCGACATGCGCCGCGGCATCGCCGAGCTCAACGGCGACGGCGAGACGGTCGGCGGCATCGTCGTGGTGCGCTACGGCGTGGACACGCGCGCGGTCATCAACGCCGTCAAGGCACGCCTCGACGAGGCGATGAAGGCGCTGCCCCCGGACATCCATTGCACGGTCGCCTACGACCGCACCGCGCTGATCAACCGCTCGGTCGAAACCCTGCAGCACAAGCTCCTCGAGGAAAGCGCTGTGGTGGCACTGGTGTGTGTGCTGTTTCTGCTTCACCTGCGCAGCGCGCTCGTCGCCATCATCATCCTGCCGGTGGCGGTGCTGGCATCGTTCCTGATCATGTATCGGCAGGGGATCAGCTCGAACATCATGTCGCTGGGCGGCATCGCCATCGCCATCGGCGCCATGGTCGAC
>DATIWI010000013.1:0-3005 GCA_035519475.1 Opitutaceae bacterium
CCGTAATAATAGTAGTCGCCCAGCTTCTCGATCACTTCCGGCGCGTCCGGGGCGAGCCGGACGGCGGTGTCGATCGCCGCTTTCGCCTTCGCCAGCCGGCCGGCGGTCTGGTCCTGCTCGTTGAAATAGAGATAGGCGTGAAACGCGCCGAGTTCGGCCCACGCCGCGGCGAACTTCGGATCCAGCTGCACCGCCTGCTCGAGCAGCGGCTCCACCTCGTTCAGTTGCTCGGTCACGGCCTGCAGCCGCACGTCGCGCGCCTTCACGTAGGCGTCGTAGGCGGCCAGGTTGTCGGTCAGCCGGCGCTCGAGGAGCGACTTCTCCTGCGGCGAGAGCACGGCCGACAGCGCGCCGGCGATCGCCTGGGCGAGTTCGCCTTGGATCGTGAAAACGTCCGTCAGGTCGCGATCGTAGGCTTTGGCCCAGACGTGCTCGTCGGTGTGCGCGTTGATGAGCTGGCCGGTCACCCGCACGCGGTTGCCGGCGCGGCGCACGCTGCCCTCCAGCACGTAGGCGACGCCGAGTTCGCGCGCGATCTCCTTGATCGGCTTCGTTGTGCCGCGGTACTGCATGACGGACGTGCGCGAGATGACATGCAGTTCGCGGACGAGCGCCAGGTTGGTGAGGATGTCCTCATGGATGCCGTCCGCGAAGAAGGCGCCCTCTTTTCCCTCGCTCATGTTCTCGAACGGCAGCACGGCAATCGACTTCGCGTCCGCTTCGGATGGACGCGCGGGCGGCGCGTTTTCGGGGTGGATTTCGGGATTCGCGGCCGGCGCCGCCGCCGGCTTGCGGGTGGTGAGAAAAGCGACGGCGATACCGACAACGATGAGCGCCAGCGCGCCCGCCCCGATGGCCCGGGCCCGCGAACCCGTTCGCCTGCGCTGGGCGGTCTGACTCCCGTCCCCGGGAGTCTGCCCTCTCTCCTCGGTCCTGCGGTCTCCGTCCTCCGGCCTCGGCCCTCGGCCCGCCGGCCTGCGCGGCGCCTCCAGCAGGCGCTTGAGCTGTGCGACGAATTCAGGCGTCGGCGCGCCGTTGGGCAGGCGCGTCCATTGCACGCGCATGAATTCCTCGGGCACGACCGCGCCGTCTTCCGCGGTATCGTCCACCACCACCGGCACGAGAAAGGGCACGCCCTCGGCCATGTCTTGGGTGCGGTCGACGCCCAGCTTCCATTCGCGGCGGAAATAGCCCTCGCCGCGTTCCTGCGTGGTCGCCGAGATGATCGGCACGAACAGCGCGCACTCCTTGATTTGGCGGCGGATCTTCTGGTCCCAGGCATCGCCGCCCCGCAACTCGTTCTGATCGAACCAGACGATCAGGCCGAATGCCCGCAGCGCCTCGGCGATACGCCGGGCGGCGTCGGCGTCATTCCGGGAATAGCTCAGAAAGACGGCGCGTGGTGGATCCGGGGGCATGCGGGCGGAGGGGGCCGGGCAAAAACGAACCCGCAGTTAAACACAGATAGGCAAGAACTTCAAACGGGGCGCCGCTGCCGCCTTCGCAGTTGACAGCGAGTCGGCGGCGGGCGTCTGTTGCCGCCGAACGATGAGCGCCCCCGCGAGCCTGCCCCAGTACCACATCGTCGGCTTCACCGGCCACCGGCAACTCGAGCGCCCGCGCGAAATCGAGGGCACCCTCCGGGCGGTGCTCGCGGCGCTGCGCCGGGAGGCGCCGGGAGAATGGATCGCGCTCTCCTCGGCCGCCGCGGGCGCCGACACTCTGTTTGCGCAGCAGGCGCTGGCGCTGGACCTGGCGTGGCATGTCGTGCTGCCGCTTGCCCCCGCGGAATTCCGGAAGGATTTCTCGCCCGAAGAATGGAAGGTGGTGGAGTCGCTGCTGCCGGAGGCCGAGCAGGTGCGCGTCATCGGGGAAAGCGGCGCACGTGACGACAACTATCTCGATTGCGGCATGGAGACGGTCAACGACAGCGACGTCTTCATCGCGCTCTGGGACGGACAGCCCGCGCGCGGCAAGGGCGGCACGGCCGACGTGGTCGCTTACGCGAGGGAGCTGAAGAAACCGCTCGTGATCATTGACGCGACCACCTGCATGCCGCGGCGCGAGAATTTCGAACACTTCGCGCCGCACGACCACAACCTCGGCCATTTCAACGCCCTCCCGGAGGCCCCCGCCGAACCCGAGCCGAAGGAGACGGTCGCTCCCGCACTCGGGCTGATCGCCGCCTTCCAGCGAAAAGTCGACTACGCCGCCACCCGCGGGGCGCCGCAATACCGGCGGCTGATCGCCTCGATCGTCCTGTTGCACGTGTTCGCCACGCTCATCGCCGCGGCGGCGCTCGCCTTTGAATGGCATTTCGCCACGGTGCCCTGGTTCAAGCTGTTCTGCCTCCTCGGCGCCCTCGGCGTGGCCCTGGCGCTGCGCTATGCCGGCACTCACCACCACTGGGTGCACTGCCGCCTCGCGGCCGAGATCACCCGCTCCGCCCTCGCCACGTGGGGCCTGCCGCGCGCGGCTCCGCTCTTCACCGACCTCGATCTCGCGGAATTCCGCCAGCTCACCCGCACGCTGCACATCCTGCACCGCCGCGCCGCCTCGGCCCAGCCGCTGTCGATGGCGGCGTTCAAGCATGCCTATCTCACGCACCGGGTGGACGACCAGCTCGGCTACTACCGCCATCGCCTCGATCGGGCGCTGCCGCTCCTCCGGCGGTTGCGCCTCGGGTTCTGGATCGCGACCGTGCTGGCCATCCTCTGCACCGCCGCCTATGCGCTGCATCTGGGCGAACTGCCGCACGGCGCCGAGGAGTTGCTGTATTATTTCCTGCCGATTTCGCTGCCGGTCGTGGCCGCGGCGTTCATCTCGCTCATCTCGGTGTACGATTTGCAGCGGCGCGTGGCCCGGTATCGCGAGACGGAGCACCTGCTCGCGTCGAGTCGCAGCCAGATCGCCTATTGCCAGACGTGGACCAGCCTCGAGCGGATCGTCCAGAAGACGGAGCGGGCGCTTCTGCAGGAAGTGCTCGAGTGGCACGCGATCACCAG
>DATIWI010000014.1:0-54331 GCA_035519475.1 Opitutaceae bacterium
CGACCCGGGCTTCCTCATTGGCGGCGTGCCGCAGGACCCGCCGACCGGCAGCCATCTCGGCGCGGCGGCGGACCCGTTTGTGATCGAAGGCGACGAATACGACAGCGCGTTCTTCGACAAGCGCAGCAAGTTCATCCATTACGCGCCGCACATCGCCGTGCTCAACAATCTCGAGTTCGACCATGCCGACATTTTTCGCGATCTGGCGGACGTGCAGCGCGCCTTCGGCCATCTGACCCGCCTTGTTCCACGCACCGGCGTTGTGGTTCTGAATGGCGACGATCCGAACCTGCGCGCTCTGCTGCCGCTGTCGTGGACCCGAGTCGTGCGCGTCGGCACGGGGGAGGGGAACGACCTGCGCCTCACGGGTTTCACGGAAGACGCCACCGGCGCTGCCTTCACGCTCGCCTGGCGGGGGGCCGTCTGGGCCGAGGTGCGCTGGCCGCAATCCGGCCTCTTCAACGCGCGCAACGCAGCGATGGCCGCCTGCGCCGCGGGCCTGGCCGTCCATCCCGACCAGCCGGCGCGGCTGCGGCTGGACGCGCTCCCGCGTTTCCGGGCGGTGCGCCGCCGGCAGGAGGTGCGCGTACGCACGCCCACGGTGACCGTGATCGAGGACTTCGGCCATCACCCGACGGCGCTGGCCGAAACCTTGGGCGCGCTGCGCGCCCGCCACCCCGGCGCGCGGCTGACCGCGGTGTTCGAACCGCGCAGCAACACGGCCCGCACGCGCATCCTCCAGAACGGCTTCGCGCGGGCGCTTGCCCTGGCCGACGAGGTCTACCTGGGAGCCGTGAGCCGGGCGGAAGCCTTGAAGGAGGAGGAACGTTTCGACGCCGAGGCCGTGGCTCAACAAATGGAGACGCAGGGCGTGGAGGCGCAGTGGTTCACCAGCAACCGCGCCCTCGGCGAGCGCTTGATTGCCGACACGCTGCCGCCCCAAGGCGAGGCGCGCGTCGTCGTCTTCTTTAGCAACGGCAGCTTTGATGGCATCATCGACCGGTACGCCGCCGCAGTGACGAAATGACCGGGAGCGGGCGCCGGCCGCGCCACAAGGGCTTGCGCCGCGGGCCGCCGTATTGGATGCTGCGGAGCGCTGCGTGAATCCGTTCTCGTTCCGTCCGATCCAACTTTCGATCACCGACACCATGAAGCTCACGATTCGTCCGCCCGCGATCTGGCTGGTCCTGGCCCTGGCCGCGTCTCCGCATCTCCGGGCCCTGCCCGAGGCCGAGGCGACGGCCGGGCGCCTGATTGTCCGGCGCTACGCCGATGCGGTGGTGGTGGTCAAGCTCTCGATGATTCTGAAAATCTCCGTCGGCGATCGGCCGCCTGCGTCCTCCGAGCAAAAAATCGATCTCAACGGCACGGTGCTTTCGCCGGATGGTCTGACCGTCACTTCGCTCAGCGCGATCGACCCGAAAGTGCTCTTTGAGAGCGTGCGCCCGCAGCTGGCGCCCCCGGGGATCGGGGTGGATCTCGAATCTTCGGAGCTCAAGTCAGTGAGGCTGCGGCTGGCCGATGCGACGGAAGTGCCGGCCAAAGTGGTCTGGCGGGACGCGGCCCGCGACCTGGCGTTCCTTGTGCCGGACCATCCCTTGAGCGGGGGGCGCACGTTCACCTGCGTCAATCCGGGTGAGGCGCCGGAGGCGGCCATGCTGCTGGGTAATTA
The DNA here is from genome assembly GCA_035519475.1 of Opitutaceae bacterium. Lineage (GTDB taxonomy): Bacteria > Verrucomicrobiota > Verrucomicrobiia > Opitutales > Opitutaceae > Fen-1467. Next base: position 1,673 of record DATIWI010000014.1, read on the forward strand.
CTACCACCTTTCACGGCTGCCCGAGGCCTTGCAGCGGGCGGCGATAATCCGGCCCTGCACGATTACGGGCATCATCGAACGGCCGCGGCGGTTGCTGCTGGTCAGCACCGATTATTTCGGGGATATCCTGGGCTGCCCGGTGTTTGACGCCCAGGGGCGCGTGGTGGGCATCTGCGTGCGCTTCCTGGTCGATGGCTCCCCGAAAGGCATCGTGGTGGTGCCGTCCGCAGACGTGACGGCCGCCGCCGGCCAGATGACGGCGCTGTGAGCGGCCGAGCCGGCCGGTCGCGCCCGACAGTCATCGGCCATCCGGTCGCAGCGCGAACCGGGCTGCTTCGCCGGTGCCGGCCCAGTCTCCGTTGGCCAGGCGGTTTCAGGTGCGCGGATTCGCGCGCGAACCTTTAAGCCGGGCCGCAAACAACGGAGATCACTGTGCCTGCCGGGCGACCTTGTACTCCGCCGGGCGTTCGCCCTTGGGCAGGGCCAGAAGATCGTAATCGTGATGGCCGGTGATGGCGACGTCGGCGAATTCGCCGGCGGGCAGGGCGCGCGGCACGTAGACCCGGCCGTCGATGTCTGGCGCATCGGCCTCGCTCCGTGCCACCCCCGGTTCCTCCACGAGCACCCGGAGAGTGCGGCCGACCTGGCTCCGGCTGATCTCGGCCGCGATGTCTTTCTGCAGGGCCATCACGCGGCGCCAGCGCCGCTCCTTGTCCTTCGCCGGAATCTGTCCGGGCAGTTTGGCGGCCCGCGTCCCTTCCTCCCGGGAGTAGCGAAACACGCCGAGGCGTTCGAACTGCGTCACCCGGATGAACTCGCAGAGGGCGTCGACGTCGGCCTCGGTCTCGCCGGGGAAACCGACAATGAAGGTCGTGCGCAGCGCGATCCCGGGGATGCCGGTCCGAATCCGGGCGATGAGATCGCGGATGTAGGTTCCGTTCGTCTCCCGCTGCATGCGGTCCAGCATGCGGTCGCTGATGTGCTGCAAGGGCATGTCCACGTACCGGGCGACCTTCGGGCATTCGGCGATGGTGCGAATGAGCTCGTCGCTCCAATGGGCGGGGTGGGTGTAGAGGAGCCGGATCCAGAAATCGCCCTCGATGGCCTGCAGCTGGCGGAGCAGGGTGGTCAGCGCCGCGCCCCGGGCGGATTCGACGGGGGACCGCGGGTTGGGCCGCTCCGCCCAGGTGTCCATGCCGAAGAAGGTGGTGTCCTGCGAGATGAGGTTCAACTCGCGGACGCCGTCGGCGACCAGTGCGCGCGCCTCGGTCACCACGCTCTCCACGGTGCGGCTGCGGTGCCGGCCGCGAATCTGCGGGATGATGCAGAAGGTGCAGGGATGGTTGCAGCCCTCGGCAATCTTCACGTACGCAAAGTGGCGCGGGGTCAGTCGAAAACGCGGCGTGTCGTAGTCGGGAATGTAGGTGGAGCGCGGCGTGACGAAGGTCGGGGGCGGACCCGCCGCACCGCCGCTCCGGGCGAACAGCTCCGCGATGATCGGCGCGACGCGGGTGATCTGATCGAGGCCGATGAAGGCGTCGACCTCGGGCAGGGCGGCGGGCAGCTCGCGGGCAAAGCGCTGCGCCATGCAGCCGGCCACGATCAGTTTCTGCTCCGCGCGGCGCTTGCGCAGGCCGCGCTGCTCGTGCGCCTCGAGGATGTGGCCGATCGACTCCTCCTTCGACGAGTCGATGAACGAACACGTGTTGACGATCACGACGTCCGCGGCGGCGGCTTCGGGCACGACCTGCATGCCGGCCGCATGCAGGTGGCCGACCATGATCTCGCTGTCGACGAGGTTCTTGGCGCAGCCCAGGGAAATGAGACCGACCTTGATCATCTGCAGGGGGGTGGCGATTCGGGCCGAAAAAAAGAGCCGCGGCGCCCGCCGCGGCTCGACAGGGACGCCGAGCTTCAGGGCTTGGCAGCCTTGGCCGCCTTCGCCTGCCGGGCGCGGACCTTGCGGCGCTTGAGATAGGCGAGGCGACGGCGGCGTTTGATCACTTTGTTGGTTTGCTGGCTCATGAAGGGATTTGGGAAGGGGTTGGATGTTCCCAGCGACGGCGGGGGAGTCAAGCGCGACCCTCAGTTTGGCGGCGCCCGCTGCCCCGTGGGAGCGGCCAGGCGCTCGCCGCCGGTCACCCGATCGCCCTTGCGCGTCCAGCGATAGAGGAGGGCGCCGGCCGGCCGCTTGAGTTCCCGGAAAAGCCCGGGCGCGTCGCGCTTCTGCTGGGTGAGCTCGCGCACGCCGTCGGCGTCGCAGCTGAGCACTTTGGCGAAGCCCTTGTACACGCGGGGTTCGCCGATGACCCGGGACAGACCAGCCGCGCCGGCGGAGTCGGGGTGGGCGGAACCACGTTCGAGGGCGAGGAAGCTGTACGGCAGGCTCCGCAGGTCGATGCCGGCCCGCTGGCCGAACTTCACCCAGTTCGAATCGGAGAAAATCTCCGCGGGCGGCGCCGCGAAGTGATGGCACCAGTGCCGGGAATTGGCAGGTGCAAGCAAACCGCACCCGGCCTGATGGGTGCAGGGTGCGACCAGTCGAAAACGTCCGCGGAGCTGCTCGCGGATCTCGACCAGGGCCCGGCTCGCCTCCGGCGTGCCGGGCTCGACCCAGAGAATGGCGCTGGTTCGCGCCGCCAATCCCCGCAGCGCCCGGAGGTCCTCCGCCGGCAGTTCAGTCAGAACGTGACTGATCACCAGCACCCCGATGGGTTCGTCGCTCGCGAGAAACCCCGGCGTTACCTGCTCGACCGCCAGCCGGGAAAAGGCGGCGTGCGCCGCGTCGGCCGCGAAGCCCGCCGCGAGGGCGGACCGGTCCCAGACCCGGAAGACGTCCACGCCATCCGCGCCGAGCCAGCGCACCACCCGACGGCCGGCCACGCCGCTGCCGCAGCCCCAGTCGAGGACGGCGACGCCGTCCTCGTCTGTTCCGCGGGGACGCTCAGGTCGGGCCGGGGCAGGGACCAACGGCTTCCAGCCGCGGAGGTCGAGCTCCCTCAGCACGGCGTCCCATTTCCACCCAATGCGCTCGCCGTACGTAAAATCATAGCTGGCCAGATCGTCCGCCGACGTCCAATAGGCGCCGTGGGCCGCCGCGCCGGAGAGGAACAGCCCGCGCAGGCGCTCGAGCGCCGCCCAGTCGATGTCGGCCCAGGTCATCGCGCCGCGGAAGATGGGAGTCTGCCGCCTATCAAGTGACGATTCTCGCTCGGACGCCTCCGCGACATGTCACGTATTACGTGACATGTTCCGTTGAGCGGTGCGTCCTTGGACGCCACGGTATCGGTGACGGCCGGGAATTGCGCTTCAGGATTCAAGGGGAAAGCCGAGGCGGGCGGCGAGGCGCTGGTGGCGCACGCCGTACGCCGCGGCGAGCGCGCGCACGCGGGCGGCCGCCGCGTCGCGGCTGACGGCGGGCTGGGGCGGCTTCGACAGGTTCACCGCGGGCCGGCGCACTGCGGCGATCATGAGGTTCTTGGCCGTGTGCTCGGTGGAGATAAACTCGAAGGCGCGCGTGTCGTAGCCCGCCCACTCGAGCAGGAGCGTGCGCAGGGCATCGGTCACGAATTCGGCCTGCCGCTCGTGAAAGATCCCGTGGCGCAGCGCCGGCGCGAGCGCGGCCGGGGCGGCGAGCTGCGGGCTGATTTCCTTGTGGCAGCACGGGGCGACGACGATGAGGCCGGCGCCCGCGGCGACGCCCTGGGCGATGGCGTCGTCGGTGGCCGTGTCGCACGCGTGCAGGGCGATGAGGACATCCAGGGGGCCCGGGGGCGTGTCGGCGATCGTGCCGGCGGCGAATTCCAAGCCGGCGCAGGCGCACTCGCGGGCGACGCGGTTGCACAGGTCGACGAGATCGGGGCGCTGCTCAATCCCGCGGACGTGCGCGTCGCGCCCGGCCTGCTCGCGGAGATGCTGCCAGACGGCGAACGTGAGATAACCCTTGCCGCATCCCATGTCGGCGACCTCGACCGGCCGGTCGGTCGGGAAGGAGGCGTCCTTCAGCAGCGGCGCCAGCAATTCGGCAAACCGGTTGATTTGTTTGAACTTCGCCGCCATGCCTTCGCGCGGCGCCCCGGCGGCGGTGGTGACGCCGAGGGCGTGGAGCCAGGGGCTGTGGGCGTCGATGAGGCGCTGCTTGGGCCGGTCATGCGACTCCGAAGGCGGCGCGGCGGGTGCGTGCGGCAGGAGCTTGAGCCGCGCGGATCCGTCCGCGGCGAATTCGAGCTGGGCGTCCTGGGTCGTCGTGAACAGGTGGGCGCTGCCAAAGTCACCGCCGATGAGCGGTTCGAGCAGCGCGAGGGCCGCGGCGGGCGGGTGGTTCGCGGTGAGGTCGCGGGTGGCGTGCCGCCAGACGAACGACAGGTGCGGGCCCGCGCGCAGCGTGACCGGGCGCACGTGGAGGTTGCGGAGCGTGGCGTCGGGGCCGCGGTATCGGCCCAGCGTGAGTTTGACCAGGCGGTGTGCGGCGACGCTTTCGCCCAGCAGGCGGAGGAACTGCTCTTGGGCCGCGACCATGCAGGAGAGCGAGAGGCAGAGCCGCCGAGGGGGCGAGAAAAATGCGCTCAGCGCCGCGAGAGCGGAGGCACATAGAAATCGACCGGCGTGCGGTCCCACCAGCGGCCGGTGGCGGCGCGGGTGGCGCGGTCGGTGAAGTGATACTCGTACAGCACGGCGCGGACCTCCCGGGGCGGCCGGTGGGGAAACGGATTGGAGGCGAACAGGGCCAGCACAGGCGGCGACCCTTCCAGCAGGCGCACGCACAGGCCGGTCACCCACGGGTTCTCCGCGGGATTTTCCAGCGCCGCAAACCAGAGCTGCCAGTCAAGGCGCGGCTGGTGGGGCGCCACGAAGCCGGGCCGGCGCCGCAGGTCGCCGGGTTTCGCCTTGAATTCATAGGGCAGCCAGGTCCGTCCGTCGTCGCTGCCCTCGATGACAATCTCGGGCCGCTCGCGCGTCATGATCGCGAACAGGCCGTAGCGGTTGAAGCTCCGGAGGGGGGAGAGGACGGCGGGCAGGACTGTGGCAGCCTGCAGTGCGCGCTGCGCCGGAAACAGGGTCGCGAGGGTGACAATGCCCGTGAGCGCGAAGGAGGTGGCGGCGGCGGGGACGCGCACCGCGCGCGGGCACCAGCGGACCGCGCGGGGCGCGGAACCGGCGGCGCGCCCCGGCCGATCCCGGCGGATCCGTTTCCGCCAATTCCGCCAGAACGCATCGTCGAAGAACAGCACCGCGAGCGCGGCGGTCAGCAGATTGAAGAACGTGTAGTTGCCGGTGAGCGCGATGAGGGCTTGCAGACCGAGCTGCAGCGCCGCGCCGAGGTGGCGTGCCCTTCGCGGCAGCAGGAGCAGCAACGGGGCGCCGAGTTCGATGGCCAGCATGATCGCGCAGGAGTCGCGCTTGGCCCAGGCGGGGAGTTGGTGGGCGTACCAACCGACCCAGGTCGGGAGCGGCTGCGTTTCGAAGTGGTAATTGAGCGCGGTGAGGTTGCGCCACGTCTCGTCCCCGCTGAGAAGCTTGACGGCGCCCGACAGCAGCATCAGCCGCGCGAACAGCCACCACATCAGCCAGCGGGAGAGACGCGGCGGATCGGCCGTCGTCTGCCAACTGCGCCCGGACCAGGGGGCGAGGAAGAGGGACAGCAGGGTCGTTTCCAGCAGCAGCACGTCCCATTGGTAGCCGAGGAAGACCTGGCCCGCGGCGCAAAGCGACAGGTAGTCGGCCCACAGCAGCCCGAGACAGACGGCTGGCGCCCGACCGGCGAGCAATGCGACCGCCAGCGCCATGCCGGCGCCGCAGAGAACGTGAAGAAACCACCCGCCCCCAAACAGCCAGCAGAGCGTGGGGAGTTCCCAATAGCGTCCCGCCCCCAGCGGGCCGCGCAGCACGTCGAAGTAGTGCTGGGCCGGGAGGAGGCCGTCCGGTCCGATCAGGCCGTTGAGCTGCGACCAGAACGAGACAAAGGCGATGAGGTGGACGGCACCGAGGAGCCGGAGGAAGACCCACGTGCTGAGGCCGAAGGTGGGACGGCGCACGTCGGCGCCCCACAGGAGCTGCGTCAGCCGCGAGAGGAGGGGCCGGTGATTGGCCACCAACCGGTAGACGGCTTCGGCGACCGGGGCGAAGCCGGGCAGGCGCTCGTACGCGGCCAGCAGCCAGGTGCGCCGCAGCGCCAGGGCGCGGGCGCGGAAGATGGCGCCCGCCGCGGATGAGACCAGGCCGGCGGTGTCAATCAACTGCACGGCGCGGTCGAAGTCGGCCGCGGGAATCTCCGGATACTGATCCGCCACCGCTTGCGCAGGGACCAAGTCCAGCCGGTCGCCTGCCGCGGCCTGCCAGCGGTCAATCCAGCGGCGGCAGAACGTGCAGGCGCCGTCGTAGAGCAGAAGCGGGCGACTGGCGGGCGGGTGGGCGACGCGCCGACAGGTGACGGCGTTATCCGACATGGAGGGAAAATGCCATCGAACCGGTTCGCGGCAAGGCGGGGCGCGAGATGCGAGTGCCGCGCCGGGGCGCGACGGCGGCGCGGCCGATCGTCCCCGTCGGGGCGGGCCGACCGGCTCGCGCTCAGGCGGGCCGGGGTCTATTTCACCCGTTCCATGGCCTCGAGAAGCTGCGGCTGGGACGGATTGAGCCTGAGCGCGGCCGCGTACTCGGCGCGCGCGGCCGGTAGATTGCCCTTCTTCTCAAAGATCACTCCCAGGCGCCAGTGCGCGGCCCAGAGCGGGGCCTGGTCCTCGTCCGGCGTGTGCGCCAGGTATTCGTTCAGCGCCGCCGCGCCCTCGTCGAGCCGCTGCCCGCTCATCGCCGCGGCCCGGCCAAACTGGTAAGCGGCATCCCACGCCTCCGGGTGCCGGCGGCGCAGGTCGGCGAGCGCCACGAACGCATCGTCGTACTTCTTCTCGATGACATTGACTTCGGCGAGCGCGATGGTGCCGCGGACCGGATCGCGCTTCCGGATCTCCTCGGCCTGCGTTCGCGCCTTTTCCAGACCACCTCCCGCGATGCCCGGCGCCTGCCGGTAGAACGTGAAAAGGGCATAGCGGGCGCTGATGTTGTCGGGCTCGAGGGCGACCGCCTTTTCGTAGGCAAGGCGACATTTCCGCGCGAGGCCGGGCTTCGAGAAAAGGCCCGCCTTCTGGGCGGCCAGACCGTAGGCGTCGCCCAGCGCCTGGAAATACGGCGCCGACTGCGGCGTCAGGGCCGTGGCCCTTTCGAGCCACCGGATGGCCTCCGCCTCATCGTTGCGCATGAGGGCCAGCTGCCCGAGGTGATAGGCCGCCGCGGCGTTGCCCGGCTCGGCGGCGGCCACCTGCTCGAAGACCTGCCGGGCTTCGGCGTAGCGCTTGGTCCGGTAGAGGGCCTGCGCCTCGTCGAAGGTGGCGGCACGGGCGAGACTGCCGGCGGCCAGGATGACCGCGAGGACGCGCGGCAGGAGGTGTTCCGACATCATCGCGAGAAGAGTGGGCGGAATGTGGCGAGTCCCACCACCGCTGTCCAGCCGTCGGCCACGGCCAAGCCGCACCGTTCCCGCCAGAAATGTCGGCGGGGCGCCGCCGGCGCGGATCAGGGCCGTCGGCCCGTCAGTTCTTCCCGGCGCGCTTCGCCGACCTGCTCTCGAAGAACTCGCGCAGGACCTCCATGCGCTTGCGGAGGCGCTCGTCCTGGTCGATCTCCTCGACCGTCCGCTGGGCCTCGTTCTTGGCCATGAGCTTGCGGATTTTTTGGAGGGCCAGGTTCTGGAGTTGGCGGACGCGCTCGCGCGTCACCTTGAATTTCTTCCCCACCTCCTCGAGGGTCAGCTCGTCGTGGCCGTCGAGTCCGAAACGCATCCGGAGGATGTCGGCTTCGCGCCGGTCGAGCGAATTGATCATGCGGCTGAGGTCGGACCGGAGATTATGCTCCCGGACGTTCTCGTACGGGCTGGTGGCGTTTTCATCGCCCACGATTTCGCCAAAGGTGGCGGAATCGCCGTCTTCGCCGATGGGAGCATCGAGGGACGTGGGGCGAATGCTGACGGATTTGAGGTGGGCGACCTTGTTGACCGGGATGCCGAGTTCCATCGCGACCTCCTCGTCGGACGGCTCGCGGCCGAACTCCTCGGCGAGCGCCATGGCCGCACGCCGCATCTTGGAAATCTTGTCGACCAGATGGACGGGCAGCCGGATGGTCTTTGATTGGTTGGCCAGGGCGCGCTTGATCGACTGTTTGATCCACCAGGCAGCGTAGGTGCTGAGTTTGCCGCCCTTGCGCGGGTCGAAGCGTTCGACCGCCTTGATCAGGCCGATGTTGCCCTCGCTGATCAGGTCGAGCAGCGGGAGGCCGAAATCCTTGTAGTCGTGCGCGATCTTCACGACCAGGCGCAGGTTCGCCTTGATCATGTGATTGCGGGCCGCCCGGTCGCCACGCCGGATGCGGCGGGCCAGCTCGATCTCCTCCGGGATGGTGAGCAGCGGAGTCTTCGCGATCTCCTGCAGGTAGAGCTGCAGGCCGCTGCGCTCGAGGGGATCAGGCTCGACGGCCTTGGTTTCGGGCCGCTCGAGAAACGAGGGCGGGCTATCCATCGTCGGGGCGGGTGGCGCCAATTCCTCAACCTCGGCGCGAGTCGACTCACCGGCGGCAACGACAACCGGCTTGGAGCTGAATCTGCGGTACGGTGCCATAAATAGGATGTATTTCAATAGTTAGACGCTTGAACAAGTCCTAGGAGGCGATCTAACGCCAAGTATCATTTGGGCTAATCGCCTGACTCTCCGGTATGTTCCAGCTTAATGCGTTCCACTCTGGGCACGGCCAGGCGGGGATGGCATCGCTGACCCCGGTCGCAGCTGAAATGGCACGAATTTGGCTCGGTTTCATGGGAAGATCGTGCCGAAACGGCGCGCTTTGAATGGGACTACCCGGTCCATTGGAGACGCGCCGGCCGGCACTGGCGGCCACGGAACGGCAGGCGGCCCTGGAAGCCAACGCTCGATGCGTAACACGGCTGTTACCCGTCGCCTCCGGTACCGCCCCTCCTTGCTCGTGGCCGTCCTTTCCCAGCGGACAATTCGCCGTACCCAAACGGCGCGGACCAAGGTCCGGCCCTACCATCACCGTAGGGCCCGAGCTTGCTCGTGGTCGTCCTTTCCCAGCGGATGATTCGCCGTACCCAAACGGCGCGGACCAAGGTCCGGCCCTACCGCCGGACGGTTCCGGGCCTCGCGAGTGAACCTGCGGCAAGACCGCGTAGATTCGGGTTAGAGCGCCTCGGCGATGGCGACGGCCTTCAGCAAGGCCGAGGCCTTGTTGATACTCTCCTGGTACTCCGCCGCGGGCTCGGAGTCGGCGACGATGCCGCAGCCCGCCTGGATGTACACGGTGCCGTCCTTCACCAGGGCGGTGCGCAGCGTGATGCAGGAGTCGAGGTTGCCGTCGTAGCTGAAATAACCGAGCGCACCCGCATAGAAGCTGCGCTGCAGGCGCTCCTGTTCGGCGATGATCTGCATGGCGCGGATCTTGGGGGCGCCGCTGACCGTGCCGGCGGGGAAGGTGGCGCGCATGAGGTCGAACGCGGACTTGTCGGAAGCCAGCCGCCCTTCCACCTGCGACACGATGTGCATGACGTGAGAGTAGCGTTCGACGACCATGAACTCGGGGACAGTGACGGTGCCGTAGCGACAGACGCGGCCAATGTCGTTTCGGGCGAGGTCGACCAGCATGAGGTGCTCGGCGCGCTCCTTGTCATCCGCGAGGAGTTCCTTTTCGAGCGCGAGATCCTCGGAGACCGTCCCGCCGCGGCGGCGGGTGCCCGCGATCGGGCGGATCTCGATGCGGCCGTCGGTCGCCCGCACATGGACCTCGGGCGAGGCGCCCACGAGCGCGAAATCGCCGGTGTCGAGCAGGAACATGTAGGGAGACGGATTGACCGTGCGCAGCGCGCGATAGAGGTCGAGCGGGGTCTTCCTGAACTCCCGCGCGAAGCGCTGGGCGAGCACGACCTGGATGATGTCGCCAGCGCGAATGTACTCCTTGGCATTCTCCACCATCTTCTCAAAGTCGGCCCGGGTGAAGTTGGACGGCGGCACATCGATCCGCGCCGGTTCGACCAGGGCGGACGACGCGGGCTCCCGCGACTGGCGCAGGAGGTCGTCGAGGTGGTGCAATTCCGCGACAGCGGCGTCGTAGGCGGCCGCCGGCGCCATGCCCGCTGCGCTGCCGGCGCCCCCGGCCGGCGGGCGCACGTGGGCGTTGACGCACAGGCGGAGCGTCTGCTTCGCGCGGTCGAACATCAGCAGCGTGTCCGACAGCATGAAGTAGACGAGGGGCAGGCCGAGTTCGTCGCGCGCCGCCTCGGGCACGGTCGGCTCGACGCGGTGAATGTACTCATAGCCGAGATAGCCGACGGCGCCGCCCATGAAGCGGGGCATGCCCGCGACGGGCACGGGCCGGAAGCCGGCGATTTCGGCCTCGATCAGCCGGAGCGGATCGTGCGGGGTGGGGACGCGCTGCGGGGGCCGGCCGGGCTCGCGGATCTCGGTGGTCTGCGCGTAGCAGGCGAAGACGCGCCGCGGCCGGCAGCCGATGAAACTGTAGCGGGACACGAATTCCCCGCCCTCGATCGACTCGAGCAGGTAGGCGGGGCCGGCCGCCTTGAGTTTGGCGTAGGCCGAGACCGGCGTCTCGAAATCGGCCATGAGGTCGGCAAAAACCGGCACGACGTTGCCCTGCTCGCACAGGCGCAGAAACTCGGGCTTGGTTGGTTGGATGTTCATGCCGGCGGGCAAGGGTTATGCGCCACTCGTCGCCCCGGGCAAGGCGAATGACGGCCGCGGCGCCAGCCCAGTCTTGTCTTCGCCGGCATTCTGGCTGTTCTCGGAACCATGAACACTACCGTGGCGCGGTGGGCGGGACTGGCGGGATGGGGGTCGCTTTGTTTGGCTATTTCCGCCCCGGCGAGCCCTGCGGAGCCGACCGCGCCGGCGGCGGCTCCGGCGGCGGAGGCGCCGCACCCGGCGCGGGATTACCCGGTCAAGCCGGTGCCGTTCACCGCCGTCCATTTCAACGACGGCTTCTGGGCGCCGCGCATTGAAATCAACCGCACGGTCACGATCCCCTTTGCCTTTCAGAAGTGCGAGGAGACGGGGCGCGTCTTTAATTTCGAGCGCGCCGCGGCGGCGCTGCGGGGCGAGGAGGTCAAAGACAAGACGCCGCCGGGCTTTCCCTTCGACGACACCGATATCTACAAGGTGCTGGAGGGCGCCTCCTACGCCCTCAGCGTGCGCCCGGATTCGAAGCTCGACGCCTACCTCGACGGCTTGATCGCCAAAATCGCCGCGGCCCAGGAGCCCGACGGCTATCTCTACACTACGCGCACGATCGATCCCGTGCATCCGCACAAATGGGCGGGCGCGCACCGCTGGGAAAAGGAACAGGAGCTGAGCCACGAGTTGTACAACCTCGGCCACCTGTACGAGGCGGCGGCGGCGCACTACCAGGCGACCGGCAAGCGCTCGCTGCTCAACGTCGCGCTCAAGAGCGCCGATCTCCTGGACCGCACCTTCGGGCCCGGCAAGCGGAGCGTGTGGCCGGGGCACCAGATTGTCGAGATGGGCCTGGCCAAGCTCTACCGGATCACGGGAGATGAGCGCTACCTGAAACTGGCCAAGTTCTTTCTGGACGCGCGCGGGCCCGGCGGCAGCCCTTACGGCCAGGCGGATTTGCGGGTGATCGACCAGACGGAGGCGGTCGGCCACGCCGTGCGCGCCACCTATATGTATTCGGGCATGGCCGACGTGGCCGCGCTCACCGGCGACGCCGCCTACGTGAAGGCCATCGACCGGATCTGGCAGAACGTCGTCACGACCAAACTCTATGTCACGGGCGGCATTGGCGCCCGGCCCGAAGGCGAGGCATTTGGGGCGAACTACGAGCTGCCCAACCTGACCGCCTACAACGAAACCTGCGCCGCGGTGGGCAACGATTACTGGAATCAGCGGCTGTTCCTGCTCCACGGCGATGCCCGGTACGTCGACATCTTGGAGCGGACGCTCTACAACGGGCTCATCTCGGGCGTCTCGCTCGACGGCAAATCGTTCTTCTATCCGAATCCGCTCGAGTCGGAGGGCGGCTACCAGCGGAGTCCGTGGTTCGGGTGCGCCTGCTGCCCGGGCAACATCACGCGCTTCCTCGCCTCCGTGCCGGGATACGTTTACGCCCAGGCGGGCGATGCGCTTTACGTCAATCTCTTCGTCGGCAGTACGGCCGACATCAGACTGGACAGCGGCCGGTCGGTCAACGTCGTGCAGGAGACCCGGTATCCGTGGGACGGCGGTATTCGGATCACCGTCAATCCCGACCAGCGTGCGCGGTTCGCCATCAATGTCCGCATCCCCGGCTGGGCGCGCGAGGAGCCGGTGCCGGGGGATCTCTACCGATACCACGACCAGGCCGCCCCGCTGCCGACGCTGAAAGTCAATGGTGCGGCGGTCGGGCTGGCACTCGACCACGGCTATGTGCGCCTCGACCGCGAGTGGCAACGCGGCGACATCATCGAGCTGAGCCTGCCCATGCCGGTGCGCCTCGTGGTGGCGAATGGAGCCGTGGCGGCCGACCGCGGCCGGGTGGCGTTGCAGCGCGGGCCGCTCGTGTATTGTGTCGAATGGCCCGACAATCCTGGTGGCAAGGTGCGCCAGCTCACGCTGCCTGAAGCCGCCGCGCTGACCTCCGAATTCAAGGCCGATCTGCTCAATGGCGTTGTGGTGATCACGGGTCGCGCCCTTGCGCAAAGCCGCGATGCGCAGGGCAGGGCGGTTGCCCGGGAGCAGGATCTCACGGCGATCCCTTATTTCGCGTGGGCAAACCGCGGGCCCGGCGAGATGGTCGTCTGGCTGCCGGATATTGCAGCGTCTCCTCCGGCCGCCACACCCAGTTCCTGAACGTTTGGGTGTCGCGGCGAGCACTGCCATCCGCCCGATTTCGGGGGTTGCCTCATTAGGGTTTGCGTGCCCTAATCTGAGGCAATACCCCGGACCGCTCCTCCTGCGGAACCACCGCCGACCGGAGGTGGGTGGCGCAGCCGAGTGCAGAGGAGGCAGCTGTGTCGTACAAACTGAAGATCACCCCGAAGCCGACCTACCTGCACGTGGTCGTCACCGGCCCGAACAAGCCGGACACGGTGAAGCGTTACCTCGAGGGGATCCGGCGCGAGTGCCAGGCGCGGAAATGCTTTCGGGTGCTGATCGAAGAGCGGCTCGAGGGTCCCCGCCTCGGCACGATGGACGTGTTCCAGTTGACGTCGGAGGAAAGCGGCCGGGCGCAGGGATTCTTGGAGTCGCTGGCTTACGTCGACGTCAATGCCGAGGGCGACCTGATGAAGTTCGCCGAGACCGTCGCGGTCAACCGCGGCGTGCCCATGGCGGTGTTCGCGACGGTCGGCGAAGCCGAGCAGTGGTTGCTGGGGCGAGCGAGCGGAGCAACGGGGGCGCGTCGGCCTGCGGGTGCCGCCTGACCGCGCGCTGCCGCGTGCCTTGACTTTGGCTGGCGGAAATGGTTTGCGTGACGCAACGCCGCAGCGCGCGTGCTGAGCGTGAGGCTGCGGGCGTCGTCCATGCTTCGGCCCCCTGATCGCCTCGCTGCGAACTGCGTTTCAGCGACCATGGTTCTGTGCGCGCTCCTTGCCGTCGGTGCGCGCGGAGCGGCGCGGCCGGCCGGGCAGGATGACACTCTGCTCGGCGTGCCGGACGCCGCCGCCGCCCAGCCGGAGGCCACTGGTTCGCGCGCCGCGCTCGCGGGAGACGCGCCGGCGATGCCGCCTGCCTTCCGCCCGCCGCTGCCCGGACGCATCGCGCGGGACGGCGACGTGATCTATGCCGTCAACGATCCGTCCGAATCCGGAGTCTTTCGACATCCGGCCGGGCTCTTCGAGATCCGGTTTCCCGGCGCCTGGCGCGTCATGCGTCACATCGGCGGCGGCTATGTCTGGTACACGTTCTCCACCGAGGCAGGGAGGGTGCCGCCGAAACAGGTTCGCGTCGGCGCGAAGGTGATCGCGGTCGTCCTCAGCGACGTCTTTCGGCGCCAGCACCTGACAGCGGCGGCCGTGTTGAAACACCTCATGCCGGGCATTCTGCGGGATGAACCGGGGATGAAGCTGCACGGGCAGATCGGCCCGGCGAAGCTGGGCGCGCTCGAGGCGGCGACCTGCACCCTGCAGGGCACGTGGGAGGATCACACCGGCGAGTTCACCTGGGAGATCTTCGTCGCGGAACGGGAGGGCGTGGCCTACCAGCTCACCTGTTTCGCCCCCGCGGACCAATATGCGTCGCTGCGGCCGGCGTTCCTCAAGATCGCCGCGGAGTCCACCTTCGGGCGGGCGAGCCTGGCCCGCCGCGAGCAGTCCTTCGAAGCGCGCCAGATCACGCAGAAATTCCGGGCTTCGGTGGTGTCGATCGTGGGCGCGGGCGCGAACGGCTCGGGCTGGACCGGGTCCGGCTTCATCATCAGCCGCGACGGCTATGTGCTGACCAACTACCATGTCGCCTTCGACATGGCGACGCGCCAGCCCGCGCAGAAGCTGATGGTGCAATGGGACGAATCCCTGAAGCGGCCGCCGGTCGAGGCGCAGTTCGTCGACGCGAAGTTCAAGATGAGCGCCTTCGAAGAGTCCAACTACGGGACGGACGTCGCGCTGCTGAAGATTCCGCCCGGCGAATACGAGCCGATGCCCCTGTCGCGGCTGGCTGAGATCGAAGCCGGCGACGACGTCGTCACGCTGGGCTTCCCCAGCCGGGGTCTGCTGGAGGGGGTCTCGCTCACCGTGAGCAAAGGCGTGGTGATGCGGTTCAATCGCGGGCCGCAGGGGGACGTGGATTCGATTTATGTCGACGCGGCCTTCACGCACGGTTCGAGCGGCGGTCCCAGCGTGAGCCTGGTGACGGGTGGCGTCATCGGACTGAACACCTTCGGGCAGGACGTGGTGCTCGATCCGCAGGCCGCGCGGAGGAATGATCTCATCCGCTACCGGGGGGTTGTGCCGATCGACGCGGCGATCCGGGAGTTTCCGCTGGCGTGCATCCCGGGACTGGGCAAATCGGGCCGGGATTTCGACTTTCTCGACTGCTTCGAGCTCTCCAAGTATTTCGTGTCGGTCGGTTCGCTGAAGGCGGCAGAGCAGGTGGCGCTGCGGGCGGTGAACCTCGAGCCGCAGCAGGCGATTGCGCGGATGCGGTTGGGCGAGTGCCATTTTCAACGGGCGCTGGCGGCGTCAGCCGAGGGTGATCCCGCCGCGGCGCAGGCGCAGATGGCGGCGGCGCGGAAGGCGTATGGCGAGGCTCTGGCGCGCGATGCCCGCCAGCCGGACACCTTGGTGGCCTTCGCCCAGCTCGAGTTGCAGGAGAACCACCTGCAGGAGGCATCCGATCTGGCCACGCGCGCCACCGCGGCGGACCCGAAGGACTGGCAGGGGCATCTGCTGCTGGCCGACATCTGCCTGCGCCAGTCGCGCTTCGACGAGGCGCTCCAGCACGTCGAGAAGGCGAAGGTGGTGACCGGCGGACTCATCGTAAATCCGCACGTCACGGCCGCCACCATCTATGCCGCGAAGCGCGACTTCGAGAACGCCCGGAAGGAGTGGGCCGAAGCCGCGCGCATCAGCCCGGTCTACCTGCCGGCCCGCCTGGGCGTGGCGGCCTATTTCGAACAGGTCAAGCGGCCGGACGACGCGGTGGCGGAGTACAAGCGCATTCTCAACGATTTTCCCGACAACGGCGAGGTGCTGGGTCGGATCGGCCTGTGCCTGAACGGCGCGGGCCGGGCGGCCGAGGCCGCCAACTACTTTTCGCAATCCGTGCGGCGCTGCGCGGCGGCGAACCAACCGCCCGACGAGTCCGTCCTGATGTACTTCGGCGATTTCCTGCTGCAGCAGCCGGACGGCCCCGGCGGCGCGCCGCCGGCGGCGCAGATCTTCGCGCTCTACCTGTTTCACCATCCGCGGGGCCAGTGGACCGGCCTCGCCCACCTGCGGCTGGCCGGCCTCCATGCGAAGCACGGAGCGGCGGGACTGGCCAGCGCGCACGCCCGGCTGGCCACGCGGTCGGGCGGCACCGCCGAGATCACCCGGGAGGCCCAGGGTTACCCGACGGCGCTGCTCTCGCTCGGGGAGATCCAGGCCATGGCGAGCGTGCTGCAGTACCCGGTCGCGGTCGCCGTCGACGTGGTGACGAGTTCGCCGCTGGGTTTCACGCTGCAGGGCAATGAGCAGATCCAGCAGTTGCAGCAGGCGGGCATGCCGAACGAGATCCTCCGGGCGATCGTGGACTCGCTCAATCGCCAACCGGCGGTGGTGACGCCTCCCGGTCCGGGCGGCGGCACGGTCCCGCCAGCGCCCGGCGGGTTTCCGGTGACGCCTCCCGAGGGCGGGATTCCCGGGTTCTCGCCTCCCATGACGACCGGCGGGCCGGACCTGCGCGGCACGTGGGTGGCCACGGGCATGACCGACCCGCAGACGCTCTTCCGCAGCGTCATCATCTTTGGAGATATGAACCTGTTCTCGAGTGACACGTGGGTCGGCATGCAGTCGCTCGGCCGGATGAGCGGGACCTATCGCTTCGAAGGCGGCCGGCTGATTCTCCAGCCCGACGGCGGGCAGCCATTCGCCCCCAACTTTCAGCTTGAGGGCAACACCATCGTCATGGACGTGGTCAACTTCGCTCCCGGCGTGCGCTTCACGCGGCAGCAGAACACGGGATTCCCGCAGTAGGTCAGCGAACGACGGCGAGCCTTCCCCATCTGCACCCAGACGCTCCGTGTGACCGCGGAAACCAACGGAGGGAAGCGCGCATGAATCGAACCCGACAAGAGGCATTCCGAAAGATGACCCGCTGGTCGCTGATCGTGGCGCTGGGCGCCGCGGCCGGATTCGCGGCCGACCCGGCCCAGCAGATTCCGCGGGTGGAACAGCAGCTGGTCGACACAATGAACCTGGCACGCCGCCGGAGCGGGCTGGCGCCGCTCCCGCTGGATCCGACGCTGAGCCAGGCGGCGCGCGAGCACAGCGTGGACATGGCGCGCCAGGGGGTGGCGACGCATGGGTCGAAACTCCCGGACCACCAGACGCCCGAGGATCGTTTCCAATGGGCCTTCGGCAAATCGGCGGACAAGCTCACGGAGAATGTGGCGGTGCTGCCAGCGGGACTGCCGGAGAGCGCGGTGGGCGCCAGTGCCCACACCGCGCTCAACGGGACGGCCGAGGCCCGCCGCAACCTGCTCGACCGCGAGGTAAGCATGATGGGCCTTGGTTGCGCCGAGGGTCGGGATGGACGCATCTGGATCACCGCCATGTTCGCGCGCCCGGGCGGCAGGGGTGCGCCGCGCCAGCCGCCGGCCACGGCCGTCCCGCCGGCCGCCGCGGCCGGGCCGCCGACGGCGCAGCGCCTCGAGGAGTTGCTCGTGCGCGCGATCAACGAGGAGAGCGCGGCCGTGATGCTCATGGCCGTGAGCGCGCAGAAGCTGGAGCCCTTGATGTGCCAGGCGGCGCGGGAGCACAGCGTGGAGATGATGCAGCGGGGAGCGGTGACGCACGATTCCGACACTCCCGGCCACGAAACGCCCATGGACCGCTACGAGTGGGCGCTGGGGACGATTCCGGAGAAACTCTCCGAGAACCCGGAATCGATCGAGCTGTATGAAAGCGTGGCGATGGCGCCGCGGGCTCCGGAGAAGACGGTGGTGGACACGATCATGGCCGTCGTCCGGGGCGGGACGAAGGAGAGCGTCGCGTCCAAACCCGCGAGCGAGTGGCCGGAGGGCTACCGGCGCATGCGGGACGTCAATCTCAAAACCCTCGGGGTCGGCTGCGCGGTCGGTTCGGACGGCCGCTATTGGGTGACGGTGACCCTGGCGTCGCCGCCGCAGAGCACCCTCGACTATGAGGGCACTCTGGCGAAGGATTTTGCCCACATCGTCGAAGAAGCGCTGGACTTGGAGGCCAAGGCGCCGGCCGGCGCCGCCGCGGATGGGAGGTCCTTGACGAAGTTCGAGGTGCAGTGGCGGGGGAAGACGATTCACAAGGGAGACCCTCTGCCGGTTGACCTGCGCGTGGTCCGCGGCGAGAAAAGCGTGACGACGAATGGCTGGGGCGGCCAGATGTCCCTGGAGGTCGAGCTGGGCGATCTCAACACGACCGCGGGGCGCTTTATTCGCGCAGACTACGGTTACAATGGGAAGGCGGGGAAGATGGAGCCGGACGGGCGGCTGCGCGGCGCCTACGAGGCCAAAGGTTCTTCGCTGGGAACCGCCGACCGCGCGAACAGCCGGCAACCCGAGGGATTCTGGGGTGAGACGCCGGAGATCCAAGGCACGTGGGAGGCCATTCCCGCGGATCCACGGCGGCGCGAATATCAGGTGATGGTAACTGCGGGAGGGAGCCGCATAGTGGCGGGCACGCTGTGGCGAAAGGGCGTGGCGCATGAGGAGCTGGCCGCGGTCAGGCCGCCGCCGATCTCGGCGCCGGCGCCGGCCGCGGTGGCGGTGGCGGAACCGGAGGCGCCCGCCGAGTCCGACGGCGAGGAGCGCGCGGCGGACATCCGCTGGCTCAAGTCGATCGACGAAGCCCTGGCGACGGCCGAGCGGAAGCTGCTCGAGGCGCGATTCAAGTTGATCGATCTGAAGGAGATCATCGGGCAGCGAGAACAGCGCATCGCCTATCTCGAGAGCCTGCTGGCCAAGCCGCGGACACCGGAATCGGACGGGATCATCGAGTCGATCATCCGGATGGGGATCGACGGGTGGGACGAGACCACCATGGGGCCGGCGCCTACCCTCGGCGCGAGGCCGCGCGCGGTCATCCAGGGCCAGATCGACCGGCTGAAGCAGCAGATCAGCGACGCGCGCACGGAGCAGGACGAGCTGATCCAGAACACGCTGGAAACCTACTACGATCCCATCGCGGAGGAACTCGCGGCGCGCGGGCAGGATTCAAAATGGGACGAGATCCGCAAGGCGGCGAAGGACGCGATCCCGGAGGTGAAGTCCCTGAAGAGCTTGGCAGAGGCGCAGCTGTATTTTGCGGCGGGGCAGGACGAGAAATTCACGCAAGCGGTGCAGGCGAGCATCGCGGACGGCCGGCATGCGGCGGATGCCCGCTACCTGCAGGCGCTGCATTTCCTGGACCAGCATGACCTGCGGCGGGCGCTGGAGAGTTTCCGTCTGGTGATGGATTTGACGAAATCGCCGGAGGGGACCAGCGCGCCCGTGACGACCCGCGAACAGGCTGAGGCATTGGCCGAGAAGGGCGACCCGCTCTGGCAGCAGGCGCGGCGGATGGCTGCGATGGTGGAGAACGGCTACCTGCAGGCGGTCGACGCCAAGGCCTCGGCGGAGGCGCAACAGGTGCAGCTCGAGTTGGGCGAGCGGCTGAAGGCGGGGGGAGACGAAGGCTGGCTCGGCGGCGTGCTCGGCTACTTGAAGATGGGAGTGGTGACCGCGACGAGCGCGATTGTCGGCCAGGAGGATGCGTTGGAAGACCTCGCCACCAAGTATGAAAAGGAAGTGGCCTCGCAGCATTGCGGGCTGCTGCTGATGCAGAGCCTGCACGAACGCGGCTTCCCCCTCGATGCCGTCGGCCGGCTGACCAACGAGCAATTCCTGGCGGTGATGCGCGACTATTACGGCGAGGCCGGGGCGAAGCTCCAGGCGGCGGACGGCGTGCACATGCGGGCGGCGATCAAGGCGGCGCTGCGGAATCCGGACGTAAGCCGGCTGCTATCCGGTTCGAAGGAACTGCTGCGCGTGGATTCGGGCCGGGACTATTTTGGCCACGAGGCCATGAAGGGAGTTTCGCTCGATTCGTGGAGCAACGCCGCGCTGATGGGCGCGGACCTGGCCAACATGGCCAACGTGGCGATGATGGTCATGCCCGCGAGCACCTTCCGGGTTTCCGGCAAGGTGGCCGGGGTGCGGTACACGGGCGTGCTGGGCGAGGCGGAGGCCGGGGCGGCGGTGCAGACGGCGCGGGAGGGCTTCCTCGCAGCGACCCGGCTCAGCAAGGTGCCCGCGCTGCTGGAGGAGACCCGGGCGGGGCAGGTGCTGGTGGGCCAGGCCCGCCAATTTCTGGCCACCAGCGGGTGGACCAAGAATCGCGCCCTGGAGATCACCACCTTCCTGGCGGCGGGCGCGACCGGCGAGGCGGTCGGGGGCACAATCGGCGTGATGCAGGGCACGGACGGCAAGACCGAGGCCGAGGCGGGAAGGATGCTGGCGGAGCTGTTCACCATGTGGACGGCGGGCGACGCCGATGCGCTGAAGGAGGCGGCCGAGGCTCACGGAATTTCGCCGGAGCAACTGGAGGCGGTCGCCAAGAAAGCCGAGGTGGAGGCCAAGGCCGCCGCCGGGCTGGCGGAGGCGGATGAGCGGGATGCCGCGGCGATTCGGGAGGCGCTGCCGGCGGAGCCAGGGGCGGAAATCACGGCCGAGGGACGACAAGCCGGCGCAAAGCTGAAACAGGACATCAACGACGAGCTGCAGGGCATGCGGCGCGCGGTGGCGCAGGGGGAAGCCGATGCCGGCACGTTCCAACGGTTTGGTGAACTCGGGGTGAAGTACCGGGCCGCCGTCGCGCTCGAGACCGGCGCCGAGCCCGAGGCCAGAGCCTGGCTGGAGCATGTGGAGAAAATGGCCAAGGAAGGCGGCGAGCAGACCCTCCAGAAGGGCTCCGTGGCCAGGGCCGCTGACGATGCCAAGGTGAGCCTGGCCGCGCGCAAGGCGGGACCGGCTCCAGCGCCGGAGGCGCCACCCGTCGATTTCCTGAAGGAAGGCATGCCGACACTGCGTTCGGGCAATCCGCTGACCAAGGACCTGGACGAGCTCTGGATCGCGGGCAAGCGCGCCGAAGCGCTCGCGGGTTACCGCGAGCGTTACGCCATGATTCACCACATGGGCGTGACGGATGCGCCCGCGGTCAAGGCGGCCGGCTTTCCCCAGCGGATCGGGGCCTTGCGGGCGGCCGAGGAGAAGGGCGCCACGATCGGGGTCATGTCCAAGCCCGAGTGGGTACCGCACTACACGAAAGAGGTGAAACCCGAGGAGGTCGCCGGGCTTGATGCCGTAATCCAGCGGGAGGCCGGCTTGCCCGTCGAGGAGAGGACGGTGAGGCTGGTGCCGATCGAAGAGGAGGCGGCGCGCGCCTCGTACTCCGATCCGTATTGGGTGATGGTGAAGGACGGCAAGAAGTGGGTGAAGGTCGGGGTCTTCAAACGGTCCGGCGAGGGCTTCCGCGACGGGCTCGCGCGCGGCGCCGATCTCGAGGCCGAGGAGATCTACGCGCGCTTTGCGCAGGAATTCAGCGAGCAACTCGGCGTCGAGGTGCCGGCCTGCGTCCGGGCCAAGATGACCGTCGAGACTAGAGTGGTCGAGAAGGTCAACGGCGTGAAGGTGCTGAAGGAAGTCCTCCCGCCCGACCTGCAGGACGGCTTGTTCGTGCGGTGGGCGCCGGGCGTGGACTTGGAGAAGCTCGGCCCGCTCGCGCCCACGCTGTTCAAGAAGCAAATCGCCCGCGACCGGGTGTTGGCGGCGCTGTTCTTCGATCACGATCGCAAGGCGGGCAACTACCTTGTGATGGACCTCGACAAGCTGCTGTCGCTGGACCACAGCATGGCCGCCTTCCGCGACTTCATTGGCGAGGAGGTGCTCTCGGATCAGCAGATCGCCGAGCATATGGAGAAACTGGTGACCCACTGGCGAAACCGCGCGGACGTGCAGCCCAAGGGCCTCTATCGCCTGCTCGACGAACAAATCACGGTCGAGGACATGGAGGAATCGCTCGGCTTCCTGAAGACGCTGTTCGAAAGCAATGAGGGGCAGGAGAGGGTGCGCGGCATCCTGCGCGAATCCCTGAAGGATCCCGATGCCGTCGAGACTGCCATGCGTCTCCTTACCGCGCGCGCCCGCGTGCTCCGGCAGGTCATGGAGAAGTCCTTCGGCACCGCCAAGGACCTCAAGCCGATACCGGTGAAAACGGTTCTCACCGGGCGGTCCGGGCCCAGAAAGCTCATCGATCCCAGGCCTGCGTCGCGATCGGCCGACCTGGTCCCGCTGGCGGCATGATCGAAGCCGCGACACGGGCGCAGCGCCGTCCAGAAACTGGCGCCAGATTCCTTCAACCCCCAACCATCCCCAATCGAGGCTCCCATGCGAAAAGAACCCGCGAACCGGTTTGTCTCGATAGGCTGGATCTCTGCCGTCGCGATTGGCGGCATCACCCTGGCGGCCGCGGCCTTGGCGCAGTCGCCCTTTGACACGGCACTCGTGTTTGATCCCCTCACGGTGATCCAGGCGGCCCGCCCGCCGAGAGGATCCTCGTTCAAGGATCTTGTCATCGGGCAGGCAACGCGGCCCATGGTCGCCGCGGCACTCGGCCAACCCACCGGCGGCACGGGCAACGTGGTCGAATGGAAGGATACCGCGGACTGCCGGCGATTTGACCTTGAAGGCATCACGGCCCGTTTCGACAGGAACGATGTGCTGGAACAACTGTGGATCCGCCTCCGGCGGCCGCTCCATCCCGGCACCGTGGTGGCCGCCTTCAGCCTGAACCAGCCGTCCGAGATCCGTCCAAACGGGGCGCAGGAGGTCCAGATGTTCACGCCGGCGGGAATCGCCATGGGAGTCAGGGGCGGCTGGGTCGATGCGCTCTGGCTGATCCAGGCGCGGCCAGCCCCGGCCCATGCGACCACCGCCGCTCCGCCGCCGCCGCCGACAGAGGTGACCCCGGCGCCCGGCATCTGGTCCGGCTCCGCGATCCCGCCGGGCCCGACGAGCCCGCCGCCGGAGATCCCGCCATTCAACTGGCCCGTGGCGGGGCAGGAAGTGCCGCCGCCCAACGCGCCGCCGGCAGCAGCGGAGGACGAGGCCGGGCCCGTCAAGGCTGTTGCCCTCGAGTTTCTCGCCGCCGCGAACCGGGGTGACGTGGCGGCCTTGCGCCGCGTGGCGACGGACGACCTGGCGCGGCGGCTCGAGGAGGATCTGGAAGGGCAGGCCCAGGAGGACCGGGCTGAACGCCAGGTGCGCAAGTTGACGTGCGACGGCGACCGGGCCCGTGCCGAGGTGTGGATGAAGAATCCCGCGGTGCAGAACCTTTACGCGGAACTGATGGCGAGCGTGGAGTTGCAGCGCTCGCCGGGCGGATGGCAGGTCAGTCGATTCTCGGTCAAACCCTATCTGCGCGATCTCGATGAGGAGGTGCGGCCATGAAGACGCGAATCTGGATACCGCTCATTCTGCTGGTGGTTGGCGCAGCGCCGCACCCGGCCCTGCGCGCCCAGGCGACCAGCGCGGCGGATCTGAGGGGCCGCCTTGAGGAGGCGGAGCGACGGCTCGACACCGCGCAACAACGAGTGCCGGTGCTGGAGCGAAGGATTCAGGACCGGCAGAAGCTGAAGGCCACCTACCAGATCTACTACAAGCTGTTGCAGCCGGAAAAGGAGCATTTCAAGAAGGCCTACGATAATTACGTGTTCTACCTCGAGCGCGTCGTGGCCCAGGACGCCACCGACCGCGACCGGCAGATTGCCGCCGACAAGCGCCGGGTGAACCCCCGGCGGCACGACATCAAATCCCGCTGGGGTGGATGGCTGGGCGTCTTCCCGGATTGGTATGCCTATGGGGCGTACGGCAGCCAGTATCTCGCCGCGGAGGAGGAGCTGGAAAACCAACGCGGCATCTACTACGGGATCAAAGACCGCCTGAACGGGGAGATCCGTACGGCTTTTGGCATCGGCGTCGGCGAACTGACCCCGCCGCGCGACTACGACAGTCTGGAGGCGCTGGCCAAGGAACAGGAGAGTGTGCTGGCCGGACTGATCCAGGAGCTGAAACAGCTCAGCGATGCCGAGCTGCCCGCCTTGCGGACCGAGGTCGCCGACCTGCAGTCGGAACTCCGGGAGGTGGAGCGCAGGGAACGCGAGCGGGCGGAGGCGCCGCCGCCGGCCCCCCAAGGGCAGGTCGTGGTCTATGAGGGCCCGATGAGCACGGAAATGCAGCAGCGTTTCCAGCAGCTGCTCCAGAATGCGAGCCAGGGCGGCCTCAGTGTGACGCAAAGCAACATGTTCTTCTCTCCCATGCGGCTCCGGATCGCGCCGCGAACTCGGCGTGCCGACGCGGACCCGGTGAACGCCACGATGGGGGTGGGAGCGGTGGCGAGCGATCCCTCCAGGGCAAACGAGGGCGGCACCTTCGGGATCTCGGCGACTTTGGTTTTCGCGGCGGCGACGCTGGGCGGCGATGGCCGCATCAACGGGACCTACCGATCGCGGTTTGAAGCGCACGGAACCGGCGCGGCCAAAGACCAGACGCGCAACGGTGAGGTCGATCTTCCGTGGCGTGCGGAGCCGGACGGCGCAGCGGCGTTTAGAAGCGAGGGTGTGCCACTGCCGGCGGCCTTTTTGGTCTATTTTGGCAAAGACTCCGGGGATCCACCCATGTTTCGTTTGCAGTGCGTGGGCACCCAACTCGACCCGGCGGCAAGCCGGTGACGCGGATGTTTGCCTCAGGATCGCTCGTCCATCGCCCTGTCTGCCGGTTTCCGCTTTTTCCATGATGCGCGCCCGAAGGAGGCCAACCGATCGATCGGCCGTGGATGCTTGCGTCGGGGCTGCTGACCGCACTCCGGCGCCGGGCTGGCGCTCAGCCCGTTGGGACGGCCGCGGCGGCCGGTGCGCCGGCTCGGGCGGAGGAAATCAGAACCCGGGAGCGCCTCGGCGCCGCCCGCTTCTCGAAATCCCATGATCTTGCCCCGCAGTGCCGTGCGCATCGTCGCAACCGCTCTAGCCACCCTGGCGGTCGCCGCCTTCGTGCAGCTCTACGGCGCGCTGCAGGCGAACTGGCTGCAGCATGCCCACAAGCTCAGCCTGGCGGTGCTCCCTTTGCCCACGGCGTTCTATCACCGCTATGCACTGGCGGGTTACGTCCTTCCTGTCGCCGCGTTGTTGCTGCTGCTCCTCCGGGACCGCGAGGCGAAGGGGCGCGCGCCGCGATTCGAGATTCTCCTCCGCCTCGTCGGGTTGGCGGCGTTGGTGTGGGCGCTCGGCGCGGTCCTGGCTTGGCAGTTGCCGCTCTACGTCCCCGATGCACCGGTGAAATGACGGGGGACGCTCCGTTGCGGGCCCGGCCCGAAAGCACAGGTCCACTTTGACTCCGGCGGGGCGGAGTTGTTGAGTGGCGGGACTAGAGGCCGAAACCCCGACCGGAGGCAGTGTCCTCCGGGAGGGGCGACGGAGCCACGGAACCTGTAACCCGAGCCAAGAGGTCAGTGCCATGTCCCTAACCAGACGCCATGCAATCAAGGTGCTCGCGGGTGCCGTGCCGGCGGTCGGTGCCGCGGGCGCGATGCGCGCCGCCATCCCGGCGGAGTTGTCTGTACCCACGATCCACCCGGGTCCGCTGCAGGGCACGCGCCGGTCGCTCCGCGACTACCACGCGCCGGAATGGTTTCGCAACGCGAAATTCGGCATCTGGGCGCATTGGGGCCCGCAGTCGGCGGTCGAGGAGGGCGACTGGTATGCCCGGAACATGTACTTGCAGGGCAGCCGGCAGAACCAGTACCACGTCGAGCATTACGGCCATCCGTCCAAGGTCGGCTACAGGGACCTGATCCCGGATTGGAAGGCGGCGCAGTTCGATGCCGATCATCTGGTGGGGCTCTACCAGAAGGCCGGCGCGCGGTACTTCATGAGCATGGGCGTGCACCACGACAACTTCGACCTGTGGAACTCGGCCTACACGCGCTGGAACGCGGTGAACATGGGCCCGAAACGGGACATCGTCGGCGAATTCCGCGCCGCCGCGCAGAAACACGGCCTGAGATTCGGGGTGAGCGATCACCTGTGGATCAGCTACAAGTGGTTTTCGGTCAGCCACGGCAGCGACCATGAGGGGCCGCTCGCCGGCGTGCCCTACGACGGGGCCAACGCAGAATTTGCGGACCTGTACGGCGGTTGTGCGGAGGTCTGCACGCATCTGGACTGGAACGAGGACGGCATTCCCGAGGCGTGGAAGCGCCACTGGTTCCTGCGGATCAAAGATCTGGTGGACAAGTACGAGCCGGACCTCCTCTACTGCGACGGGCACATCCCGTTTGAAGAGTGGGGTCTGAGCCTCGTGGCCCACCTCTACAACCAGAGCGCGGAGAAGCACGGCGGCGACGTGCAGGCGGTGTACACCAGCAAGCGCCGGCAGGACTCCGCGGATGGCACCTGTGTGCTCGACGTTGAGCGCGGCATGGTCGACGCCATCTGGCCGCAGCCCTGGCAGACTGACACCTGCATCGGCGAATGGCATTACCGCCGCGGCATCACCTACAAGACGCCGAAGACCGTCATCGACATGCTGGTCGATATCGTCAGCCGCAATGGCAACCTGATGCTGAACTTTCCCCTGCCCAACAGCGGCATGCTCGACGACGAGGAGCTGAAGATCCTGGCCGAGATCACCGCGTGGATGTCCGTCAACGCGGAGGCGATTCACGACACGCGGCCGTGGAAGATCTTCGGCGAGGGTCCCGGCACGCAGAAGCCGGCCGCCCACGAGCAATTCAATGAGAACAGCCGGAAGGCCCTCACGGCGGCTGACGTGCGGTTCACGACCAAGGGCGCGGTGCTCTACGCGTTCTTCATGGGCTGGCCGGAAAAGGAGGTCGCGATTGCGCCGCTCGCGTCCACGAGCCCGCACGTCGCCGGCAAGGTCGTCAATGTAGAGCTGCTCGGTTCTCCGGGCAAACTCCACTGGGCACAGGACGGGGCTGGTCTGAAGGTGCGGCTGCCCGCGGAGAAACCCTGCGACCACGCGTATGCGCTCAAGATCACCGGTGCGATTTGAGCTGGTCTTGTAGGGCGGGATCTTCTTGGCGCGCCGTAGCCGGTCCGCCGTAGCTTCTGGGAGGGCGGAAGCCTCGCGCGAAGGCGGCCTGATCCCGCCGCGGAGGATTTATCGGCGGGGTCCGGCCCTTCGACTTCGCTCGGGGCAGGCGATCCCGCCCCACGAGGGCCCAACGATCACCGTTTGCATCCCTGAATCCCATCACCGTGAATGCTTGCCGCGGACCGTCCTCAATCTCACAAATCGCGATGAATTCCATGCGCTGGCCGATTGTCCTTGTCGCTTCCGTCCTACTCGCCGCCGCCGCCGAGCGGCCGTGGCAGGAGCTCAGCAATCCCACTGCGGCCGAGGTGGCGGCGCATTTCCCCGCCCCGCCGCCCGAGTACGGCCTGACCGTCTGGTGGGGGTGGGACGGCGCGATCACGCCGGAAGTGATCAGCCGCGATCTCGACGCGTTCCAGGCCAGAGGCATTCAGGCGGTCACCATCGAGGCGGGTTACGGCATGTCTGCGCCGTATCTGTCGCCCGGGTGGTTCGAGACCGTTCGGGAGGCCGTCGAACAGGCGAAACGGCGCGGCATGCGTGTTTGGCTGGTGGACGAGGGGAAATATCCCAGTGGCTTCGCCGGCGGATTATTCAGCGCCGAGCGTCCGGACCTGCGCATGCAGGCCCTCGTGGTCGGCGAGCGGATCCAGGTCGCCGCGGGCGAAACGGTCGCCCGGTCGCTCCCGGGCGGGGCGGTCGGCGCCCTGGCGGTGAATCAGGCGGACGGGAGCAGCGAGGTCCTCGACGTCGGCGCGGGCGAGCTGCGCTGGACGGCGCCGGCGGGCCAATGGGAGATCCGCGTCATCCGGCACGAGTTTCGCAGCTCACCGACGCGCTCGGCCAACAATCCGACGCGGGGGAAGGATGCGACGAATTCGCTCGAGGACTACCTCGATCCCGCGGCGACACACCAGTTCATCGCCTGGACGCACGAGCAGTACGCAAAATACGTCGGCGGGGAGTTCGGCAAGACCGTGCTGGGTTTCCGGGGAGACGAACCGGATTACTCCATCGAGGGGATCCCGTGGACGCCGGCGATCTACGCGCAATTCGAGCAGCGGAAGGGCTACGACGTGCGGCCGTGCGTCCCCGGGTTCTTTGCGCCGCATCCCATCGACGCGCAGCGGCGGGCGAAGGCGGATTATTGGGACGTCTGGTCGGACTTGTTTCGCGACGGGTTCTTCCGGCCGCAGGCCGACTGGTGCGCGGCCCATGGCCTGGAGTATCTGGTCCACCTTAACCATGAGGACCAGATGGTGTCCCTGGTCCGCTCCGAAGGGGATTTCTTCAAGGACATGCGTTACGTGCAGGTGCCGGGCATCGACACGATTTGGCATCAGATCTGGCCGGGTCAGGTTTCGGATTTCCCGAAGTATGCCTCATCGGCAGCGCATGTCTTCGGCCGGCCGCGCGCCTTCACCGAGAGCTTCGCCGCCTACCGCCCGCCGCCGAGCCTGGAACAGGCCCGGTGGATCATGAACCAGCAGTATGTCCGCGGCATCAATTTGCAGGAAGTGATGTTCGTACCGGCGTCGAGCGGCGGCGTCACCGGCCTCCGCGGCTGGATGGCGGACGAGAGGTTTCCCGCGGTCGTGGCCTACGCCAACCGCGCCACCTTTCTGCTCGCTCAGGGCCGGCCGGCGGCGCGGGTGGCCGTCTATTATCCGACCCTGAGCCTCTGGCTGGGTGATGACGCGGCCGACAAGGCGGCGCTCGCGCTCATGCAGCAACTGCTGGAACGGCAGCGCGACTTTGACTTCATCAACGAGGAGGCGTTCGCCACCGCCCTGACGGTGGAGCCCGGCGTGCTCAGGAATCTCAGCGGTCAGGCATACCAGGCGGTTATTGTTCCTCCGGTGGATGCGATTTCGCAGCTGGCCTTGGACCGTTTGCACGCCTTGGCCGAGGGTGGGGGCCGGGTCGTCTTTCTCGGACCGGGACCGGGGCTCGTCGTCGGACGGAATGCCCTGCAGGGAGGCGGACGGCCCGACTTGGGTTGGGCGGTGCACGAGCCCTCCGGGACGCTGACGCCCGGCGTCCTCGCATCGCTACCGGCGCCGGATGTTGTGCTGGATCAGCCCTGTCCGGCGATGAAGTACCTGCACCGGCGCTGGCACGACGCCGACTTCTATTTCTTCTTCAACGAGAGCGACCAGAGGCAGGCGCGGCGGGTAACCCTGGCGGGCGGCGGACGGGCGCAGGCTTGGGACGCAAAATCGGGCGGCATCAGCCTCGTGCGCGGCGCCGAGGTCGTGTCGGATGGAACAGGCAGATTGCCGCTGGAATTGGAACCGTTCGCCACGCTGTGCATTGTGGTCGGTGCGCTCCCTCCCGATGTGGCCGATCGCTGAGGATGTTCCGCCGATCTTGCAGCCGGCCAGTCGCGCCCTCCCTGCTGCCTGCTTTCAATCCGTGTGAAACCATGAAATTCTCACTCAACCCATCTCGCACTCTCCTTGGCGCTCTGGCCCTGCTGGCGTCCTGCGCGCTAGCGCTCGCCGCCCAGCCGATCCCGCATCTCGCGAAACGCGGCATGGCGGTCCAGCTCGTCGTCGAAGGCCAGCCCTACCTGGCGCTGGCGGGCGAGACGGCCAACACCGCCTCGTCGAGCCTCGACTACATGGAGCCGGTCTGGCCGCGCCTCGTGAAGATGCATCTCAACACGGTGCTGGTGGCCGTGGCGTGGGACTGGATCGAGCCCGCGGAGGGCAAATACGACTTCACGCTCGTGGACGGATTGCTCGCGGGCGCGCGGAAGAACAACCTTCACCTCGTCTTCCTGTGGTTCGGGAGCTGGAAGAACGGCATCTCCAGCTTCGTGCCCTCCTGGGTCAAGGCCGACCAGAACCGCTTCCCGCGCGTGGTCATCAAGAGCGGCCAATCCATCGAGGTTCTCTCGACCTTTGGCCCGGCGAGTCTCGAGGCCGACACGCGCGCCTATGCCGCGTTCATGCGCCATCTGCGCGAGGTCGATGGCGAGCGGCATACCGCGGTCATGATCCAGATGCAGAATGAGGTCGGGGTGCTGGGGGATTCGCGCGACCGGTCACCGGCGGCGGAGGCGGCCTTCGCCCAACCCGTGCCGCAGGAGCTGATGGACTACCTCCAGAAGAACAAGGACGGGCTTGGCGCCGACCTGCGCAAGCGGTGGGAGGCGGCGGGCTTCCCGGCCGCGGGGAAATGGGAGGAGGTATTCGGGCCGGGGCCGGCGGCGGATGAGATCTTCATGGCGTGGCACTACGCCCGGTACATGGAGCACATGACGAAGGCAGGCAAACGCCAGTACCCGCTGCCGGTGTTCACGAACACCTGGATCGTGCAACCTGAGGATACCGGGCCGGGCGACTATCCCAGCGGCGGGCCCGAGCCGCTCGTGATCGACGTCTGGAAGGCCGGCGCGCCCTCGATCGATCTCAACGCCCCGGACATCTACCTGCAGAATTTCCCGGATTGGACCGCGCGGTTCCATCGCGCCAACAATCCGCTGTTCGTGCCGGAGTCGCGGGGCGACGCGGGCGGCGCGGCCAATGCGTTTTACGCGATCGGCCAGCACGCCGCGATCGGCTACTCCCCCTTTGGCATCGACAACGCGGGACGACTGGTCGCGCTGCGCCCGGAGCCCGGCGCGCCGCCGCCCATGGAGGTGGAGAACCTGCCGCTGCCCAGGGCCTACGCGGTGCTGACCCAGCTGGCGCCGCTGATCCTCGAGCACCAGGCGGCGGGGACGATCGCCGGTGCGTGGGTGAACGATCAGAGGAAGGCCCAGAGCATTGCGCTCGGAAACTACACCTTGAACGTCGATCTCCGCCGAAATCGCCGCAACCCGAGCCAGATGGCGGCCCTGGGCTACGGGCTGTTCCTGGCGGTCGGCCCCGACGAGTATCTGGTGGCGGGCAACGACATCCAGGTCACGTTCACGCCGACCACGCCCGGCCCGCCGATCGCCGGCCTCGCCGACGTCTGGGCGGGGAAATACGTGGACGGCAAATGGGTGCCCGGGCGCAAGCTCAGCGGCGACGATGTGCTGCTCAACTACAAGTTGGGCGAAGCCGCTGCCCAGAACCAGTCAGGCAGCGGCTTGATGTTCGGGCCGGACGGTCCGACTATCCAACGCGTCAAGCTGTACCGGTACCGGTGAGGCGGCCGGTGCCGCCCCACAAGCCATCGTCGCCGAAGTGGATCGCCGGCATCGTGCCGCTCGAGCTGCCAAATGGTGCCATTGGGCGATGCCGATCATCGCGGGCCGTCCCAGAATTGTGGAAAAACTCAATGTGACGTAATACGTGACACGTCCGTTGCGCGTTCGCGAGCCAGCCTTCCCCTTGTTTGTAACGTTTTACGGGCCAAGTGACATTCTGTTTGAATCCCTGCTTCAATGGGGCGACCGACTTACCGCGCAATACCTGATAGGAACCTCTTCGGGCCGCGGGCGGCTGCTGACCGAATGTCACGTATTACGTGACATCGACCTTGGCGGGAACTTGCGAGGGGTGGGGCGATGACGGAAAGGGAGGCGGGAGCCCGACGGCGCAGATGTCACGTATTACGTGACATTGGCTCTGGCGGAGAATCGCGAGGGGGGCGACAGGGCAGAGTTGTCGCTTGCGTCGGCAGGTTGCAGAGCTGCCAGTGACGGCGATCCGGTCGCGCGAAGTCCCGATACTGGTGATCCGGCTAAGGGGTCGTCCGCGTCTCCGGCGGGCCGAGGTAGCTCGGCGGCAGGCCGCCGCGAGCGAGCACGATCTTGTCGAGCACGACGCCCGGGTCGACCATGTAGACCCTGAGGATGTGCGCGCCGGCGGCGGAGGCGCGGAGTGGCGCCGTCGCGGTGACCACTTCGTTGAGGACGCCCTGGGCCCACTCGCGCGTACCCACCTCCGCACCCGCGATCACCACCTGCGGCGCATCGTCATCAAGCGCAATCGCCAGCCGCAAGGGGGTTCCCGGGTTCACCGGTTGCGTGGGCAGGAGATCGAGGGCGGCCGTGAGGTTGCCCGCGGCAGCAAGACAAACTTGATAGCCGAGCCGCGGCGCATCGATGGCCAGCCGGGCTGGGTCGATGCTCGCCGCCGTCGTCGGGAAGACCGCCACCGCGTCGCCGGTGCGCCCCAAGCCGGGAATCACCTCCCAGCCCGCGCCGCCCCGATCGGTCTTTTCGGTGAAATGCCCGGCTTCGAGGGAGACGATGCCATTCTTCTCGGCGAAGCCCGCGAATCCGGCCGGTGGCGATTGCAGCGGAACAAGTGCCGCCGGCGCGCGAACCTTCCCGGGTTCCGGACGGCCGCCGTTTGCCGGCCGGCCGCCCTGGGCCGCGAATTCGGGCAGGCGCCAGGGCGCGATCCGGATGCCCCGCCATTGGGCGTCTGCCGGCTCGAGCGCGATGATGCGGCGCCATTTGCCGCCCGCCACCTGCTCGTTGAAGATGCGGGTCGCCTCTTTCAATCCGGCATCGGCATTCTCCGCCTCGCGGGCAAGGTCGGCCGCGTCGGGGTCGCCGGCGGCGGCGTGCAGCGCGGATTGTTCGCCCGCGAAATAGCGCTCGTTAGCGAGGGCGGCGCCGCGCACGGGGTAGGCCACCAGCTCATAGTAGGCATCTCTTGCCTCGGCCGGCATCGCTGCAGAAAGGCGATCGACCTCCGCGCGCAGCCGGGCGAAGGCCGCGAGACGCTGCTGCACTTCTTCCGCCGAGAGCGGGCTCGGACGCGCCGCCTCCCGCGGCAGCCACCATTGCAGATGTTCGGGCTTTCGCTGGAAGTTGAGCCGGTAATACCCATCCATGATTCCGGCGATTTCGGTGGCCTGACCCGCCCCAAACTCCCGCGTGGCCCACGCGACGAGATAGCCGGGCAGATTGTCGCGGCGCCAGCGCCGGATGTCCCACGCCAGCTGCAGGAAGAACTCGGTGCCGGGCTCGACGGGCTTGAGGTCACCGACGTTGGCGATCCAGACCGTGCGCGCGCCGAGGTCGTACGCCTTCGACATTTCCTCCCAGATCAATGCCGGCGGCGTGGTGCCGAGCCAGAGGTAGGACAGGGGGCTGCCGAGGTAGGAGAGGTGGTAGTACACGCCGGAGCCGCCGGGGCGCCGGCGCTCCGCCGCGGTGGGGAAATGGCGGATGTAGCCGAAATTATCGTCGGGCCAGACCAGAGTGACATCGTCCGGCACGCGCAGCCCGGCGCGGTAGATCTCGAGGACCTCCTTGTACGGGGTGAAAACCTGCGGCACCCGCGTGACGTCGGGATTCACCTGCTGCGCGAGGATCGCGCGCTGGTCGGCAAAGACCTGCTCCAGCACGCGGATCCGCTCCGCCTCGGTGACCGGGCCCTGGATGGGGGAGTCGTGGATGCCGCGCATGCCCAGGGTGTAGATGTTCTCGAAGCGGCCGTTTTCCCGGACACGCTGTTCCCAGTAGGCCCGCACGCCCTCACGGTTCGTCAGGTAGTTGTACCTCTCGGGCGGAGCCGTCCACTCGGTGACGTTGTTGCGGAGCATGGGCTCGGCGTGCGAGGAGCCCATGACGACGCCATACGCGTCGGCCAATTCCCGGTTCTGCGGGTCAAGGTTGAACGCCTTGGTGCAGGCGTGCATGGCCGGCCACAGCGTGTTGGCCTTCAGCCGCAGCAGGAGTTCGAAGATGCGGGCGTAAGTCTTGGGCCCGATGTCGCCGAGGTCGGGGTCAAACGTCTTCGCCGCCCACGGCTGCAAGCCCCAGTCCTCGTCATTGAGGAAGACTCCGCGGTATTTGACGGACGGCGGACCCTCTCGGTGCGCGCCGGCCCGGATTGCGATCATGGCGCGCCGCTTCACCGGCACGTCCGCCCACCAATACCACGGCGAGACGCCGATCGCCTCGGAGAGCGTGTAGATTCCGAAGATGGTCCCGCGGCGGTCGCTGCCGGCGACGACGAGCGCCTGGTCCACCCCGGGCAGCGGTTGGCTGACCACCTGCACCACGAAACTCTCCCACTCGCCGCGCATGCCAGTCGCTTCCAGTTTGCCCGCCGCCACCAGACCATCCACGAGGGGGCTCCGACCGATCACTCCGATGATCACGATCGTGCCGCGACGGGCGGCGGTTTCCCGGCTCATCTGCGGCCGGGCGCCGGTGACGCGCTCAACGTCCGTCGCCAGATCGCCGGCGGCGCGCGCCACCGCGTGGTCGGTGTCGGGCTCGAGGCAAATCGTCGCCAGCCGATTGGCTGCCGCCAGGACAAAGTCGTCGGCTCCCGGCGAATCGGTCAGCAGGGGGCGGGCCGCAGCCACACCGCGGGTCCTTCCCAGGGTCAGCAGGAAGCAGGCGGCGAGGACGCCCACGAAAGCAGTGCGACGAAAATGGATCATGCGAACATCCCGGCGTGAGGAGGAGTATGGGGGTGCGGCGCCCGGGGAAAGGGATGAGGAGAGCGGCGGTGCGATCCACGCCACGCGTGGTCTATAGATATTCGAATAACAATCACGGGAACCGAGCTAGGGGCTTATCCATCGATTTCCACCGCGGGAGATTCTGTCTCAAGCCAAATAAAATCGGAAACTCGGAGTCCAGGTTATCGGCCGCGGGACGCAACGCCCATAGCCGCGGGGAATCCGTCCCGGACTCAGTCGCGGATCTTGGCCAGCACTCGGCCCAGGAATTTCCTGGCGTAGAGGGCGCTTCGACTGCGGATCGTGACTTGAGGCGGATGCCGCCTGAGTCCCAGCTCCGGCGCGTTGTTAATCACGTCGCCATCGTCGGGATACAGGACAATCCAGGCCAGGGCCTGTTCGAGCTGCTGCCGCTCAAAGTCCGCCTGCAACCGCTCGAGCACCGCCCGGGCGACTCTGCCTTCGCGCGGATCCCGGATCACGTCGGCGATCGCCGCGACGCACACAAGGTTGCGGATGCTCTGGCCGGCATCGTCGAGATGCGCCGGCGCCCACGTCTTGAGCCTGGCCGCCAGTTCGTCCACGGGCGCCCGATCCCCGGGGGTTCGGAACGGCGGCGCCAGCGGAGTGACGATTTCATGGTCGCCGGGCAGGTCGTCAAAGGTGATGCCGTCGATCTGGGCGCGGGTGATCGCCTCGTACGCGGCGGCCTCCGGGAGCACCGGCTTCAGCTGGCCGGTCATGACGGCGGCCAGGCCGACGGCAATCCACGAAAGCAGGGCGGCCGGGACCCAGATCCGCGCGGAGCGGTCGACCTGGCGGCTCGCGTCCCAGCGGAAGAGCTTGGCCCCGATGCTGCCCGCCGCGATGCCGATCACCGCCAGGGCGATCAAGCTGAAACCAGTGCCCCGCAGGCCCTGCGGATCGCTGAAACACCGCTGCAGGACGTCGACCGCGTAACGGCCCGGCATGAATCCGGCGATCTTCTGCGCCCAGACCGGCAACACCGCCAACGGCACGCCGACCCCACCGATCATGATCATCGGCAGGAAAAGACACTGGCCCAGCGCCTGAACCGCCGGGACATCGTCGGCAAGCGCCGCAATGAGGATGCCCACGCCGAGAAAGGAGGAGGCGACCACGACAAAGGCGAGGCACGCCTGGGCCGGGTGCAGCGGCAGCGGGGTGCCGTAGATCAGGCGTGCCAAAACGATCTGCATGGCCACGGCCAGAGCCACGATCACCAGCCGGGCGGCGAGCGCGCTGACCACCAAGCTGCCCGTGCTGACCGGCAGCAGACGGTAGCGGCGCCAGACGCCGCGTTCGCGCTCGGCGACGAGGGCGGTGGGCAGGCCGAAGCACGCGCCGCCGAGGATGCTGATCGTCAAAAGCTGGCCCATCTGGTGGAGCAGCAGCGGCGTGTCGCCGCGGAAGACGGCCCCGAACGCCAGCAGGAATAAGACCGGCACGAGGTACCCATACACGAGCGCCTGGCCGCTGCGGAAATTCAGCCGCAGGGTCAGGAGGCAATGGCGGAGCAGCCCGGTGAACATGGTGCTTCGACCGGTCAGTCGTCCTCGCCGGGCGGGTCAGACCAGGCGCGGCCGGT
This sequence comes from Opitutaceae bacterium, assembly GCA_035519475.1. Lineage (GTDB taxonomy): Bacteria > Verrucomicrobiota > Verrucomicrobiia > Opitutales > Opitutaceae > Fen-1467. The sequence goes on from DATIWI010000014.1 coordinate 37,536, forward strand.
CAATTCGAGAAACGCGTCCTCCAGCGTCGGCCGGTGGATCTGGAGATCGAGCAGCTCGGTGTCCTGCCCTTCCAGGCATTTCACCAATGCCACGATGGTCCGGCTGGCGGCGGTCGTCGCGAGCAGCCATCCCTCGGCCTGCGGCTCGCACGACAGGACTCCGGGAAGCGACGACATCTGCGCGGCGTCGAGGGGTTTCGTGGTGCTGACCGCAATGCGCGCGACCGCGGCTGCCTTCGCCATGAGCGCGCCCGGCCGGGCCACCGCCACGAGCCGCCCGCGATCCAGAATGCCGATGCGGTCACAGAGGCGGTGAGCCTCTGCCAGATCATGGGTGCTCATCAACACGGCGCGACCGGCGGCGCGCAGTCCGGCGATGTGGTGGTGGAGCGTCCGACGGGATTGCGGGTCGAGGCCGGCGGTGGGTTCATCCAGCACCACCACGTGGGGCTGATTGACGAACGCGAGGGCGAGGCACAGGCGCTGCCGCTGGCCACTGGAGAGCGATTCGAACGGAGCCGTCGCCTTGTCCGCCAAACCGAATTGTCCGATCAGATCGTCGATCGGGGCGGGGGCGCGATAGAACGCGGCAAAAAGGCGCAGGGCCTGCCGGGGGGTGATCTTGTCCTGTAAGGCGGCGGATTGGAGCTGCGCGCCGACACCCAGCTTCGCCTGCCTGGGCTGCGCCAAGGCATCAACGCCGCCGATGGTGATCGTGCCGGAGTCGGGGCGGCGCAGGCCGAGAATGCATTCCAGGGTCGTGGTCTTGCCGGCGCCGTTCGGGCCGAGCAGGCCGAATATCTCACCGCCAGCCACATCGAAACTGATGCCGCGGACTGCTTCCACCGCGCCGTAGCGCTTCGCAAGATCGCGCACACTGACACTGGCGGGTGTGGGCGCAGGCATGGCCTCAACCCAAACGGGCTTGACGGGAAGAGGTCAACTGGAACCCACCGCGCGGCGTGTCCGGGAGCGCGGTCGGCGCCGAGAGGCGTCTTTGCGGGGGGGCCTCGGGCCCGGGCGGGAAGAGTCGCTGTTGCAAAAGGACATCAAGTCAGGTTTGCTCCAGACCGCGTGTAGGTCTGAATTTGCCGACTCCTGGTCTCGGGCCAGTCAAATCAATCATGAGTGAGACGAACCAATGGGTCACGATGGCCGATGTGGCCAAGCAGGCCGGCGTGCACACGACGACGGTCTCGCTGGCCCTGCGCAACCATCCCAGTCTACCGGATTCGACCCGCCGGCGCCTGCAGACGCTGGCGGAGAAGATGGGCTACCAGCCGGATCCGGCGCTGCGCGCCCTCATCGCCTGGCGTCGGCAGGCGCGCCCGCGCAAAGACGCCCCCACGCTCGCCTACCTGACGCATTGGGATACGAAGTGGGGCTGGCAGAAGGCGCCCGCCCACGCGCAGTTCTTTGCCGGAGCCACGGCGAAAGCCCGCCGGCTGGGGTACAAGCTCGAGCATTTCTGGCTGGGCGAACCGCGGCTCAGCCCGCAGCGGATGAGCGGCATCCTCCGCACCCGGGGCATCAACGGGGTGATCGTCGCCTCCTGCCTGCCGGGGAGCGACGGGTTGCAGGCCGTGGACTGGTCGCGCTTCAGTGCCGTGCGCATCGACTATTTTCCCCAAGAGCCGGAGCTGCACACGGTGACCAATGATCAGCGGGCCATCATCCAGTTGGCGATGCGCCGCGTCGTGGCCGCCGGCTACCGGCGCATCGGCTTTGTCATCCCGTCGTGGTGGGACCGTTTTTCCGACCTGGCGTGGTCGGCGGGATTCCTGGCGGAACAGCACGAGCTGCCGCCGGAAGGGCGGATTCCGATCCTGCGTTTCGATGATGGGCCCCAAGGCGGATCGGTGGCGCCCACGGAATTCAGGGGCCGGCTGCCGCGAAAGGCCTTTGAGAAATGGCTCCAGCGCTACCAGCCGGAGGTGCTGATCAGCCGCGAGGAGTTCGTGGAACCGCAGTTGACGGAGCTGGGGCTGGCGGTGCCCCGCGACATTGCGCTGGTCGAAATCTTCCTCGAGCCGGATGGACGAACGGCCGGGGTGCGCCAGAACTGCGATCGGGTGGGGGAACTCGCCGTCGAGATTCTCGCCGGGCAGCTGCAGAATTATATCCACGGGATTCCGACGTTTCCGACCACCACGCTCGTCGAGGGCACCTGGTTCGACGGCTCCTCCCTGCCGCCGCGCCGCGCCCCGGCGCCAGCGGTTGCCCGGCCGGGCCGCCGGGGTGCTCGCCCGGCCCCGGACGCCCGGCGGGTCGGGTGCGCGCCCGACAGGAGGCCGGTCCGTCCCGCCGCGCCATGAACCGGCGGCGTTTGGTCGGGACCATCGCGATGCCGGTGCGGGGCGGAGCGCCCGCAGGCGGGACCGCTCGTCCGGTGGAGGGGGCCGGTTGACCCGGGGGAGGTTCACCATGCGCACAATCCATCTCGTCTGGGTCGGGGCGCTGGGCGCATGCCTGGTCGCCGGTGCGTGCTACGGCTGGCTGCAATCGCGCGAACGGCAAAGGGCGTCGCTGGTGCGCGCCGCCGTGCCGCCGATTCCGAATCTCGCGGCCTGGCCGCGCGAGTATGCGTCGCGCGTGCGGGCGGCGACCGCCGCTGCGAACCGGTTGGAACAGCCCACGGCCGCCCTGAGCGAACTCGCCGGTCTCTACCACGCCAACGATCGCTACCGCGAGGCCCAGCAGGCGGAAGGCGGCTTGCATGCCTTGGAGCCAAAGAACCCCCAATGGACCTATCTGCTCGCCGACGCCTGCGGGAAGCTTGGCGACGTGGAGGGGCAGCGAGCTCTTTTGGAGCGAACCCTGCAGCTGGCTCCCTACTATGCGCCCACCCGGATCAAGCTCGCCGAGCTGCTCCTGAAACTGGGATTGCCTGACGAGGCCCGGGCGCAATATGAGTGGCGCCTGACCTTGGCGCCGAAGGACCCTTATGGTCGGCTCGGCCTGGCCCGGATCGCCCTGCAGCGCGGCGACAGGATCACCGCCCTGCGGTATCTGGAGGCCATCACGAGCGACTACCCGGATTTTCCCAGCGCCCACAACCTGCTGGCCGAAATCTACGCCAACATGGGCGAGATGGCACGGGCCGACGCGCAACGCCGGCTCAGCGGCGGCACCGGCGAGTGGCGCGAGGCGGACGACCCGTGGCTATCCAGAATCTATGCCTGGAGCTTCGACCCCTACCGCCTCGAGAATTTGGGTGGAAACCGTCTGCAGAGCCGACAACTCGAGGCATCGCTGCCCTTTTATGAGAAGGCCGTGCGCCTGGCGCCCGGAGACGGATCGGCCTACGACGCATTGGGCAACCTTTACCGGCAGCTCAGCCGGCTCGACGATGCTGCCGCGTCGCTCCGGGCCGGGCTGGCGGCGGCGCCGCGGACCGCGGAGCTCTACTCGACGCTTGCCCAAGTGCTGCGCAAACAGGGACAGGTGGGCGGTGCCATCGCGGTCCTGCAACGCGGCATCGGCGAGCTGCCCGCCCAGCCGGAGCTGCGCTGCGACCTGGGTGCCGTGCTGGAGGAAAACGGCCGGCGCGAGGAGGCGGCCGCGGCTTATCGCGAGGCGGTACGCCTGAACCCCGCATTGGCCGCGGCGCATTGGAACCTCGGACTCTGCCTGCTCGGCTTGGGGCAGGAAAATGAGGCGCAAGTGAGCTTCGGTCGCGCACTCGAGCTTCAGCCGCGCAACGCCGATGCGCTGATCACGCTCGTCCAAAAGGCCCTCGATGCCCGACAGTTTAACCAGGCTGGGTGCTGGCTCCACGCGCTGGTCGACTCCGGCCCCGGCATTCCGGTCCGGCAACTCGTCGAGCGCGCGCTGGCCGCCGCCCGGCAGGCGGGAGACGAAAAATGGGCCAGAGATTTTGAGCAGCTCCTGACCCGGGCGCCGCGGTAGCGCCTGCTCCCTGCAACAGCGGAAAGGCGCGGCGCGCGGGCGCCATACCCCCGGGCGAGAAACGAAGGACGCATGGGGCGGCCGGAAAACGGCATCGCCATGCAAGCTTCATCGATCTTGACGATTTCTCCGGCTGGGTCCGGTCTTGGCACCAAGCGGTTCCCCGCCCGTCCGCCTCCATGCGCACGACTTCCCTGACTTTCCCTGCCTTGAGCTTTGCCGGTTCGCGGAAACGGACGATGGTGCTGGCGATGGTCGCCGTGGTGGCGACCGCCTGCGAGCGTTCGGCTCCGGTGACGAGGATGGTGCCGTCCCGGGCGGCCCCGGTGGAGGACCTGGCGTTCATGCAGCACCAGGAAATCGGCAAGCCCATCACCGACCACCCGTGGATCGCGCACGTGCGGGCGGTCGACCTCGATGGCGACGGACGCATGGACATCCTGGCGTGCGAGGCGAAGGACAACCAGCTCCTCTGGCTCCGCCAGACCGCGCCGGGGAAGTTCGAAGAGCATCTGATCGCGTCCGACCTCCCGGGCATCGTCCACGTCGAGGCGGCCGACATGACCGGCTCCGGCCATCTCGATCTCATCGTCTCCTGTATGGGGGTCGTCTTCCCCAACAACGACAAGATCGGCTCCATCGTCATCTTCGAGAACGACGGCCGCCAGCATTTCACCAAGCACGTCATCGCGGAGAACATCGCGCGGGTGTGCGACGTGCGCGCGGGCGACTTCAACGGCGACGGGAAGCCCGATCTCGCCGTCGGGCAGTTCGGCTACGACCAGGGGGAAATCCAGTGGATGGAGAACCTCGGCAACTGGAAGTTCCAGAGCCACCACCTCCTGGACCTCTCGGGGACGATCAACGTCTGCGTCGCCGACCTGGGCGGCCGCGGCGCGCTCGACATCGCCGCGGTCGTTTCGCAGCAGTGGGAGGAGATCTACCTGTTCCAGAATGACGGCAAGGGGAACTTCACCACCAAGCTCCTCTGGGGCTCGACCAACGAGGACTACGGCAGCAGCGGCATCAGCCTGGCCGATCTCAACCGTGACGGCCGCCCGGACATCCTCTACACGAACGGCGACGGCTTTGGACCCGCGGTCGTGCCGGGCCCGCGCCCGTGGCACGGCGTGCAGTGGCTCGAGAATCTCGGCGGCGGCAACTTCAAGTATCATCGCATCGGCGATCTGCCGGGCGCCTACAGCCCGGTGGGGGTGGATCTCGACGGCGACGGCAACATGGACGTCGTGGCTTGCAGCGCCTATGCGGACTGGGACAAGAGCAACCCCAAGATCGTTGCGCTGATGTGGTTTCGCAACGACGGCCGGATGAACTTCACTCCCCATATCCTGGCCTATTCCCCCAAGGATTTGATCACCCTGGACGCCGCCGACCTCGACGGCAACGGGAAGCCGGCGCTGATCACGGGCGGGCTCTACGTTTATCCGCCGTACGTGCGCATGAGCCGCGTCGCGGTCTGGCGGCGCCCGGCGTCGCCATGAACAGGCGCCGCGCCATCCGGACGGTCGCGGTGGTCGCGCTCGGCGCCGTGGCGGCGGCCGGTTATCTCTGGTGGCGAGCCGGTGAGCGGCGCGCGGCCATGGCGGGAGGAGTTCCGCCGCGGCCGGACTTGAGCGCGCTGCCGACCGAGATGGCCCAGCGGGTGGAGGCATGCGAGCGGCGCGTGCGGACCGGGCCCGACCGGATTGCGGCATTGGACGAACTGAGCCGGCTGTACCACGTCAACGGCTTCTTTCCGGAGGCGAGCCAGTGTTATCAGGTGCTCCTCCGGGTAGACGCGGCCAACCCGCGCTGGCCGTACCGGCTGGCCACCATCGTCGCGGGCTACGGCCAGCTGGATGAGGCGCTGCCGCTGTGGCGGCGCACCGTGAAGCTGGCGCCCGATTACGTGCCGGCGCGGCTGCGGCTCGGCGATACCCTGCTCAAGACCAACCAGAACGCCGAGGCGGCCAAGGTCTATGCCGCGGTGGCCGCCCGTGAGCCCCGCAACCCGTATGCGCTCCTCGGCCTGGCGAGAATCGATGTCGAGGCGGGACGATGGGAGGCGGCGCGCGCGCGGCTCGAGGTGGTCGTGCAGCAGTCTAACTATGGCATCGGCTACGATTTGCTGCCCACGGTCTACGAACACCTCGGCGAGGCCGGCCGGGCCGAAGCCATCCGGGCGCGCGGCACGTCCGGGGCGTTCTTCGACGTGCCCGATCCGTGGATGGACGAGCTGATCTACGACTGCTACGACACCTACCGGATTTCCGCCGCGGCCGGGACGGCCGACCATGCGGGTGACACGCGCACGGCCATCCGCATACTCGACCGGGCGCTCACCCTTGACCCCAACCGGGCGGTCTTCCAATTCCAGATGGGGGGCTTCGCGCTGAAGCTGCGCGATTACGACAAGGCCCGCCGGTGCTTCGAACGCTGCACGGTGCTCGCGCCGGACTTTGCTGACGGTTGGGCCCAGCTGGTCGACCTCCTGATGAAGCTCGGCGATCGCGCGGTCGCGGAGCGCATCTTGGCGGCGGGCCTCGCGAACTGCCCGAAATCGCCCGGCCTTCATCTGCAACATGCGCGGCAACTCAGCGGGGCCGACTGCTTCCCGGAGGCGATCGCGGAGTTTCAAGAGACGATCCGCCTGCGGCCCCAGGAGGCGGAAGCGTACTTTGCCCTTGCCATGCTGTATATCCAGCTCGACCGGACGGGGGAGGGAATCGCGGAACTCCACAAGGCGCTCAAGGTCGAGCCGGAGCACCCCGGGGCCTTGTCCACGCTTGCATTCAACGCCATCAGCAACGGCGACGAGGCCGGTGCGCGGGAATGGCTGCGCCATATCAAGCAGCAGCCCCGGGTCGCGCCGGACGTCCGCGACGTGCTGGCAAAGGCGTTTGCGGAGCGATTCGGGCGGTCGCCGGAGTGAAACGGGCGAGGGGCTCGCCCGTTCCCCGGCCGGGCGCCGCAGCGGGCGCGCCCCGGGGAGCCTCCGGGAAGGGAGAAACTCCGGGCAAAATCCTTGAGTGACGCCCGTCGGCGGTTGGTCGGCCCACGCCGACGGTTCATCAATTCTATAGTGAGAGCAAAAATAGGAGCGCAATCCACCCCGACTGCGCGCTTTTTTGACCATCGTTCCAGAGCTCTTCACCACGGTTATAGAGCTTTTCACCCCCACCGAACCTCCACCGGAGCGACTACCTCCGTCCTCCGTTTGACAGACCGCCGTAAGCACCACCGACCGCAGTAATTTCGTGGCCTGACCCATGCGAATGGTGTCCCCAGGCGCGCTTTGGCGCGGCCCTGAAGACCCCCTCGCGGCCGGTCAGGTTACAGACCCCGCCAAACCCATGTACCTAGTGAGAACACAGCCCCCCCATCGGACCTCGGTAATCCTGGTCTCGGCCGCCTTGCTCGTTTGCGGGGCCGCGACCTCCCGTGCGCAGCAGGCTGCGCCCTCCCCGACACCCGTCTCCTCCGCGCCGGAACGGACCTCGCCCCTGACCACGCCGACGACCGTGGCAGCCTCGTCCGCGACGAGCGAGGAGGTGGTGAAACTCTCCCCGTTCGAGGTGAAGGCCACCGCCGAGGAGAACAGCTACACCACCACGGCGACTCTCGCCGGCAACCGCCTCAACACCGAAATGCGTGACATCGGCAACGCGGTGACGGTCATCACCAACCAGTTCATGAGGGACATTGGAGCGACGGACAACCAGACGCTGCTCCAATACACGACCAACACCGAGGTCGGCAACGTCTTGGGCAATTTCGTCGGTGGCGGCAACGGGTCGGTGGTGGACGAGTCGGTCCACTTCACGAACCCGAATCAGAACACCCGCATCCGCGGATTGACCTCGGCCGACAACACCCGCGACTACTTCCTGAGCGATATTCCCTGGGAAGGGTACAACATCGACGGCGTGGACCTGCAGCGCGGCCCGAACTCAATCCTGTTCGGCCAGGGCAGTCCGGCCGGCATCATCAACTCGCGCACCAAGGCGGCGTCCTTCCGGGACTCCAACGAAGTCTCCTTCCGCGTCGGCAGCTGGGGCAGCACCCGCACCGCGGTGGACTTCAACAAGGTGATCCTGAAGGACGAACTCGCCATCCGCGTGGACGCCGTGCGGAACGACCAGGAATACAAGCAGGATCCGGCCTATTCGCTCGACAAGCGCATTTATGGCGCCGTCCGGTGGGAACCCGCCTTCATGAAGAAGGGTTCGGCCCGGACGATCATCAAGGCCAACATGGAGTTTGGTGACATCAGCAGCAACAACCCGCGCCAGCTCCCTCCGATCGATGCCATCACACCGTGGTTCTACACCGGCACTTATCAGGGCAAGGACGTCGCCGGCAATACCTTCACCTTTAACAATCTCAACCGGCAGACCTTTACGCCGGCCCAGAACGAGGACGACAACACCGGGCTTCCGAACCACGGCCAGAACCGTCCGTCCCATAACGGACCGGCGGAGATTCAGGGCACCCCCAACCAATATTATCAGCCTTGGATTGGCCAATCCCTGGGCGCGCAATTCGGCAATCCCGCGTGGAACTTCGACTGGAACAACCCGGCCCAGGGCACGGGCATCGATTGGGAGCCGCAAGGCTTTCACGCGATGAGTCCGAACGGCGTGAACAACGCGCGCACGAACACGATTGCGGGCACGCCCTTCCAGCGGCCGGCCGGCATTGCCACCTATGCGACCTTTGCCACCAACGCGCACCTTCCCTATTCCGCGTCGGGTGTCTACCGGGACAAATCGCTTACCGACCCGTCGGTGTTCGATTTCTATAACAAGCTGCTCGACGGCCCGAATAAATGGGAGTGGCAGAATTTCCGGACGTACAACATCAGCCTGGACCAGACGTTCCTAGATGATCACGTGGGCTTTGAAATCACCTACAACAACGAGTGGTACAAGAACGGCAAGGTGAGCCTGCTCGCCGGCGAACAACAGGCGATCGGCATCGACATGAACAGCGTCTACTCGGATGGGACGCCCACCGGCCGCAACGGACAGACCCGGGCCGATGGCACGCCCAATCCGAACCTGGGCCGGCCGTTCATCAGCGACAACTACCAGAACGGGAACAATTCCTACCAGAGCAACCGCGAAGCCGGGCGCCTGATCGTTTTTGGCGACTACGATTTCAATGAGAAGAAATCGGGTTGGCTCGCGCGTGTGCTTGGCCGGCATGTCATCACGGGAATGCTGAACAGCGACCGGCAGAATACGGACAATCGCGCGTGGCAGCGGTACGGAGTCGATAATGCGTGGGAGTATCTGAAGAACAGCAGCCCCACGGATTCACCTAGGCTGGCGTTCACCAACAATTACACGACGCCCTATACGTACATTTACCTAGGGCCCTCGCTGATGAATGCTTCCTCGGCCGCCGGCGCCAACATCCCGAATCCGACCGCCCGGATCACCTTGACCAGCGGCTCGGTGAGGACCTTTGACGCGACCTGGAACAAGCCGACAAATCCGAGTGATCCCAACTACGTGGACCCCGCGGCCTACTGGCATAATGATTACTATCCGCTGCTGAATCCCATCACCGGCGCGCCCATGACCCAGGGCGACAGCACCCAATCGGAGAACCCCGCCAACTACGTGGGGTTCCGCAACGTGCCGATCACCCTGACCGACTCGGAGGCTTCCCCGGCCAATCGCGATTTCCTCACCCGCGACGCCCGGCTCACCAAGTCCCAGGTGTCCACCAAGGCGTTCACCTGGCAAGGCCACTTCTGGGACAACGTTTTCGTGGCCACGGCCGGCTTGCGCAAGGACACCGCCAAGTCATGGCAGTTCTCCGAGAATACCTCGAGTGCCTCCAGCTTGGTCAGCAACTACAGCCATCTGAATCTGGACTCAAGCAACTACCGCCTGCGGGACAATCCCGACAACACCCTGACGGTGAAGTCGCGTGCCTGGAGTCTGATGGCCCACCTGACCAAGCTGCCGTACTTCAAATGGGTGCCCTTCCAGGTAAGCATTTACTACAACCATTCGTCCGACTTCCAGCCGGCCGCGCAACGCGTCGACGTCTATGGCCTCCCCTTGGCCGCGCCCTCGGGCAAGACGAAGGACGTCGGCATCTGGCTGGAGACGAACGACGGCCGTCTCTCCCTCAAGGTAAACAAATACGAGACCAGGTCGGTCAACGCCAGCAGTTCGGCCCTGAATTTTTCGTGGTTCATCGGCTCGTCCCAAGCTTGGGCGGCCAATTGGGTGAATCGTTTCGAGTTCAACTGGACCAGCGATACCGTCGGCGGCGCCGTGGCGGTCCCGGATCCGAACAACAATGAATATAACTACAGTCCGGCTCCGGGCGAAAGTCTCGCTGATGCGCAGGCGCGCGAAGCGAGCGTGATCCACGCCTGGCGCGCGTGGCAGGCCCAGGTCGATCCGCGCTTCTATGCCGCTTGGGGCATCAATCTGAACGACCACAGCAGGTCGGTGACCGCGAGCACGCCGAATGGCTTCGCGGTGACCGAGGACAGTAACTCGGAGGGCTACGAGGTCGAGCTCAACGCCTCCGTGACCCGGAATTGGCGCGTCAGCCTGAATGGCAGCAAGGCCACGGCCCAGCGCACAAACATCGGCGGCACCAACCTGCGGGCATTTGTGAACGCGTACAACGCCCAGCTCAATTCCGGCCAAGGCGGCGTGGGCGATCTGCGCATCTGGTGGGGCGGTGCGGGCAATGAGACGACGCTCCAGGAATGGTATTCAGGGAACCAGCCGTTCGGCTCAAACTGGATCCAACGGGCGCTGCAGGAAGGCACCAACGTGCCCGAACTCCGCGAGTGGCGCTGGAATGCCATCACCAACTATGACTTTGATCACGGATGGATCAAAGGCGTGAACGTGGGCGCCGGCGTGCGCTACGAATCCTCGATCGTGATCGGTTACAAGCCAATTGGCGTCGATCTACCTGGGGTTTCGACCTACGACCTCGCCAATCCTTACAAGGGGCCCTCGGAGACGAACTTCGATATTTGGATCGGATACAAGCGACCGATCTGGAGAAAGGTCATGTGGAACGTGCAGTTGAACATCCGCAACGTCGGCGTGGGAAATGAACTCATTCCCATCACGACCGAGCCGGATGGCACCGGGGCCGCGTATCGAATAAGACCTCCACAGGTCGTTTATTTGACCAACACGTTTAATTTCTAGCCCGAACCAAAGAATCCTCGAGGCGCCTGCAGACGGACTCACCGCTGGAGGCGCCTTTGCTTTTGTCGGTTGTATCGAGCATGCTCCGAAGATCTTCGTGGTCGCGAGCGTGGGTGGTTCCGGTGGGCTTGCTTGTGGCCGCGGCGGCCGACCACGCTCCGGAGGGACAAAACGCACCGGCGGAATCGACTCCGCCAGAAACGGCAGCGCTTTTTGCCGATTTGCGGACTCCGTTGGCGAATGGTTTTTGCAGTGGATCCTGGCAGGGGCGGGTGGCCGTGACCAAGAGCGGACTGCTGGTGCAAGGCAACCGGGGAGCGGACGGGAGTGGAGAATTCGGCCAGACGCTCGCTGCCGCCCACGATCTGTCGAAAGCGAAATTCGTTGAAGTCGCACTGGGCATCGGGACTCGAAACGAAGTGCCGGAGTTTACCATTGCCTTCGATGATGCGAGCGAAACCCAGTACACGGCCCGGGTTCGCATCGATCAAGTCATGCCGGAGCAGCCGGTTTGGTTCCGAGTCCGCCTGGCCGATTTCAGGCTGAACAACTGGCAGGGCAATCATGCTTCCGCCACCATAGATTGGAGCCGGATCACCAAGTGGCATCTGCAGGGCGACTGGAGTAAGGCCGTCCCGTTCCAGGTCATGTTCATTGCCCTGCGGGTCAGGCCGTAGAACCCTTGGGCCGCCGGCTGGGGTTCCGCCCCCCGGATCCGGCGATGCCTTACGCGCACCGGGGCTACAACTGATCAAGAATCTCCTGGCAGTGCTTCGCGGTCGTGAGGTTGCCGTCGTGAGTCGCGAGTTGCACGCCTTCGGCGAGAATACGCCGGGCCTCCTCCCGCCGCCCGGTGGCGGCATAGGCCTGACCGAGAAAGAGCGAGGCTTGGGGATTGGCCGGCTGGAGCCGATGGTAAGCCTCCAATGGCGCGATCGCATCCGCGAAATGTCCCTGAATCAGGCAAAGCGTGCCCAGCCGGGACTGGAGTTCGGCGTGGTTGGGAAGGATCGCCAGGCCGTCTCGATAATGTCGCTCCGCCGCGGCAAGGTCCGCCTTCTTTTCCTCACCCATTCCCGCCAGGAGATGCCAGAACGCCATCAACTGCCGGGCCTGGGGCATCTCGGGGTGCGATTCAAACAGCGGCTGCAGGTACTTGCCGGCTGCTTCCCAACGTCCCGAATCCATCTCGATCTGCGCGAGCAGCGCCAGGCTCTCCGGGAAGGTCGGCTTCAGCGCCAGGGATTGCTGCAGGGCGGCAATCGCGTCGTCCAGGCGCCGGACGGCCAGCAGGGCGACGGCGAGGTTGTAATTCGAGTTCGCATCGTTCGGATTGCGGGCGACGGCCGCGCGGAGTGCCTCGACCGCCTCCTCGTGCCGGTCGAGATCCCCGAGCGCGACGCCCAGCGCGTCGTACAGCTCGAACTGATCGCCCAACCGCTCCAGTCCGAGTCGGGTGACCCGCACCGCCTCCGCGGGCTGTTTGAGGACGCGATAGGCGTGGGCTAGGTCGATGAACAGCATTACCGACGGTCTTGAAGTCGGCAGGAGGCGGAGAGCTCCTTCGAGCGTGTCGCGCGCCTTGACGGCGTCGCCGGCCTGGAGGTCCATGCTGCCCAGAAGCTCGTAGCCCGTCGGGTCGGCGGGTTTCACCTCAATGGCGCGTTCGTAGAAGAATCGCGCCCGGTCGCGGTGCCCGGTCTGGGCTTCGATCGCGCCCAGGACGCAGAGGCGGTCGAAATCGTAGCACCAGTCATGGAGCTCGTCCAGCCAAGCGTCGTCCGCCTCGCGGAACCGGCCGGTCTCCCGGCCGAGCCACCGCTCCCGGCTCGCCTTGGCCGCATCGCCGTCAGCCAGGAGCATTTCGGCATAGAGGTTGTGGGCGGTGGGAAACTCCGGGGCGTCCTTGACCAGCTGCGCGATCAGGTCCCGCGCCTTGTCGCGGTGCCCCTGCTGGAGGGCGACGCGTACCAGGCCGAGGCGGGCATAACGGTCGCCCGGCAGGAGGGCGAGGCGCCGCTGGTAGTTGCGTTCGGCGTCCTCGATGTGTCCGGTCTTGAACTGCAGATCCGCCAGATGGAGCCAGGCCGGTGAATAGGTGGGCGCGAGCTCCGTCGTTGTTGCAATGAGCGCGGTCATGCCGGAGTAGTCGCCCGCCTCGCGCCTCAGATCGGCGAGGTAATAACACCACCGTGCCTCGCGCGGCTGGACGACCTGCAGGAGCCTCCAGCACGCTTCCGCCTCACGGGGAAAACCGTTGGCCTGGTAGAGGCGGCCCAGCGCCGCCGCGCCCGCGAGCAGGCTCTCGCGCGACCGGGTTTCGGCCTGCGCTTTCAACAGCGATTTGCTGAGAGCTTCCGGCTTGCCGGCAAGATCGGGCAGGGCGGGCAGGCCGGCCTGGACCCGCGCCACCCAGGCGCGCCGGTGCCAGGCGAGCACGACGGACGTGCCGGCCACGGCGACCACGAGGATCAGCCCCGCGACCAACCAGCGGCGCCACCCCGGCTGTTGGGTCGGGTCGTCGCCGGAGATCGGCTCGGGGGGGCCGCGCTGCTGGCTCGGTTGACTCATGGCTTCCACCATCGGTTTCCGTCACTCACAATCGCGCGCGCATTTCCTCTGGCAGAAGCTGCCGGGCAAGCGGGCCCAGGCGCGAATCGGCGATCCCGAATCCAAAAACTTTGGCCAGCAGTTGGAGCTGGTAGAGCGGGGCCGTCGTCAATGAACGCAGCCGCGGTTCGTCCACCTCGGCCAGGCACCGCCGGACCTGCTCGCGCGCCTGGTCGCCTCGTTTGGCCTGAAACAGCGCGATCGCCAGACTCACGCGGCGGTCCCATGGCAGCGCACGATCGTCTCCCCGCGCCAGATCGGACTCAATTTGGGTCATCGTGTCCGCCGAGCCGGCCGCGTCTCCGCGGGCCTGTTCCACCAAAGCCCGGGCAATCGCCGCGCCCAGATCGGCCGGGTAGAAGCGCCCGAGCGCATCGCTGACCGACGCCGCCTGATCGAGCTGTTCCATTTCGACGAAGTATTCCGCCAGCCGGCTCAGCGCGGAGGCGTTGTCCTGCACGTCGACGACCGCGAAGATGGCCACCGACTGGTCTTCGAATCCAGAAATCCGCGGCAGGCGAAAGGGCACCGGCCGGAGCCAGCGGGGCGGGAGCCACCGATGCAGAAGCGCGATCAGGGAATGCTCCGTCTGGTTCGAACCCAATCGGGCATACTCGTCGAGAAAGGAATCCCACGACGGTATCACGATGTGGGTGAGGCCCCGCCCGCGGGCGACCGCCTGCGCCTCATCGGGCGTGCTCGCCCCGGCGATGCGGACCGCGGCGGTGAAGCCAGCCTTGTTTTCCCAATAGGGTGTCCCGAGTCCGCGCAGCCCGGCATAGAAATGCAGCGAGGCCGTCAGGTTGAGGGGCGCGAGAACCACGCCGCCGCCGGAGCCGGCCTGGTTGGCGAGCCAGCGCGCCAGATCCCGTTCGAGCAATCCCTCGAGTTCGCTTTCGGTCACCGTTTCCCGGACGGCCGGAGCCACTTGGGACGCCAGCAGGATCATGCCGGGAGTCAGGGTTGCGGCGACGCCCGCGAGCCACAGCCAGCGGGTCCGGAGGGAGTTCATCGGGCTCCTAGGCGCGATCACGATCAACAGTGCCAGCAGCATCGCGTCGAGCAGGTTCCACGCGCGGAGCTGAAAACAGGCAAGCACCAGCGCCAGCACCACCGGGCCGGCAGCGAGAGCGATCCCCGCCCGTTGGGCGGCTTCCGTGGCGCGGCGCACCAGGCGCCAGGCCGCGGGGCCCAGCCACAGCAGCGGAAGCAGGGTGGTCCACACCGCGGCGGTGACACCATCCTGGCGGACCCAAGCCCAGAGGTTCCGCGCTTCGGGGCTCCCCGGCAGGTTGGTCAAGCGTTCAGGGGAACCATTGTCCGCCAGGAGCCCACGGCTGTTCAGGAGCAACAGTGCCGCCGGCACCACGGCCACCGCGATGCCTGCGATGGCGATCGCCGCAATCGTTCGCCAGCGGCCGCCGGCCGTCGGCCCCCGCTCCGCCCGTGCCATCCACACCAGCGTTTCTCCCGCGCCGAGCCAAGCCAGCCCATAGAGCGGATGAATCGTCTCCAGCCGCCAACTGCCCATCTGTGCCGGGAAGTATTCGATGACGGAGGCCGCGAGCGTCATGACGGCGCCGCCCAGCCCCCAGACCCGCCAAGCCGCGGCCGCTGTCGCCCCGATCCCGGACTCCCCTGGCGTCCGGCCTGCCAGCCACCCAGCGAAGATCCCGCCCAGGGCGATCCCTGCCAGGACCGGAGCCTGCCTTGCCACGCTGATCCACAGCCCGGCGCCTCCGGCGATGCCGCCGGCAAAAAACCACCAGAACCTCCGCCGCCGGGCGCGCGCCGCGCCAGGTTCGGCAGCGACGTCGTCCTTCGACGCGACGGCCGGTCCGGCGATTCCGGCCAGCAGAAGGAGGACGCTCCACACGGCGCAGGCCTGTGACAAGCCATGATCGTTGGGTTGACCTGGCAGGAATTCCCCCGCGAGCGGGAAAATTGCCGCCATGCCGGCGGATAGCAACGCGGCCGGGAAGAACCCGAACTGCCAGGCGGCAAAGGCGACCGCTCCGATCAAGATAAGCAGTTGCAGCGCCGGATCGGCCACGAGCGCCGCCCGTTCCACCGACAATGTCGGCGGTCGGCCCGAGCGCAGGTGGTCGAGCCAGGCGCACAGACCCAGCCACCACCGGTAGGGCGAAGGCGAGCGCACTTCGCGTCCAAACGGCGCGTTGTCGTAGTCAACGTGGCGCAGGTGCCATTTCCCGCGACTCAACAGCTCCTGGGCCTGGACGATCCACTGGTAGCTGTCGTTGTTATGCTCGGGCACGATCAACTGCCGCAGCCCGCCGGCGTAGCCGGTCGGCGACGCGGCATCGACCGGCGGCGTTTCCCCGGCGATCGCCGAGACGTACTGCACGTGCCGGATGCGGGCGGTGTTGATCCAAGCCAGGAACCCGCACGCACAGAGAGGAACGATCAACCAAGCGCGGGAGGAAAGCGGGAAAATGCGCATGGGTTCATGAGCAACGATTCGGCGAGCGCGAATTCAATGACGCGGGGCCAGCGCTGGCAAGCGCAGTCCGGAATTCAGGGCCGCTCCGTGAGACCTCCGGGCGGATTCCTGGGTGGATCGAAGGCGGGCGAAGGGGTCGGCCTGCGGCCAGCCGGCCTTGACTCGCCGACGCCGAGTTCGTGCTATTTCTCCCGTTGATACGCGCTGCCGATAGTCTAGAGCGATCGAGGGCACGGTGGGTCCGAGCGCGAGTTGTGCGCGGGGCGGCGCTGTGCGGGTTGCTGCTGGCCGGGGTGGCGGCCGGGGCGGCGGATGACGCGGCGGGCTTGGCCGAGGCCGCGCTGGCGGCGCGTTCGGGTCCGCGCGGGGCGACACTTTTCACGCTGCTCCGGCCCGAGCAGACCGGGGTGGTGACGGAGAACCGTTACGCCGATCCCAAGATGTGGGGGGAGCACTATCAGGAATTTGCGCTGGGTTCGATGGGCACGGGGGTGGCGGTGGGCGACTACGACGGCGACGGCCGGCCGGACCTGTTCGTGGTGAGCAAGACGGGCCGCTGCCGGCTGTTCCGCAATCTGGGCGACTGGAAGTTCGAGGATGTGACGGAGCAGGCGGGCCTG
>DATIWI010000015.1:0-12248 GCA_035519475.1 Opitutaceae bacterium
TTCCGCACCGGAACGATGGTCGCCGATTACACGGACAAGGAATACCCCCACCGCTCTCGACGGGGCGTGGAGTTGCCGGTCGCCGGCATCGCCGGACGGTACGTGCGCGTCACGGCCACGCGACTGCGGGTGGAAGAGGGACGGGCGTGTTTCGCTCTCAGCCAGCTCGAGGTCCTGTCCGGCGGCCGCAACGTCGCGGTAGGCGCGCGGGTCACGGCGTCCGACAGCGAGGAACGCGGGCCGTGGGCGGCGCGCGCCCTCACGGACGAGCTGGGGGCGTTGGGCGCCAATCCGCGGGCGAATGCCACGCTCCTCTTTAGGCGCGGCTTCGCGGTGCGGCCGGGTTTGCGGCGTGCCCTCGTTTTCGTCTGCGGATTGGGCCAATACCGGATGACGATCAACGGCCGGTCGGCGGGCGGGCCGGCGATCGCCCCGGGGTGGACGGATTTCGCGAAGACCTGCCTCTACGACACGCTCGATGTCACGGCGTTGGTGCACGCCGGCCCGAACGCGGCAGGACTGATGCTCGCCGGCGGCATGTACAACGTGCAGGAGGGCCGCTTCGTGAAGTTCATCACACCGTTCCGGCCGCTCACCGCCATCGCGCAGATTCGGTTGGAGTATGCCGACGGCACCGTGGAGACCGTGGGGACCGACGACCAGTGGCGCGTGTCCGCGGGTCCGGTGACCTTTGCGAACATGTACGGGGGGGAGGATTACGATGCGCGCCTTGAGCCGCACGGCTGGGACCAGGCCGGCTTTGACGAATCGCGCTGGGGTGCCGCCGCCGTGTGGGCCGGCCCCGGCGGAGCCTTGCGCGGCCATTCCCGCGGGGCTCCGCCCGTCAGCGAATTTGAGACCCTGCAGCCGGTCACCACGCACCAGCTCGGGCCCGGGGTCACGGTCTATGATCTCGGGCAGAACGCCTCCGTGATGCTGCGGCTCAAGGTGCGCGGCCCGGCGGGCGCGACCGTGCGCGTCATTCCCGCGGAGTTGCTGGCCCGGGACGGTTCGGTCGATCGCGCGTCGTGCGGTCCGCGCGGTCCGGCCTGGTGGCAGTACACGCTGGCGGGCGGCGGCGAGGAGACGTGGGCCGCGCGGTTCTTCTACCACGGCTGCCGTTATCTGCAGGTCGAGTGCGCGGCGGCGCCGGGCGCGAGCGTGCCGGAGGGAAGTTCACCGGCATCGAACCATGTCCCCGGCTGGGACCTGCCGGTGGTCGAGTCGCTCGAGGGCGTGGTGGTGCAGGCCGCGGCGCCGCCCGCCGGTGAATTCGCGTGCTCAAACCAGTTGTTCAACCGCATCCACGCGCTCGTCCGCTGGGCGCAGCGCAGCAACCTGATGAGCGTGATGACCGATTGCCCGCACCGCGAGCGGCTGGGCTGGCTCGAGCAGAATCACCTCAATGGCCCCGCCCTCCGCTACGAGTTTGGCCTCGCCCGATTGATGGCGAAGACCGCGAATGACATGGCGGACGGCCAGCAGGCCGACGGCCTCGTGCCCAACATCGCGCCGGAGTACGTGATCTTCTCGGATGGATTTCGCGATTCGCCGGAGTGGGGCAGCGCGTGCGTGTTGATTCCCTGGCAGCAATACGAGTGGACGGGTGATGTCGACCTGTTGCGGCAGTCCTACGGCATGATGAAACGCTACGTTGGCCGTCTTGCGGCGAAGGCCGACCATCACATGGTGGACTTCGGACTCGGCGACTGGTACGACCTCGGCCCGGAACCGCCGGGAAAGGCGCAGCTGACGCCGATCGCGCTGACCGCGACGGCCTTCTTCTTTGAGGATGCCCGGATTCTCGCCCGCGCGGCGGCTCTGCTGGGCAAGCCGGACGAGGCGAAGAGTTACCAGGACATGGCGGACGCGATTCGCGCCGCGTTCAATCAGCGCTTTTTTGACCCCGCGAAGGACTGCTATGCCGCCGGCTCGCAGTGCGCCAATGCGATTCCCCTGGTGATGGGCCTCGCCGAGCCGGCGCGGCGTGCCGAAATTCTGGCCGCCATCGTCCGGGACGTGCGCGACCGCGGCAACGCGCTCACAGCCGGCGATGTCGGGTACCGCTACCTCCTGCGCGCCCTCGCCGACGGCGGTCGTTCCGGCGTCGTCTTCGACCTGACCAACCAGTCGGACAAGCCGGGTTACGGCTATCAGCTCGCGCAGGGCGCCACGAGCCTCACCGAGGCGTGGGACGCCGATCGGCGCTCCTCGCAGAATCATTTCATGCTCGGCCAGATCAATGAGTGGTTCTACCACGATCTCGCCGGCATCCAGCCCGACCCGGAGGGGCCCGGCTTCAAACGCATCATCATCAGGCCCGCGATCGTCGGCGATCTCACGTGGGTCCGGGCTGCATACGATTCCATCCGGGGACGCGTCGTCAGCGAATGGAAGCGGACCGGCCGTCGCCTGGCGCTGAACGTGACGATTCCGCCGAACACCACGGCGACGGTTTTTGTGCCGGCAGTGGACCCGGTCACGGTCAGGGTGGGCGGCCGGGCGCCGGGGCGCCACCGGGGCGTCACGTTTCTGCGCCAGGGGGCCGACGCCGCCGTCTACGCCATCGAATCCGGCAGCTACGCGTTCAGCTCGGTGTTGCTGGAATCCAGGTGACAACCAACCACCAGCTGCGGAGGGGTGCCGCGCGTGCCGGTCTGCCGGATTTGGCATCATGGCGTGAAGTGGTGCCAGTCTTCGACTGGCGTCGGCGCCGGTTCAAAACCGGCGTCACTCTCTGCGGACCGTGGCGTCGCTTGGCGCTTCGGGTGGCGGCGGAATCTCTCGCCGCCTGCGCGCTGGCCTGTGCGGCGCCCGCGCAGGCGCCGGGCGCGCCGGCGCCCACCCCCAACCTGCTCGGCCGGCTCGAGCGGCCGCTGCGCTACATGCCCGACCACGGCGATTTCGTCATCACCAACGGCGGCGAATTCTTCAACCGCCCGCTCTACGGCGGCCACACGGCGTTCCGCGTGGACGCCGGCGATCAGCCGGAGTTCTCCCTCTACCTTCCGGGCCGGGGCGGCAATCTGCGGCTGGGGTTGCGCACCGCGGGTGGCGCGAAGTGGCTCCCGGAGGCGGCCAGCGTGGCGGCGCGCTACCGGCCCGGGGAAATGCTCTACGAAATCCGTGATCCGCTGCTTGGAACCAATGCCGTGCTGCGCCTCGCGCTGCTGGCGCTGGATCAGACCGAGGGCGTGATTGTGCGAGCGGAGCTGGTGGCCGGGATCGGCAACCCCGACAAACCGGCCTCAACGAGGCCGGCCACAGAGATCGAGCTTGTCTGGGCGTACGGCGGCGTCACAGGGGAGCGCGGCCGGCGGGATGGCGACATCGGCACGGAGGCCGTGCCGATCGGCGAGTTTTTCCAGCTCAAGCCGGAGTTTTGCCGCGGAAACCTGTTCACCATCGTGGGCGGCAACTTCATTTTGCGAAGTCCGCCTGCCACCATCGCCGGCCTGATGCCGCCTGGCGCGCAGCTCGCCGTCGCCGACGCGGGAAAATGGGCCTCGGCCTCGGAGATGCTTGCGTCTGCGGGCTTGTCCCGGCGAGGAGGGCCGGCGCTGGGCGCCGGGCCGGGGTCACCGGAAGATCCGGCCCGGACACAAGGTCCGGCCCTCCAGGTAATCGCGGGCCAGGTGGCGCTCAGCGCGAACGCCCCGGTGTTCCTCGCGCTCCAGCGCTTGTCCGCCGCGCCGATCCCCGCCGAGGAACTGGCGACGTATCGCGAGGTCGCGGCAGCGCGGCCGGGTGTCGAGCGCGGCGCGGTTTCGACGCTCTTGCGGGCGGCCTACCCGGTGGGCGACCTGCCGGCGGTATTCGCGGCGGCCGAAGCGCACGCCGCCGCGTTGCGGCGGCAAGTGACGATCGAAACGCCGGATCCCTTTCTCGACGCCGCCGTCGGCGCCCTCAACGTCGCGGCCGATGCGGCGTGGGACGAGCGCGACGGCGTGGTGCTGCACGGCGCGGTGGCGTGGCGGACGCCGCTGCTGGGGTGGCGCGGGCCCTATGCGCCGGACGCGCTCGGCTGGCACACGCGCGCGCGCCGGCATTTCGCCTCCTGGACCGCCCGGCAGAACACCGACCCGGTCCCCGCCCGCCCGCCGCCGCCCGATGAGAGCGCCAACCTCGCGCGCAGCGAGGCCGCGCTGCACAGCAACGGCGATCTGTCGGACAGCCACTACGACATGAACCTGGTCTACGTCGACGCGCTGTTCCGGCATCTGTTGTGGACAGGCGATCGGGATTTTGCCCGGCAGATGTGGCCGGTGATCGAGCGGCACCTCGCGTGGGAGCGGCGGCTGTTCCGGCGCGAGTTCGGCCCGGGCAAGCTCCCGCTTTATGAGGCCTACGCCTGCATTTGGGCCAGCGACGACTTGCAGTACGACGGCGGCGGCGTGGCATATGCCTCGGCCTACAACTTCTGGCACAACCGGATGGCGGCGCGGCTCGCCCGGCTGCTCGGGGCCGACCCGACCCCCTACGAACGCGAGGCGGACCTGATCGCCCGCGCCATGCGCGAATGCCTCTGGGTGCCGGAGCGCGGCATGTTCGCCGAATTCAAGGACCTCCTCGGGCGCCAGCTCGTGCACCCGAGCGCGGGCCTGTGGACGTTCTACCACGCCATGGATGCGGGATTGCCGACGCCGTCCGAGGCGTGGCGGATGACGGGCTATGTCGACGAGTACCTCCCGCACCTCCCCGTGCGCGGGCGCGGCGTGCCGGCGGACGGCGAGTACGCGGTGTTCGCGACGACCGACTGGATGCCCTACGCGTGGTCGGTCAACAACGTCGTGATGGGCGAGAATGTGCACACGGCGCTCGCCTACTGGCAGGCGGGCCGCCCGGAGGACGCGTACCGCCTGCTAAAGAGCGCACTGCTGGCGAGCATGTTCATGGGCATCTGCCCAGGGAACGTCGGCTCCATGAACTTTCTTGACGTCTATCGCCGCGAGTCGCAGCGCGATTTCGCCGATGGCGGCGGGGTGCTGGCGCGGGCGGTGGTGGAGGGGCTCTTTGGGGTGCGGCCCGATCTGCTGGCGGGCGAATTGCGCCTTGCCCCCGGGTTTCCCGCGTCGTGGGACCACGCGAGCCTCCGGCATCCGGACGTCAGTATCACCTGGCGGCGCGCGGGCGAGACGGAGACCTTCATGGTCGAATCGCACTGGGCGGCGGCGCCGGCGTTGCGCCTCGAACTGCCGGCGCGCCGGGCGGATGCGGCCGTGACGATCGGCAACGAGCCCGCGAAGTGGGAGTGGCTGGACCGGGAGACGCCGCGGCCGCGCATCGCAGTGCGCTGTCCGCCCGGTTACCGGACGCAGATCGAAGTGACGTGGACGGGCGGGGAGTTGACCGCGGAAACCGGCGTCACCCGGCGGGGTCCCCCGCGACCATCGCCGGGCACGGCGGGATCGGACCTCGACTGGCGCACGCCAATGCCGGCGGCGGTGAGGCTCGAAGCCATCGACCTCGCGCCGTACTTCAACGACCGCGTCACAAATATCTTCCGGCACGAATACCGCTCGCCACGCTCTCCGTACTGCTCGCTGGCGATTCCCAAGCAGGGCATCGGCGGCTGGGCCGGCGAAGTCAACGCCACGGCGGAGATCGACGACCGCGGTCTGCGCGCCGCCGGCGCGCACGGCGGCCGCCTGCTGCTGCCCAACGGCCTGCCCTTTGCCACCCCGGGGCCGGGCGATGCGCCCAACATCCTCTTCACCTCGCAGTGGGACAACTTCCCGCGCGAGGCGGCCGTGCCGCTGAGCGGGCGCGCACGGGGCCTCTACCTGTTGATGGCCGGTTCGACCAACTGGATGCAGAGCCAGCTCGACAACGGCGAGGTGATCGTGGCCTACGCCGATGGCACGTTTGCGCGTCTGGCGCTGCACAATCCGACCAACTGGTGGCCGATCGAGCAGGATTATTTCATCGACGACTGCCAATTCCGGCGGCCGGACCCGATCCCGCCGCGCGTTGACCTGAAGACCGGGCGCGTGCGCCTGCTCGACGCTGCGACGTTCAAGGGTCAGGGTGGCCGGATCCCGGGCGGCGCGGCCACCGTGCTCATGGTGCCGCTCGAGCCGCAGCGGAATCTGAAATCGCTCACTATCCGCGCGCTCGCCAACGAGGTCGTCATCGGCCTGATGGCGGCGACGCTGGTGCGGTGAGATGGTCGAGGGAGACCACGGATTACGCGAATGGGCGCGGAAGGCCGGCGCATAGCGCCGAGGTTGAATATTGACTGAGCGAAGCCGGGGAACTTGTCGCCGGGCCGTTCGCCGCTTTTAGTTGTTTCATGCCCCAATCACACGGAATCCTCCGCTCGCGCCTGCTCCACTTCTCCCTGCTCATTTCTTCCCCGGTTCTGGCGTTCAGCGTCCGTGCGGCGGACACGACCGACTGGAAGTTCGATTTCGGCCCCGGTCCGGTTGCGCCGGGATACACCCAGGTGCCTGCCGGCGCAGTGTATTCCGATCCGGTGGGCTACGGATTTGATTTTGGCTCCGCGGTAACCGGAGTGGATCGGGGCGGCGCCAATCCGCTGCGCCGCGATTTCGTCTCGGGCGACCACCCGTTCTTCTTCTCGGTGAAGGTGCCGGAAGGCAACTACCGGGTGACCGTCACGCTCGGCGATGCCGCCGGCGCGTCGATCGCGACGGTGAAGGCGGAGTCGCGCCGGCTCGTGCTGGAGACGGTGCGGACGGCGGCCGGCGAGTTCGCCACGCGCACGTTTGCCGTGAACGTGCGCACCGACCGGCTGCCGCCGCCGCCACCCAACGCGCCCGGCGGCGCTCGGGTCGTCCTCGACCGGTGGGAACGGGAGAACGGACCGGACGGCCTGGTGCTGCAGTGGGACGACAAACTGACGCTTGAATTCAGTCCCGGCGCGGCGCCGGGGCGCTGCTGCGTCTGTGCGGTCGAGTTCGCGCGGGCGGACGAACTACCGACCGTGTTTCTGGCCGGCGATTCCACGGTGACGGACCAGGCGCGCGAACCCGGCGCCAGCTGGGGACAAATGCTGCCGCGTTTCCTGAAGCCGACGGTCGCGGTCGCGAATCACGCCGAGTCCGGCGAGACCCTGAAGTCGTTTCTCAGCGAGCTGCGCCTCGCCAAAATTCTCAGCCAGATGAAGCGCGGGGACTACCTGTTCATCCAGTTCGGCCACAATGACGAGAAGCAGAACTGGCCGCAGACCTACGTCGAGGCGGGCACGACCTACCAGGCTTACCTCAAGGTGTTCATCGCCGAGGCGCGGCGGCGCGGCGCCACGCCCGTGCTGGTGACGCCGATGCAGCGCCGGCAGTTCGGCGCCGACGGGAAGATCCGCAACTCGCACGGCGATTACCCGGCGGCGATGCGCGCGGTGGCGCAGGAGCAGCACGTGGCGCTGATCGATCTGGAGGCGATGAGCCGCGCCTTCTACGAGGCGCTCGGCCTGGAAAAGGCACCGCTGGCGTTTGCCGCGGGCGGGCGCGACGCGACCCATCACGACAATTACGGCGCCTACGAGCTGGCCAAGTGCGTGGTCCAGGGCATCCGCGACAATCGTCTGCCGCTCGCCCAAGAGATCGTGGACGATTTCGGCACCTTCGATCCCGGGCATCCCGACGCGCCGGAGACGTTTGCGGTGCCGCCGAGCCCGATGAGCACGACCGAGCGGCTGCGGGGGAACTGAACGGACTCTCACGATCTCGCAGGGCGCCGCCCTGCAACGCCGACTGATGGACGAGGGTGCGTGGCGTCGGGCGGCCACTGCGGAGGCGGCATTCGTCGATGCCGCCCTACCACGGCTGGCTTTGTCGGTTGGGCGGCGGGATCGCCGAACCCGGCCGTTGGAAATCGACGCCGCCCTCGACCCCAGCTGCGCTCACATCCGGCGGAGCGCGTCCACGAAGGGCGCCGGGCCGCCTTCCTGATAGCCGAGGTGGCCGACGATCTGGCCGGCACTGTCGAGCACCACGACGGTCGGGTAGCCCCGGATCCGGTACTGCCGCGCGAGGCGGGCGTTTTGGGCGACGAGATCCTTGGGCTGCGGCTTGCCGCGCGGGAAATCCAGTTCGACCAGGATCAGGTTCTCTCCGGCATACCGGGCAAACTCGGGCGTCGAGAGGATTTCCTGGTTGAGGCGTTTGCACCACCCGCACCAATCCGATCCCGTGAAGAACAGGAATACGTGCCGGCCCTGTTGCCTGGCCTGCTCGAGCGCGGCCGCGTAGTCGGTCGTCCACTCCGCGAATCGCACGGTGGGGGTTTTCGCCGGTGCCCGGGGATGAACGGCGGAAGCGGAGACGATGGCACCCGCGGTTGCGTCGATGGTCACGACGTGACCGTCCCTCAGCTTGATGGTCTGGTCTCGATAGCGGAGGATCTTGGTGCCGCCGGCTTCGGCGACGCCGATCGGCGCGCCCTTTTCTGCAATCACTTTTTCGTAGGCGTCGCCGACTTGGGGCGCGGCCGGCAGGGAGACGACCGCGGCCAGCACGACGGAGGCAAATGGCGGGATTTTCATGGGGGAAAGGGATTGCGATCGCGACAGCGCAATCCTCCAACTGCGGCCCGAGGCTTGCCAGCCGGATTCCCTCGAGAATGAAGAAGGAAATGTGAAAAAGCGCCGGCGCGAGCCGGCGAGGGAGGGCTGGACAGCCGGAATAGGCCCGTCCGGTCTCGATGGGCCCTCGGGGCGCGAGCGGGATCCGGCGCAGCGCCGCCCGGGTTCGCACTCGCCGCCGGGCCGCCGGATGAAGCGCCGCCAGGGCGGCGGTGACCGCAAGGTCAGGTGCCCCGGTTCACGGCACCAGGCATTGCACGATGCCGCCGATGTAGAGCCGGTGGAAATCCTTTTCGGGGTACACGTCGACCGGGATCGTCGCGTCCAGGAAACCCGCCTCCTCCAGGAACCGGGCGTAGAGCTTCCGGCATTCCAGCACCAGTCGCGCCTCCGCGAAATACGGCGTGCCGCTTTCCGTGAACGCCGGCGTCAGGCCCGCGGCCTGCACCTTGTCGACGTCCCGGCCGCTCTGGCTGCCGCAGAGGCTGAGCGCCTCGCGGTACTGCTCCGTGAAGAAGGACAGCGTGTACAGCGCGCTCCTCTCCAAGAACTCGAACGTGAAGCGCTGGGGCCGCACAAATGAGAAGCTCACGGGCTGATACCACAGGTAGCCCATCCCGGCCCAGTTCGCGGTCATCGTATTGAACTTCGTGTGATCGCCCGCGGTGATGAGCATCCAATCCTGGCTGATCAGTTTGAAGACGTTGTCCTTGAGGGTTTCGGGCGAGACGTTGTGCATGGGCGTGGGGGGAAAGCGAAGGATCGCACAGGCAGCGCGCGCCTTGCTCGCGGTTGGCCGCGGCCGGGTACGCACGTTGCCGGTTCGACAGCACACTGCAGCACGGCATTGGCGACAAGCGCGAACCGCGGCGCTGCCGCGCCCGCCCGCGCCTCGGGCAGAAATCGCTGTCCTGCGAACGGACCCGGTGCCACGGAGGCCGAGCCGGCGCCCGTCGCCGGTGGGACCTTGCCACAGGAGTGCGGGGACCGCGCGAAGCTGGTGTTGCCATCGGCGGTTTCAGGCCCGCAATATCCCGTGTCTTTCAGCCGCCATGCGCACCGGCCGATTCACCAACCCACCTCCGCCATGTCTGCCCCCGCCCGAATCGTCTCGTTGTCCGCCGGTCTTCTTCTGATGGGAACCGGCGCCATCACTTCCCCGCGACTCGCCGCCGAATCCGTCCGCCCCGAGTGGCAGGACGAGATGCGGCTGCATGAAGGCACGGAGGCGCCCGCCGCCACGATGGCGGTCTTTCCGGATGAGGCCTCGGCGCAGGCGCTGCGCCGGGAGGCGTCGCCGTTCTTCGCCTCGCTCAACGGCACGTGGAAAATCGCCTATGTGACCAAGCCGGCCGACCGCATCGCGGACTTCTGGCAGCCCGGCTTTGACGACTCCGCGTGGAAGACGATCCCGGTGCCCTCGAACGTCGAGGTGCAGGGGTTTGGCATCCCGATCTACACGAACATCACCTATCCGTGGAAGGTGACCAACCCGCCGGTCATCCCGGCGGACTACAATCCGGTGTCAGCCTTCCGCCGGACGTTCACCATACCGCCGGCCTGGCAGGGGCGGGAGATCTTTCTCACCTTCGACGGCGTCAACTCGTTCTTCTATCTCTGGCTCAACGGCCACAAGCTCGGCTTCAGCAAAGACAGCCGCACTCCGGCGACCTTCCGCGCCACGCCCTGGCTCAAGGGGGGCGAGAACCTGCTCGCGGTCGAGGTCTTCCGCTGGAACGACGGCTCCTACCTTGAGGACCAGGATTTCTGGCGGCTGAGCGGCATCTTTCGCGACGTTTTCCTCTGGTCGGTTCCGCCCGTGCACCTTCGCGACTTCGAGGTGCGCACCGATCTCGACGGCAACTATCGCGACGCCGTGTTGGTGGTCCGGGCGGCGATCGCCGGCGACCCGCGCGGATGCTCGATCGAGGCGGCACTGCGGGATCCGGCTGGCCGGGAACTCTTCCGCGCACCGCTCACGTCGCGGCCGCAGGCGGCGGAGGACGGATTCGATTTCGAACTCTCCCGCCCGGTCGCGGAGCCCCTCCAATGGTCCGCGGAGACGCCGCAGCTCTACCGTCTCCTCCTCACGCTGAAGGACGCGGGGGGCCAGGTCCAGGAGGTCGTCCCCTGGCGCGTGGGCTTTCGTTCGGTGGAATCCCGCAACGGCCAGTTCCTGGTTAACGGCCGGCCGGTGCTCATTCGCGGCGTGAACCGCCACGAATGGGATCCGGACCTCGGCCAGGTGGTGACCCGCGAGCGGATGATCCAGGACATCCGCCTGATGAAGCAGAACAATATCAACGCGGTGCGCACCTGCCATTATCCGGACGTCCCGGCGTGGTACGACCTCTGCGACGAGTACGGACTCTACATCCTCGACGAGGCCAACATCGAGTCGCACGGCATGGGCTTCGGGGAGCATTCGCTGGCCAAGAATCCGCAGTGGGGGCCGGCGCACCTCGATCGCACCATCCGGATGGTGGAGCGCGACAAGAACCACGCCTGCGTCGTGATCTGGTCGCTCGGCAACGAGGCGGGTTTCGGGGAGAATTTCGTGCGCGACTACCAGTGGATCAAGCGGCGCGATCCCTCGCGGCTGGTGCATTACCAGGGCGACTCGAGCACGCAGGCCTCCGACCTGGTGTGCCCGATGTATCCTTCGCCCCAGTCGGTGCGCAACTACGCCGCCCAGCCGCGGGAGAAGCCGTTCCTTATGTGTGAATACGCGCACGCGATGGGCAACAGCACGGGCGACATCTGGGCCTACTGGCGCCCGATCTACGCGGGCGCGGCCCATCTGCAGGGCGGGTTCATCTGGGACTGGGTGGACCAGGGCCTGCGCACGCCGGTGCCGGCCTCGCGGAAGATCGAGCGCTTGGAGAATCCCAGGTCGCTGCCGCTCGATCCGAAGCTCGGCACGTTCTTCGCCTACGGCGGCACCTTCGGCCCGGCCGACTTCACCTCCGACGGGAATTTCTGCGCCAACGGGCTCGTCAACGCCGACCGCACGCCGCACCCAGGACTGGCCGAGGTGAAGAAGGTGTACCAGCCGATCCAGATGCACGCCGGCGATCTCGCGAAGGCCGAGGTCGAGATTCAGAACTGGCACGACTTCCTGCCCGCGGAGGCGTGGCTCGCCGGCGAGTGGCGCGTGATGGCGGACGGCCAGGTGCTCCAGCAGGGCCGGCTTGACGGCTTCACACTGCCGCCGCGCGAGCGGAAAACCATCGCGCTGCCCGTCCAACCGGTGACGCCGGCTCCGGCCACGGAGTACTGGCTCGAGATCAGCTTCAAGCTGAAATCGGCCACGCCGTGGGCCGACGCCGGCCACGAAGTCGCCTGGGAACAGTTCCCGCTCCCGTGGTCCGCCGCGGCGCCCGCCGCGGCCCGCGATTTGCCGGCGCTGCGGCTCGCCGAATCCCCGGAGCGCATCACCGTCTCGGGCGATCGCTTCAGCGCGACGATCGACCGGAGGACCGGCCTGCTCGTCTCGCTGAAGACCGGCGACGCGGAATTGCTCGATCATCCGCTCGGGCCGCATTTCTGGCGCGCGCCGGTGGACAACGACCGGGGCAATAACCTGCCGCAGGCGGACGAATCGAGCCCGGGAGATCCGGGACCCGGCATCTGGCGCAGGGCGCACGAGGGCTGGCAGGCGAGAGCCGTGGCGGTCGCGCAGCCAGCTCGGGGTCGGGTGACG
>DATIWI010000016.1:0-3243 GCA_035519475.1 Opitutaceae bacterium
ATCCTTCCCGACGTGTCCGCCTCGAGGCTGAAGTGGCCGGCAACCTGGTTGAAAGCCACGAGCTGCCGCGCCTGCCAGTCGGCATCGTACCCCAGCTCCGCGGCCATCAGCGATGCCACGCGCGAAGCCGCCGCCTTGGCAGCCTTGGCATTGAGGAACAAGGCGCGTGTGCGCCGGCACAGCACGTCGTCCACCGTCCGCGCCATTTCATGGCGCACGGCCCACACGACCTCGGCTCCCACATACGGCAGGACCTCGGTCAGGGGTGCCGCCAGCTTGGGCTCTCTCTCCAGCAATTCGTTGACGGCCGGCGCGTCAGCGCCATAGAACGAGAGCTGGCCGAATTTCTCCGCATGCGGATGGAAGCCGTGAATGTTCAGCCGACTGGTCACGCACTCCCGTTCCGGCAGCTGTCCCAGGGTTGCCGCCTGATTGACGCAATCCTCGGCCATGTGTCGATAGGTGGTCCACTTTCCACCGGCGATGCTCAGCAGACCCGATTCGTCTATGCGGATGGTGTGATCGCGCGAGAGCGCAGCGGTATTGCTCCCCGTGGCGGCCGTCACCAGCGGCCGAATGCCCACAAAAACGCTGAGCACATCGGCACGAGACGGCGCTTTGTGGAGATATTGAGCGGCTGTTGTCAAGATGAACTCGATTTCCTCCTCCCGTGCCGAGGGCTCCAGGGTTGGTTCCGGGATGGCCGTGTCCGTCGTGCCCACGACCGTGTGACCATGCCAGGGAATGGCAAACATGACGCGCCCATCGCTGGTGTGGGGCACCATGATCGCGGATTCGGCGGGAAGGAAGGATCGATCGAAGACCAGATGGATCCCTTGGCTCGGAGCAATCATCGCCGGGACCGAGGGGTCCGCGAGCCGGCGAATCACATCCGTGAACGGGCCCGTCGCATTGACCACGACCTTCGCCGAGGCGGTCACGGTGTTGCCGCTCTCCTCGTCGCGCGCGATCACGCCAGTGACAAAGCCGTTGCCGTCCTGGGTCACGCCGGTGACCCGACAGTAGTTGAGGAGAGTGGCGCCTTGCTCGGCCGCGGTCGCCACCATATTGATGAGCAGCCGCGCGTCGTCGAACTGGCCATCATAGTAAACCACACCCCCGCGGAGACCCTCCTGGTTGATCGTCGGTAAACGCTGGAGTGTCTCCTCTCGCGACAGGATCTGCGACGGCCCGAACCCATACTTGCCGGACAGCACGTTGTAGACCTTCAGGCCCAGCCCGTAGAAGGGCGCTTCCCACCAGTCGTAGTTCGGCACGATGAACGCGAGGTTGCTCACGAGATGCGGCGCGTTCTGGCGCAGAATCCCCCGTTCTTTCAGCGCTTCCATCACGAGCGAGATGTTTCCCTGCTCGAGGTACCGGACGCCGCCGTGCACGAGTTTGGTGCTCCGGCTGGATGTCCCCTTGCCGAAGTCGCTCCCCTCGAGCAGGAGCACGTCATAGCCGCGCGCCGCCGCATCGATCGCCACCCCCACGCCGGTGGCGCCGCCACCGATGACGAGGATGTCCCACGGCGCCGCATGCGTTTGGAGTCGATGGAGCATTTGCGCCCGCGTCATGTTCGTCCTCCTCACCGATGGGTTCACGCGCTCTCAGAAACGCCTGATCTCGGCCACCGGGTCATCGTGCCGCGCCGGCTGCCCGGGCGCGGGCTGCGCGCAGGGGATGGCCGCGCCCTCGCGGGCGAATAGCGGCAAGCGCGGGAGCGGCGCAGCCACCTCGTGCCACTGCCCGCTGGCGTAGGCCTGGCCGGTCTCGAAGTCGAACCAGCGCCCGCCGCCGGTCAGGGCCGGCAGGTACAGGCGGCGCGTGGTCGCTCCGGCTTCGACCACCGGCGCGACCAGCAACTCGCGACCCAGCATGAACTCGTCACAATCCTCCAGGCACTGGACGTCTTCCGGGAAATCGTAGAACGTCGGCCGGATGATGGGTTCGTGGTGTTGACTCGCCCGCTCGAACAACGACCACAGGTAGGGGATCAGGCGGTAACGCAGCTCGATGGCCTGCTTGACGGCCGCCGTCACCGAGGGATACATCCACGGCAGGTTGACGATGCCGCCGGCCTTCCAGGAGTTCATCACCATGCGCGGGTTCAGGCTGCACGCTTGCACCCAGCGCAAGAGTAGTTCCGGCTCGGGCACCGGCCCATAGAAGCCGCCCACGTCGTGCCCCACGTTGAACATGCCGGACAGGCTCATCTGCAGGCCGGTGCGGATGTTCCAGCGGAGGGTGCGCCAGCTGGTGGTGTTGTCGCCTGACCAGGTCTGGGCATAGCGCTGGATGCCCGGCATGCCCGCGCGGGTGACCGTGAACACCGGTTCGGTCGGGCGGTGCTCACGCTGCGCCTCGAAGGTGGCCCGCGTCATCAGGAGGCCGTGCAACGGGCGCGAGCGGTGCAGCGGCATGGGCTGGCCGAAGCCGGCGGCGACCGCGTCCTCGTCCTGGATGGCGTACTCGTTGTTGTCGTTCCAGCCCGCGTCGATGCCGTACTCGAGGACCTGGGCCGTCAGCCCTTCCTGCCACCAGCGTACCGCCTCAGGGCGGGTGAAGTCGAGATGCGAGCCCTGGCCGTCCCAGAACGGCTCCACCACCGGCGCCCCCCCCGTGGCGTGGCGGACGAAGGCGTCGCGCTCGCCTACCGCGCCATAAGCCGGGTGGTCGTCCAGCAGGCAGGGCTTGATATTGGCCACCACGTGCATGCCGCTCGCATGGAAGCGCGCATTCACACCCTTGGGGTCCGGGAATTTGTCACGGTTCCAGGTGAACACGTAGCGGCGCGTCCCGCGGGTGGAGTAGCCGGAGCCGTAGTGGAACACCGACACCGGCATGCGCTCGGACACGGCGCGGTCGATGAAGCCTTCGAGCTGCTTCTGCGCGTCGGGCGCATCGGCCAGCCCCATGGCGGTCTGGCCGAAGCCGAGGCTCCAGCGCGGGGGCAAATGGGTACCGCCGATCAGCGCGACACACTGCGCGATCACCTCGGCGGGTGTGCGGCCGGCCATGAGGTAATAGTCGAGGTCGCCGTCGTCGATTTCGACGTATCGGTAGAAGCCGTGGTAGTTGTCGTGCTCACAGCCCAGATCGAAGGTGCACGCGGCCATGGTGTCGTAGTAGAGGCCGACCCACCGGCCCTCGGGCGAGCGGCTCAACACGAAGGGCCAGTGCTTGTACAGCGGGTCGCCATGCTCGGGATCATACCCCAGGGCGTCCATGGCGGCCGTG
>DATIWI010000017.1:0-31111 GCA_035519475.1 Opitutaceae bacterium
GACCTCCTTTTTCTGCGCCGCGCGGGCGCGTTCGCGTTGTTCGTTCATGAGCTGATTGAAGCCTGCGACATCGATCGTCAACCCGCGCTCCTGTGCCAGCAGCTGCGTCATGTCGAGCGGGAAACCGTAGGTGTCGTAGAGCTCGAAGGCGAGTGCCGCCGGGATGATCCGGGGAGCGCCCGCGTCCCGCGGGCTGAACCCGGCGTCTCGCCGGGGTTCATGCGGCGTCCAGACGTAGGGGTATTCCTCGTCGGAGGCCACGACTCCGGCCGCACGCGGGTTGTCCATGATGTAGCGGTACTTTTCCTGCAAGTCCGGTTCTGACCGCACCAGCTGGTCGAACGATTCCTTCTCCCATACCGGCCCCGTGTGCTTTTCTGCCTCGTTGATCTTGTGGGCGCTGAAAGATTTTATGGTGTGCAGAATCTCGCCCAGCGCGTGAAAAACCGGTTTCCCCTCCGGCGTTGTCTCCTTCGGCTGTGGTTCGAGCAGGAGGTGAACATGGTCCGGCATCACGCAAGCCGCGTAGAGGTGGTAGCGACCAGTCGCATGTCCGTGCGTGACAGCGTCGAGTGCAATCTGCCGTGCCGCGGGCGACAGGGTGGCCCGGCCGGCGGTGCTGAACGTAATGTGGTACTTTCCCCACGGACGCTCAAAATGGGGCAACCGGCGCTTGGAATAGCGGATATCTCGCGAGTCGGTCGGCGAGCCGCCGACCGAAGCACGCGGGACGCGTGCGCTCCGCGAAACGCTATCGATTTGGGCGTTGAAGATCTGTAGTCCCCGATCCAAGGTCCGCCCGAAGTTCTCCTCCTCGGCGCGGATCACGCGGCGGATGATGTCCTGCTGCTGGGTGAGTTCCGAAAAGACTGAGCCGAGCGACGCCACGATTGCCGGCACCAGTTGCTCGAGGAAGCCGGTCTTCAGACGAAGATCCTTGCGCCCGTACATGATGCCCCGCCGGAGAATCCGGCGGACGACATAATTACGGCCTTCGTTGGCGGGAAGAATGCCGTCGGCGATGGCACACGCCACGCAGCGGGCGTGGTCGGCGAGGACGCGGAAGGCGATGTCGGTCTTCTCCTGCTCGCTGATCCCTTCGCGCGCGGAGGGAACCGAGCCTTCGTAGGCTTGGCCAGATAGCTCGGCGATCTTCTTGAACAGCGGCGCAAAGATGTCGGCGGCGTAGTTGGTGGGATCCGGCCGGAAGTCCGTGAATCCCTTGGTCACGGCGTGAATCCCCGCGACGCGCTCGAAGCCGAGGCCGGTGTCTACGTGGCGCGCGGTGAGCGGCGAGAAGGTGCCGTCCGCGTTCGCGTTGAACTGGATGAAAACGTGGTTCCAGATCTCGATGCAGCGCGGATGGCCGGCATTTACCAGCGCCGCGCCCGCGCCCTCGTCGTCGGAGGGTAGCAGGTTGAAATGGATCTCCGAGCATGGCCCGCACGGGCCGGTGTCACCCATCATCCAGAAATTGTCTTTCTTGCCGCTGGTGAGCACATGAACCTTGGGATCGAGGCCGGCTTTCCGGAAGATCCCGCCCCAGATGTCAGCCGCCTCCTGGTCAAACGCCGACGGCTCGCCCAGGCCGGGCCGGTAGACGGTGGCAAAGAGCCGTTTTTGGGGGATGCCCCAGACCCTCGTGAGCAGCTCCCAGCCCCATTCGAGCGATTCTTTCTTGAAATAATCGCCGAAGGACCAGTTCCCGAGCATCTCGAAAAAGGTGTGGTGGTAGGTGTCCCAGCCGACGTCCTCAAGGTCGTTGTGCTTGCCGCCGGCGCGGATGCACTTCTGGGTATCGGCCGCGCGCGGCCAGGGCGCGGGCCGCTCGCCGAGGAAGAACGGCACGAACTGGTTCATGCCGGCGTTGGTGAAGAGCAGGTTCGGCGCGGTGGGGAGCAACGGCGCCGACGGCACGATGGCGTGCCCCTTCGACCGGAAGAAATCGAGGAAGCTCTGGCGGATGTCAGCGCTGGTCATGGCGGAACACGGTTATGAGCGGCCGAGGCCGGGAGGGCACGGCGAAAGGGAAGGAGAATGGGGTAGCGAGGTCCCGGGTAAAGGGAAGATGAAAGTTCGCGGCAGAGGCGGCTCCGGGACGCGGCCCGGGGCGGTCGCGACAATTCGCGATTGCGCGGGGGGCCGCCAAGCCGCATCTAGTTGGGCGTGAACCTCCACGTGCTGCCGGCTGGTCCGATCCAGACCAACGCCTATCTGCTGACGGCGCCGGAACTGGGCGAGGCGGTGCTGGTCGACGCGCCGGGCGGCATTTGGGAGCAGATCGAGCCCCTGCTGGCCGCGGAGAAATGCCGCCTGCGGGAGATCTGGCTCACGCACGGCCATTGGGATCACACGCAGGGCGGGGCCGAGGTGGTGACGGAGACCCGGGCGAAGGTGCGGGCCCACCGCGACGATCGCGTGCTGATCGAGAAGCCGGATGTCATGGAGATGTTCGTGATCCCGGGCCTGCGTCTGGGGCCAATGCAGGTGGATGAGTTCGTGGAGCAGGGGCAGCGCTGGTCGGCGTTGGGGCAGACGGTGGAGGTGCGGCACGTTCCGGGGCACAGTCCGGGCAACGTGCTGTATTACCTGGCGGCGATGAAGGCCGCGTTCGTGGGCGATGCGCTTTTCCACAGCAGCATCGGCCGCACCGACCTGCCGGGCGGCAGCCTGGAGGTGCTGGAGCGATCCATCCGCGAGCAGATCTACACGTTGCCGGACGACACGGTGGTCTATCCCGGCCATGGGCCGGAGACCTCGGTCGGTGCCGAACGGGAGACGAATCCATTTGTGCACGGGTGAGGAGACCGAGGACGATGATCTCAAGGAGATAGCCGAGAGCAGATAGCCGAGTGCAAATAGCCGACAAAAGGCATGTAGACATGAATTGAGGACGGGAACCGCGAAGGCAGACGCGGCCGGACGCGAAGGTCATGGAACCGAAGGAACATCCAAATCACGAGCGCTTCATGCGGCGCGCGCTTGAGATGGCCCGACAGGGTTGGGGCACGACGCATCCCAATCCCATGGTGGGGGCAGTCATCGCGGAACACGGCGAGGTGGTGGCGGAGGGATTCCACGCCAAGGATGGCGAGCCGCACGCCGAGATCATGGCTTTGCACAATCTGCGGCGCCTGCCGCGGCCGGGCGCGACCTTCTATGTGACGTTGGAGCCGTGCAGCACGCAGGGGCGGACCGGCGCGTGCACCAGCGCCATGATCGCCGCGGGGGTGAAGCACGTCGTGGCCGGAACCGTCGACCCCAATCCCGCTCACGCTGGCCGCGGATTCGAAGTGCTGCGCGCCGCGGGCGTGGAGGTGACCGAGGGGGTGCTGGCGGACGACTGCGCGGACCTCAATCTGATCTTCAACCACTGGATCACCACCCAGACGCCGCTCCTGGCCGCCAAGGCCGCGGTGACCCTGGATGG
Source organism: Opitutaceae bacterium (assembly GCA_035519475.1). GTDB lineage: Bacteria > Verrucomicrobiota > Verrucomicrobiia > Opitutales > Opitutaceae > Fen-1467. The sequence goes on from DATIWI010000017.1 coordinate 3,431, forward strand.
CAAGATCGCCACGCGCACGAACGATTCGGCGTGGATCACCGGCGAAGCGGCCCGGACGGACGTGCACCGCTGGCGGCGGCTGTTTCCGGCCATCGCCGTCGGCGCGGGCACGGTCCTGAGCGACGATCCGAGCCTCACCAGCCGGCTCGGCGAGACGGTGTGGTGCCCGGTGCGCTTTATTTTCGACGGGCTGCTGCGCACGGTGGTCGAGAAGAGCCTGCCCAAGGTCTACACGGACGAATACAAGCACCGGACGATCGTCGTCACGACGCCGCATGGCGGCCTCGGCTACATGCGCAAGCTGCAGGCGCAGGGCGTGGAGGTCTGGAACCTGCCGTCCTCGACCATGCGGGCGCCCCTGGGCGAATTCCGGAAGCGGTGCGCGGAGGCGGGGATTACGGGCGTCTATTTCGAGGGCGGGGCCCAGATCATCAGCGAGCTGATCCAGTTCCGCCAGCTCGACTATCTCTTCATCTACCGCGCGCCGGTGCTGCTGGGGGATGAGCGCGCCAAGGCCGTGTTCAAGGGTCTCCGGACCGAAAGGCTGGTCAACGCCGTGCGCTTGGAGAACGTGCGGCACGCCTCGTTTGGCTCGGACCAATTGATGCGGGGGCGCGTGGCCTATCCCGAGAAATTGCAGGTCGACGAGACGACGTTCAGCCTGGGCTGAGGGAAGCCGGCGTCGTCGAAGGTCGATGGTGGAGGCGCAACCATGGCAGGCCGATCGCGATGGCCGCAGGGGCGACCGGCTCGGGTTCGATCTCGGATTCCCAGCGCTTGACTCTCGCCTTTCGACCTTCGACTGACTTGGTGCCGATGAAGATCTATCTCGCCTCCGGCAACGCCCACAAGGCCCGCGAATTCCAGGCGCTGGCCGACGCCGGCGGACTGCCGGTGGAGATCATTTCGGCCACAGCCGCCGGCGGGATGCCGGCCGTGGTGGAAGACGCCGGCACATTTGCGGGCAATGCGCGCAAGAAGGCGCAGGCGCTGAAGGCGCGGCTGCCCGCGGGCGCGTGGGCGCTGGCCGACGACAGCGGATTGTGTGTGGCCGCCCTGGACGGGGCGCCCGGCGTCGAATCAGCCTATTATGCAGGCCCGCGGGCCAGCGGCGCCGAGAATCTGGCCAAACTCGTGACGAGCTTGCGCGACGTGCCGGAAGACCGGCGGGCGGCATGCTTCGTCTGCGTGCTCGTTCTGGTGGGGCCCGATGGCGAGGAGCACGTTTTTGAGGGTCGCTGCGAGGGGACGTTGCGGCGGGAACCGGCCGGCGCGGGGGGCTTCGGATACGACCCGGTTTTTGTGCCGACAGGGTACAACCAGACTTTCGCTGAACTGGCCGGTGAGGTGAAGAACCGGCTCAGCCACCGCGGACGCGCGTGGGCGAATCTGGCGGCGTGGCTCCCGGACCACGGTCCGGCGTGAGGCCGGGACGGGGGCGGGCGCCGGGGCTCGCGAGGCCGGGCGGGAGCGCCTCCCTTCAGCAGCCACAAATGGACAGGCCCGGCTTGCGCCGGGCCTGCGCTATTCCATGACTGCTCTCGGACGGTCAAACGCCGAGAAAAGTGGATCGGCCCCCATCAGAAGGATCCGGGCCACATGTAATGGCGCCACCATTGATAGCCGCGGATCGTCACGGTGCCGCGGACCATGTCGTTATAGCTCAAATCCGAGAAATCCACGCGCCGGTACGACATCACCTTGGGCGTGAGCGGCGGGAAGTGACCGTTCTGGAAGATCACGTCAAAGCCCCAGTTGCGTGTCGGCGCTCCGTAGTACCGAATGGCCCAGGGACCGGTGGCAATCTTGCTCCGGTACAGCGAGACGAGCGATCCGCGGATGGCGACCGTCTTGGAGCCCCAGTCCTCCAGGAAGCGCGGCAGATTGTGCGCGCCGCCACTGCTGGCACCGCTCGAGGTCGGCACCAGGCCCGTGATGAACGCCGCCGCGACTTCGGTGGAAGTCGCCGACGCGGTGGGGTCGACGGTGCTCGCGCTCTTGTAGGCGTTCCGGGAGTTGTCGGCATTTGTCGTCGGTACGGTGCTGCCGGTGGAACTTCCACTGGCATCCGCGAAATAGTTCGGCGAAAGGATCGTGATCGCGTCGGCCGCGAGCGCGACCGGCACCTCCGCGCTGGTGGGCGTGCCGATGGCGTCGGTCCGGCCGTCGTCCGGAGTCGTCGAGGAACTGGTGGCCACGCTGCCGTCGGCATTGAGCAGCCCGACGACATACATCGGGGCGTTCGTGGCCACCGTCAGCCCACCGACATCGTTGACGGCCGGAACCAAGCCGCTGCCGGATGCGACCTTGCCGTTGGCGATGGCGACACTGGTCTGATTGGCGGCGGTTCCGTCGGACTTTGAGATCTGCACGTACACCGCGCCATTCCAGCCGGTCGAGCTCGAGACCAACTGGTTGTACCCGCCGCTGGTGCCATGGCCCCAAACGTGGTCCGAGGCGTCGACGATGGCCTTGGAGTCGGAGTTGGAGCCGGAATTGGTGTCAGCGAGGGCCGCGCGCAGGACTGACATGTCGAGTTGCACCATGTTGATGCCGCTTAGTTGGCGCTGGTCATACATCCCCTGCGTGACGTTGGCGCTCGAAGTGCCCGTGACCGTGTTGGTGGTATCGCTGGTGAATGTGCCAGTAGCTGCGCCGTGGCCGGGAGCAGCGTTCAAGGCGGAACTGGAGGATGTATAAGTGTAGGCACCGGTCGATGACGTCGATGAGCCGCCTGTGAATGAAACGGAGCCACCCGAGACGTCGGAGAGGCTGCCTGAACCATTCAGGGTTCCCGTGCCTGACTGGGTCAAGGTGCATCCCGTCGTCGTGGTCGTCCGGATGGCATATTTGCCGCCGACCGGACCGACCGCGGTGTAGGACGTGGCGTTCCCGGTCCCCGTCGTGGTGCCCGCCACGACCGTTGCCTGGAATGGAACCCACTTGACCAGGCCGGAGGTCATGGACCCGCCCGTTCCCAGATTGTACGTCTTGAGCAACAGTCCGCCGTTCGGCCCGATTTGGGCCGGATCCGTCACACCCGCGGCTGCGGCCGATCCCGGCCAGCTGAAGAGCTTGACCACGGCAGCGTCCGGCGCGCCATCGTTCCCGGGCGTCACCTCGACCTTCACGTAAAGACCGGCCTGGTTGGAATATTTCTGACTCTCGACCTCGTGCTTCGCATCGTAATAGGGATCGCTGGTTGTCAGCGACGCGTTGGGCGGATCGATGATGGAGTGGGGCCCGTATCCGAGCGGATCACCCGCATAGGGATCGATGACGGTTCCGTGAGAATCGACTGAGCCTTCATTCGCCAGGATGGCGTTGCCCGAGCCATCCACGCCGACCTGCCCGCCGCTGCCGACCGGGTTGTAGGCAGCCACGCCCATCGCGGAGGTCTGCAGGTTGCCACCCCAGGTCTGCGAGGCATACTGGCGGAAGTTGGCGGTGACCTTGGCCTCGAGCTGGGTGAGGGCCGCGGTAGACGTGTCGTAGTAGTGCCCGCTGGCGTTGAACAAGGTGCTGTCGCTTCCCATGGTGCTATCGCACCAGACGTTGGCGCCGTTTTTCATGTTCACGTTGGAGCTCGAACTGGTGATGAAGGTCACCGGATTCGTACCCAGGCTCTCGCCGCTGCCCTGGCCATTGCCTTGGCTGGCGGCCGCGGTATTGGCCCAAGCGTGATAGATGTTGCCGGAGAGGCTCACCGGTCCGTGGAAGCGCAGACCGGTGGAATTGCTCTGGTTGCTCACGAACATGTTGCCGTTGCAGTGGACCGGCCCGTACACGTCCATCTGCGGGCCCGGGAAGATCTCGAGGTCGTTGTTGCTGTAGAAAATCGCGTTCGCAAACAGCGGGGCGCCGCGCACGGAAACCACCTCCGTCACATAGGCAGTGACAGGCGTGCCGCCGTTGGGCGGATTCACCGTGGCTTTGGCGAGCACGCGGATGTCGCGGCGATAGACATACTGGCCGGCCAGCGTGTCGTTCGCGTTGTTCGCGTCGTTGGGATCGACAAAGTAGAGCGCGCCGCTGGACGGAATGCTTTGAAAGACTCCGCCGATGATCTCGAGGCTGCTGGGATCGACGTGGCTCCCGTAGAAGAAATCCCCTGACTGCAGCGGCGAATGCGTGGGCGGCAGAACCAGCGGCGACACGCCGGCCGGATCGAACGAGGGCGGGTTGGCGTGGCTGCTAAACTGCGTGGCAATCTGCGAGAAGCCATACTCCGCCACCGCCTCGGCGGCGTTGCGCGCCTCCAGCCAATACGAGGCCCGGATATTCAACTGCCGCTCGCTGAGCGACCATTTCAGAATGGAGGCGACCAGCGTCAGGAGCAGGAAAGTGAACAGCAGCACCGTGACGAAGGCGGAGCCGCGCGTGCGGGGTCGGGTGAGCTGCCAGGGATGTCGATTCATGGTGAGGGTGGGTCGGAGTTACCCGCGAGGGGAGACGGTGAAATTGTAGGTGTTGACCGCCTTCTTGACCAAGTTGCCCTGCTCCTGGATCTGGCCCTTGATCATGATGCTGCGGTCGAGGAAATTGTAGAAGAGAGTCCCGTTCGACAGCCCCTGGGCGAGCTGGATGACGCGGGGATTGGTGTGGGCGTTAGAGGTGGGTTGATAGAGATTGAGCAAATCGTACATGGTGTAGATCGGGTACGGCGTGGCGCCGGCGTTGGTGGTGGTGCCGATCGCCACGCTCGGGCTGATCATGACGTCGAACCGGCGCACCGGCCCCATGCTCGTGTCCGGATGGGCCGGATCGGCCGGGTCTCGGTAATAGCCGATCAGCTCGTTGACCGTGACCGCCCCGTTGTTCAACTCGGTGGCGGGATCGGTGAAGACCAGCACCAGAAAATCGCCTGACTGGCCGTCGCGGACTGCGGCGTCCGTGGTCACTCCGCTCACAGTGTTGCTGCGCGTGGCGAAATTCGGATAGATCCGGAAGTAGTTGGAGTAAACCGCATCAGTCGCCATGTCGCCGGTGAACTTCCGCATGTCATGATTCACCAGCAGCCGGCCCCCATCGTAGGCATAGGTGTTGAGCGCCTGATAGGTGAAGGTCACCACGCCGGCCATCGCCAGCCCCAGGACGGTCACCGCGATCATCAGCTCCGTCATGGTGAAGCCGCGGGAGCGGCGCACGGTGCAGGGATTTCGTGTGTGCATGTTCAGAAGGTGGGAACGGCTGAACGGATGGTGCGGACCGTCCCCATGATGTACTTGGTTTTGTTCCCGTCCTGGTATTGCCACGTGTAGATCAGGGTGATGCCGTACACCAAGGTGGCATTCGGCGTCGTGGCGGTGAGATCCTGCACCCAGACCCAGATGTTGAGATGCAGGTCGGTCGGATAGGGCGTCGAGGTTCTGACGTTTGGATCAATCGTCGGGTACGTGTGCGCGTCCGGCCAAAGCGTGGCCCAAGCCAGCGCCGTGGCGGTCGAACCGCTCACGTCGGGAAAATCCTTCAGATTGTCGACAACGCCGCTGGGCGTGACACCGGGAGTCAGCGTGGCGAGGTCGGGCGGGGCGCCTGGCGTCGTCCACAGCGGATCCGCGCCGTCGTCGGTGCCGGATGCGGGCGGTTCCTTGAAACGCGTGGGAATCTTGAAGGAGGCCCCGAGAACCGGCACGCCACCCGCGGCGGGATCCTTAATCGCGTTGACCACGTCTTTCAGCTCCATGTTCTTGATCTGCTCGACGTAGCCCTGCACGACGGTCATCGCGGAATTCTGAATGACGCTGCCCTCGGTGAGCCGGCGCGATTGGATCAGGGCCGCGAGGATGCCGCCGAGCGAGAGCGCCAGGATCGAGAGCGCTATCACGATCTCGATCAATGTCAGGCCGCGCGCGGCGGGCCTGGCGGTACTGGGAGAAGACGGAAAGCCCATGGGGTTCACCTTTGCTGTTTCAACCTCGGAAGGATTCCCGTCATCCGGGCCGTGATCCAGCCGCAGGGCGGAGGATTGACAGGGGAGTGACTGGCCACGGGTGCTCACGGGAGGAGGCTGTTTACACCAGCACTTTAACATTCCCGGATATCGGCCGGAAGAGGCGGAAGACTGAACAATGGGCCCTACCGACCTAGGGCCATTGGGCCCTGACCGGCGCGACGTGGCGGGCGGCGCGCTGCCGGCTGGGTCGACATTGCCGATGCCCGGTCACCGGCGACGTGGTCAAGGATGCCTCGTCGCGCCAACTATGGCGGCCGGTCCCCATCGGCGGAGGGTGCCTCAGGCCGGACAGGCCGGAGGGACCACCTCCCGGTCCTCCCCGGTACGCCCCCCCGATCACCTTCAGCCGATCGGCGGCTTGGTCTCCTGAGCGTAGAGTGCCGCCGCCTGCGCGCGGTTGGTCAGGTGCAGCTTGTCGAAGATATTGCTGAGGTAATTCTTGACGGTCTTCTCGGTCAGGCCGATGCGTTCGCCGATACCCTTGTTCGTCAGACCCTCGGCCAGCAGCGCCAACACCCGCCGCTCCTGCGGCGACAGGAGGGCGAGCCGATCGCCGGGCGCCGGCGCCGGGCCGCGCTTCATAAGGTTGAGCACCTGGTCGGCCAGTGAGGGATCGAGCACCGAGTGCCCCGCCGCCACCCGCGTGATGGCGGTGAGGAGGGAGGCGCCGTCGTTCTCCTTGAGAAGATAACCATGCGCGCCGACGGCAATCGCTTCGCGGACATGGCGCTCGTCCGCCGCCGATGTCAGGATGAGCACCCGTGTCTCCGGCCGGCGGTGGAGGATGTCACGACAGGCGGCCAAGCCCGGCCGGTCCGGCAGCCGCAGGTCGAGCAGGACCACATCGGGTTTGAGCTGGGTGACCGCCGCCACGCCGTCGGCCGCGGTTCCCGCCTCGCCGACAATGACCACTTCCGGGCGCGGTTCGAGCACGGCGCGGAGCCCGGCGCGAATCAGCGGGCTGTCGTCGACAATCAGCAACCGGATCGGCGGCGCGGCGGGGGCGCTCATGAGGCGGAAATAACCGGCAGGGTCAGCAAAACGCGAGTTCCTTTTCCTGGCGCCGACACCACTTGGACCGCGCCGCCGAGCGCCGCGGCCCGCGCCTCCATGTTTCCGAGGCCGTGGCCGCCGGGCCCCACGCCCCCCGGAGCGAAACCCGCGCCGTCGTCCTGCACCGCCAGCACCACGGTGCGCTCGTCGCAGCGGGCGTGGACGGTGATCGTCCGCGCGCGGCCATGGCGGAGGCTGTTGCTGATGGCTTCGCGGAGAATATTGACCACGTCGGGGGCGCACTCCGGGGCAATCGACGCCGCGGCCTCGGCGTCGACGTTCCGCACGAGGCGGGTGCCTTCGGGGAAGGGCTGGGCGGCGAGCATGAATTCGAGCGCCTCGTGGAACGGCTGGCGGTGCACCGTGTCGGGCTCGAGTGCCTGAATATAGGTGCGCACTTCGCGATTCAGGCGCCGCAGCTCCGCAATACACTGGTCGACGCGCGCGCCCGGGTCCGCGGCACCGCCGCCCGCTAGCTTCGGGCGCAGTCCCTCGAGGGTCAGGCTGACCGCGTAGAGCGTCTGGCAGATGTTGTCATGCAGGTTCCGGCCGAGTTGGACCCGTTCCTCCAGGGACTGCCCCAGCAGCGTCTGGCTGAGCTGCAGGTCCTCCTCTGCGCGCTGCCGCGCGCCCGCCTCGCGCGCGAGGGCCTCGCCGCGTTCGACGGAAATCCGGGCGTAGCGCTCCAACCCGGCCATCTCCGCGCGCGCGGCGGTCCAGGGTGCGCGCGAGCCGCCTTCACCGGCGGCGCGCCGGGGCAGGGCGAGCGCGACCGAGACCACCAGCAGCAGCAGGCCCAGCAGGATGACGGCGACGAACATCCGCTCGTGCAGGACCACGAGGCGATTAGCCGCCGGCGCCGCAAACGTGACCCGCGCCTGGAATGCCGGGTCATCGGGAAACTGATAGACGAAACCGAGGAGCCCCGATCCGAGTGCCGCCGGCGGCGAAGCCGGCTCGGCGTGCTCCGAGACCACCGTAGCGTCGAGCATCGCCCCGAGCTGGCGCCGGAGAGCGTCGTCCCACGTAGCGGGGGGCCGGTGCGCGACTTCGAGCGCCTGCAGGAACTGCGTGCGCTTGGCGGCGACGGTGTCGGCCTGGAGGCGCCGGGTCTCGCGCTGCAGCCAGGCCTGCGCGGTCACCGCCGCGGTGAGAAACACCAACAGCAGAATGAGCGTGATACTGAACTGGCGGGTGAGGGGATGCATGCCGGGTGGCTGGACGATCCGATACTGGACGGAAATGGCCCGGCGTCAAAACCTTCGACATTTGCCTCTCCGCCGCTAGGGTGCCCCCGCATTCCCATGAAGCCGTTCTACATCACCACCGCCATTGACTACGTCAACGGCTCGCCGCACATCGGCCATGCCTATGAAAAGGTGCTGACGGACGTCATCGCCCGTTTCCGGCGGCTGATGGGCGATCGCGTGCACTTTCTCACCGGCGCCGATGAACACGGGCAAAAGGTGCAGCAGAGCGCCCAGAAACGGGGCATCGCGCCACCGCAGTTCGTCGAGGAAATGTGCGCGGAGTTCCGCGCGCTCTATGACCGCCTCAACGTGTCCTACGACGACTATATTCGCACGACCGAGGAGCGGCATAAGCGCGTGGTGCGGCAGATGCTGCAGAAGCTCCACGACCAGGGCGAGATCTACCAGGCGGAATACCGGGGCTTCTACAGCACCCGGCAGGAGCAGTTTCTGCTGGACAAGGAACGCCTGCCCGACGGCTCCTGGCCGGAGATCTACGGCGAGGTAACGGAGATCGTGGAGCCGAACTATTTCTTCAAGCTGCGCTCGCACCAGGACTGGCTCGTCCGCTTCCTCACGGAGAACGAGAGCTTCGTCTTTCCCCGCTTCCGGCAGAAGCAGGTGCTCGAATTCCTCAAGGAACCGCTCAACGACCTGTGCATCTCGCGCCCGCGCGAGCGGCTCGCCTGGGGCATCCCGCTGCCGTTCGACGAGAACTACGTCACCTACGTGTGGTTCGACGCGCTGGTGAACTACTACTCGGCCGTGGCGGACCAGCCGGGCGTCTGGCCGGCGACCTGGCACGTGATCGGCAAGGACATCCTGGTGCCGCCGCATGCGGTCTATTGGCCGATCATGCTGCACGCCGCCGGCATTGAGCTGCCCCAGGCTCTGCTGGTGCACGGCTGGTGGCTGCTCCGGGGCGGCCAGAAGATGTCGAAGAGCACGGGCGAGGTCGTGAACCCGCTTGACCTCATCGACCGCTTCGGCGTGGACGCCTTTCGTTACTTCCTGGTCCGCGAGATGAATGTCGGCCAGGACAGCGAGTTTTCGCTCGAGCTGTTCCTCAGCCGCTACAACAGCGATTTGGCCAACGATCTCGGCAATCTCGTCAACCGGACGCTGAACATGACGGGCCGCTACGCCGGGGGCGTGGTGCCCGCCGCGGGCGCCGCGGAGGAGCCGGAACGCGAATTGCAGGCGCTCTGGCAGCGCACGCACGACGAGGCGATCCGGCTCTGCGAGGGATTCCAGTTCCACTCCGCGCTCGACCGGACGCTGACCTTTTGCAAGGCGATCAACCGCTACGCGGAGCACCGCGCGCCCTGGAAGCTGGCGAAATCAGCCGCCGCCGCGGATCAGGCGGCGCTGCGGACCGCGCTGGCCACGATGGCCGAGGCGCTGCGGCTGGGGGTGACGCTCCTCGCGCCCGTGATGCCGGCCACCCGCGAGAAGGTCTACGCCGCGCTCGGACACACGCCCGCACCGAAATGGAGCGATGAACTGGTGTGGGGCGATCGCCTGACAGGCCGGCCGGTGCAGGCGGCCCTGATGCTGTTTCCCCGGCCGGAGAAGCCGGGCAACGGATAGCCGGCGCCCAGCGGTCGGGTCCTGCCGGGCAGGAACGGACCGCCGGCCCTCCGCTGCGCCATGACCATCCTCCCGCTCGATCCGTCGACCCAGGCCACGCCCGAGGCGCTGCGCGCATTTCTGGGGCAATGCCGGGCCGCGGCGGCGCGCGACCGCCGCCCGCGGCTGGTGAGCATCTCGCTCGAGGTGGAGCCGCTCGATCCGCTCGCCGTGCTCGAGTCGATCTTCGAGCCCGCGGAACTCCATTTCTATGCCGAGCGCCCGACCCAGGGCTGGGCCCTCGCCGGGGCGGAGGCCGCGCTGACCTTTACCGCGCAGGGCCCGGGGCGGTTCGGTGCCTGCCAGGAATTTGTCGATGACACGCTCGAGCGGACCGTGGCGGTGGGCGAAGTGGGGCGCCCGTTCGCGGGGCCGCATTTCTTCGGCGCGTTCGCGTTTTTCGACGAGGTGGGGCCCGGCGAGCCGTTCCCGGCCGTGCGGCTGTTCGTGCCGCGCTGGCAGGTGTCGCGCACGCCCGAGCGCACGGTGGCCGTGGCCAATCTCGTGGTGGAGCCGGCCGCCGATCTGGACGCGCTCGCGGAGCGGGTCTGGCGGGCGCACGGCAAGTTCCGGGCGTTCGATTATTCGGCGCCCGATTTTTCGGAGCGCGCGACGAACGCGGCCGCGGGCCCGGTGCGCGTGGCGGAGGTCGGCGGCGCGGGCGCGTTTCAACGCGCCGTGGCGCGCGCGGTGGGGATGATCGCGGCGGGCGAGCTCAGCAAGATCGTGCTGGCCCGGTGCGTCGAGCTCACCGCCGCCGCCGCTCTCCATCCGCTGAAGGTGCTGAACGGTCTGCGGCAGCGTTTCCCTGACTGTTATGCCTTCTCGTTCGCGAACGGCCGGGGCCAGAGTTTCATCGGCGCGAGCCCCGAACGCCTGCTGCGGGTGCAGGGCGGCACCTTGCTGACGGAGGCGCTGGCGGGTTCGGCGCCGCGCGGCCGCACTGCCAGCGAGGACGCCGCCCTCGGCGGGGCGCTCCTGCACGGCGAGAAGGACCTGCGCGAGCAGCGGTTGGTGCTGGAGTCGATCGTCCGCCGGCTCGCGCCGCTGGGCGTGACGCCCGATTTTCCCGCCAAGCCCGCGCTGTTGCGCCTGGCCAATGTCCAGCACCTGCAGACGCCCGTGCGCGCGGTGCTGGCGCCCGGCGTGCGGCTGCTGGAGGTGCTCGCGCGGCTCCATCCGACGCCGGCCGTGGGCGGCTCGCCGCGCGAAGCCGCCGGCGCGCGCATCCGGGAGTTGGAAGGTTTCCCGCGCGGGCTCTACGCCGGTCCCGTGGGCTGGATCGATCACCAGGGCGGCGGCGAGTTCCTGGTCGGCATCCGCTCGGCGCTGGTGGATGGTTGTCGGGCGCAGGTCTACGCCGGCGCCGGCATTGTGGCCGGCTCGGAACCGGAGAAGGAGTTCGCCGAGACCGAGCTGAAGTTCCAGGCGCTGCGCGATGCCTTGCTCGGATGACAGCGGGGAGGGGCCGGGCGGGAGCCAGGATTCATCGCGGCTGACCGCCGAAGATCGTTGGCTTTGCGCCGCTCTCAGGAATCGTTCGCGGTGCGGAGCCCCCGGCGGTCGAACCGCCAGAGGCCGCCCGCCTGCGCGTCGCGCCTGGCTCGGGCGAACTCCGTCGGGGTGACGAGGCGGCGGAGGTCGGCCAGGCCGGCGACGGATGAGCCTGGCGCGACCGCGCCCGCCGGATGATATTGATCCATCAGGTTCACATAGGTGTCGGGCGAAAGCTCCGCGGCGAGCCAGCGGGCGATGGCCCGGGTACCGGCAAGCTCATTGGGCATCACGAGATGACGCACCAGCACGCCGCGGCGGGCGAGACCGTCGCCGTCGAGCTGCAGCGCCCCCACCTGGCGGTGCATCTCGCGGATCGCCTGCCGGGCTCGTTCCGGGTAGTCGCCGGCCAGCGCCAGTCGCGCGGCGATCTCCGTGTCCCAGAATTTGAAGTCCGGCATGTAGATGTCGACGACGGCTTCGAGCAGCCGGAGGGTGTCGACCGAATCGTAGCCGCCGGTGTTGTACACGATCGGAAGGCGCAGACCCCGCTCGGCAGCCAGGGCGAGCGCCTCCAGCACCTGGGGCACGACGTGGCTCGGGCTCACCCAGTTGAGATTGTGGCAGCCCCGGGCCTGCAGCGTGAGCATGATGCCGGCGAGGCCCTCCGCCGTGACGATCGCACCGGCGTCCTCGTGACTGATGTCCCAGTTCTGGCAAAAGACGCAGTGCAGATTGCACCCGGCAAAGAAGATCGTGCCCGATCCTTGCCAGCCGCGCAGACAATCCTCCTCGCCATGATGCGGCCCGAAGCTGGCGACGCGCGCCTGGCGCCCGATGCGGCACGTGCCCGCTTTCCCGCGCAGGCGGTCGGCCCCGCAAGCGCGGGGACAGCAGCGGCAGTTCGCCAGGGTCGCCACCGCCGCGGCAGCCCGGCGCCGGAGTTCGCCCGAGCGGGCCAGTGCGAGATAACTGGGAAACGTTGACGGCGGCGGCGGGTTCGCCATGGGCATCGTTATACACCCGCCCTCCAGGGCACGCAATTGTGGAGGGCGCGGCCTGCGCCGCCACGAACTCCCTGATTGCTTCCGCGGGATCCCTCAGTGTGAATCAGTGGTTGGAACCATGGCCGCCCCGACGCTCGACTTCCGCAACACGAACGCGCTCTGGTGCAGCGTGATCGCCGAGACGCTTGCGCGGCTCGGGCTGCGCCACGCCGTCGTCTCGCCCGGCTCGCGTTGCGCGCCGCTCACGTTCGCGTTCGCGCGGCATCCGCAGTTCGAGGCCATCCCGGTGCTGGATGAGCGCTCGGCGGCGTTCTTCGCCCTGGGGCTGGCGCGGCAGCACCGGCGCCCGACGGTGTTGGTCTGCACGTCGGGCACGGCGGCGGCGAACTTTCTGCCGGCGGTGATTGAGGCGCAGGAAAGCGGCGTGCCGCTGCTCATCTTCACCGCCGACCGTCCGCCGGAGATGCGCGCCTGCGCTTCGGGGCAGACTATCGACCAGCAAAAGCTCTATGGCAGCCACGTGAATTTCTATCACGAGCTGGCCGTGCCGGAGGCAAAGCTCGAACTGTTGCGCTACGTCCGCCAAACCGTGATGCACGCCGCCGGGCGCACCCGGTTCCCGTGGACGGGTCCGGTGCACCTCAACGCGCCCTTCCGCGATCCGTTGCCGCCGGTGGAGGATGGTCTGGCCGAGGCGCTCCAGCCGGTGGTCGAGGGCGAAAGGTTCTTCGCCCACCTGGAATCGGCGGCAGCCCAGAGCGGCGCCGACTTGAGTCCGGCGCTGCCGGACGGTCTCCGCGGCCGGCGCGGCGTGATCGTTGCCGGCCCGGCCCAGCCGGCCGACCCGGCGGCGTATTGCGCGGCGGTGGGCCGTTTGTCCGCGGCCCTCGGCTGGCCCGTGCTGGCCGACGGAATTTCGCCGGTCCGCCATTTCGCCGCGGCCAATCCATTGCTCGTCGTCAACTACAACGGCGTGCTCCGCTCGCCGGCGCTGGCGGAACGGCTCAAACCTGAGGCGGTCCTCGGCCTCGGCGCGTGGCCGACGAGCAGGCAGCTCCGCCAGTTTCTGCAGGCCGCGGGGGCCGAGATGTGGCTGCTCTCCGACGATGCGCAGAACCGCGATGCGTTGCACGGGCACACGCGGCCCCTGCGCGGCAGCGTCGAAACCTTGGCAGGCGCGCTAGCGCCGGCGGCCGAGGCCGGCGGGGCGGGCGACTACGCGCAGGCGTGGCTGCGCGCTGACCAAGCAGCCGGCCACGCCCTCGACGCCCGACTTTCGACCCTGGAGCCAATGTTTGAAGGGAAGGTGAGCCGCTTGCTCCCGCGGCAGCTTCCGGTGGATACTCCTGTATTTGTCGCCAGCAGCATGCCCGTCCGCGACGTCGAATTCTTCTGGGAAGCCGGCGACCGCCATCACCGATTATATTTCAATCGCGGCGCCAACGGCATTGACGGCACGCTCTCTTCGGCCTGCGGCGTGGCGCATGGCAACCGGCCGGCGGTGCTCCTGAGCGGCGATCTCGCGCTGCTCCACGACACGAACGGCTTTTTGCTGCGGCCGAAGCTGCGCGGCAGCCTGACCGTGGTGCTGATCAACAACCGCGGCGGCGGGATCTTCGAGATGCTGCCGGTCGCGGAGTTCGATCCTCCCTTCGAGGAGTTCTTTGCCACGCCGCAGGAGGTCGATTTCACGCGGCTTTGCGCCGCCTTCGGCGCGGAGCACGTGCTCGTGCGCGATTGGAGGCATCTTTCGGAGCTGGTGTCCGTGCTGCCCTCCAAGGGACTACGCGTGCTGGAAGTGCGGGCGGATCGAAAGCGCGACGCCGCGACGCGACGTGAGTTGTTCGCCGCCGCGGCCCAGGCGGCCGAGGCGGCGCTGGCGGGGTAGGGCGGTGAGGCGCGTCGTTCGTGTGCGGCTTGCCCGGTGCGCGGTGCGACCGGGTGGGCTGATGGTTGATGTGCGGTCGGTCGTGCGGGCCACGAGCGAGTTCGGGACCCACGCAATGGAATGCCGCGTCGGGCGCGACCTTGCCTGCCCGCCGTAGCCGATTGGGCGAGGGCAGGGTCGCCGCCAGTTCCTGGCTATCGCCGGCGCAGGGCCTCGTCCAACGCGGCCCGGGCCTGGGCGTCGGCGGGATTGAGGCGCACGGCCTCGCGCAGGTGGTCCGCCGCCTCGGCGGACCGTCCGGCCTGCAGCAAGGCATTGCCCCAGTTGAACTGAAGGTCCGCGTCGGTGGGTTTCGAGCGGGCGGCCGCGGCGTAATGCGCCTGTGCCTCGTCGAGGCGCCCGCCCGCGGCGAGGACATTCGCCAAGGCGCCGTGCGCTTCGGCCAGGTCGGGCCGCGCGCGCAGCGCCGCCTCCAGGTGCTGGATGGCTTCCGCGGATCGATCGGCGTAGAGCAGCGCAATGCCGAGGCTGCACTGGGCGTCGGCGAAATTCGGCCGGATTTCGGCAGCCCGTCGGAAGTGGAGAATCGCTTCGTGCAACCGGCGCTGCTTGAAGAGCACCTGCCCGAGGTTGTAGTGGGCATACCAAGCCAGCGGATTGCGCCGGACGGTGCAGGTCCAGAGCGTCTCTTCGTTGCGAAAGGTAGCGGCGTAAAGGTGGCTCGACCACGCAAGGCCGGCGCCCAGCGCCAGCGCCGCGCCAACGGCCCAGCAGCGCGGGGCGGGACCGTTATGACCCCATGCCGTCCCGGCTGCCGCCGCGGCCAAGCCGACCAGGCCGAGCAGCGGCACATAGACCAGATGGTCGCTGACCCAGGTGAAGCGGTGGAGCGCCATGGTCGTGAAGCCCAGAAATGGCGCGAGGTGCAGGACGAACCAGCCGCACCCGAAAAGGGCATGGCGTCCCCACGTGCCGCGGCAGCGCCAACACCAGAGCAGGGCGACCGCCAGACCGGCCCACGGCAGGAATTGCACCGCCGTGGGTGGCGCGACCGGCCACTGGGGATAGATCGGCGCCAGGTTCACCGGTAGGACGCTCCGCGCAAAATAGAAGAACAGCGCCGGGCCCGCCACCGCCAGGCGCGACCAAACTCCGCCCAGCGCGTCGAGTTCAGCCGCGGCCGTGCCGAACGCCCGGTGGTGCTGGAACCACACGGTGACCAACCCGAGGACGAGCGAAATCGCGAAAAACGGGGCGCTGGCCTTCCAGTCGGCGAGGCCAATCCGGCCGCGTTTCCACCACGCGTACAGCAGGAGGGTGACGGGGAACATCACCGCCGAGGTCTTGCAGAGCATGGCGATGAGGAAGAGCAGCGCGGCGCCCACCAGGTCGCGGGTCCGCTGCCGCGCGTCGTATTCGAGGTAGCAGCTGAATGCCGCCAGGAGCGGCGGCAGCGCCAGCGTGTTCTTTAGCTCGGAGACCCAGGCAACCGATTCGACGGTGAGCGGATGGACGGCGAAGAGCAGCCCGCCCAGCCAGGCCCAGCGCACGCCGAGCTTGCGGAGCACGCGCCAGAAGAGCAGGGCGCCGGCCAGATGCAGGCCGAGGCTCGTGAGGTGGTAGCCGAAAGGGTTCGTGCCCCACAGTTGCCATTGCAGCCATTGGACGGAGGACTTGACCGGGTAGTAGTCAAAAAGTCCATGCGGGTTGAACCAGATGTTCCAGAGGCCCGGCCCATCGCGCAGCAGAGGATTCTCCACCACCTCGATGGTGTCGTCCCACACCCAGTCGCCGCGGAGCGCGGGCGCACAGGCGAACCAGCCGGCCGCCACCATCGCGCCAGCGCACGCAAGACCGACCCAAGGCCGATGCGGCCGCGCGGCCGGAAGCTGATCGCCGGTGAGATGGGCCATGGTGGAGATTGCTCCCGGCACTCTGCGAAATCTCCGCGCAGACGGCAAGCGGCCGCCGCGACACGCGCCGGAATGCTCCCGGCGCCGGCCGGCGCTCACCCGCCGTCAGCCGGTCACCGGACGAGGAAGGCGGCGAACTGTTCCCACGGCTGGCTGGCTGCCAGCTTCATGATGCATGCCCATGCTACGACGAGCACGGCGTAGCCCGCGGCAAACCAACGGTCGTATGATCGGGTCAGGACCGATTTGACCGCGAGGAATACTGCGCCGACGACGAGCGCCGGAAAGAATGGACCGAACAGCCGGCCCCCCATGCTTGCGGCAAACAGATCCGGAAGACCGGTGATCCGGTCGGTGGCCGCGGCGATGATGCTCAGCGTCGCCAGCAGCATCATGGGACGGTGGATCTCCGGCCGGCGACGCTGCCAAACCCCGACGGCGACGAAAGCGCCGAAGAGCAGGATGCTGATCATCGGGATGGCCATGAAATGTCGGCGGTCCAGGCCCCAGAGCATGACGTCAGGCTCGAAGCGCGTGGTCTGGATGGGCAGCCGCAGTCCCAACACGACGATGCAGGCCGCGAGGACGGCGCCGATCCGGCCGAGCGCCATGTGCACGCGCCGGTTGCCGCTCACGATCAACAGGGGTTGCACCAGGAAGAGGAGCACCCAGCCGGTCATGGCTACGCCGTGCGCGATGATCAGCAGCTTGACGGGCGGGGCCAGCGGATGGCTGGGATATCCTTTTCCGTGCAGGTAGAACTGCTGGAAGCCGAGGAGCATGAGCACGAACAGGAGCAGAGCCGCGGACGGATAGAGCAGGCGCGCGGGGTTGGAACGAACGGGCGTCTGGTGGCGAACTTCGATCGAGGACAATGCGGGGGCGGGGTTCATGGGTCGGGGTATTCAAATCCGCGGCCCGATCTCTTCGGGCGGCGGGTGGAAGCTCGCGATGATATGGCAGACCGTCGCAAGCGCAAGCGAGGCAGACGCAAATCGGGCCTTTTGCGGTGCGGAGAGAACGCGACGCAACGCGGCTGCTCCGACGACGCCAGGCCGCCTGAAAATGCGGAGGCGGGTTCATCCCGCGCCTGGACCCCGGGCAGGGGTCACGCCAGCGGTTTCTGCACGAGCACCAAATCCTCGCGCGCGGCCCAGCGGTGCTTTTCCCAAAAGACCCGGCCGGCGGCGTTGCCGCGGTAGAGGAAAAGATTGCACTTCTGCAGGCCCGCGGCCTTGAGCCGCGCGAGGGACGCGTCCACCAGCGCGCGGCCGATGCCGCGGTGGCGCCATGCCGGCATCACCGCCAGATGGTGGAGGTAGCCGCGGCGACCGTCGTGGCCGCCGAGCACGGCGCCGACGACGCGCCCCCCGGCCTCCGCCACGAAGCTCATGCCGGGATTGCGCTCGAGGTAGGCGCCGATGCCCGCGGGTTCGTCGGCCGCACTCAGGCCAATGCCCTCGGAGGCACGCCAGAGCGCGAAGACCTCGCCGTAGTCGGCGAGGGTCATCGGGCGCAGCCGCCAATCGGCCCCGGGCTTCACGCGGGCAGCGGCAGGCGGATGCGGAAGACGGTCCCCGCGCCCTTCTTCGAGCGGAACGTGATCTTGCCGCCGTGCGCATCGACGATGCCCTTGGCAATCGCCAGCCCGAGGCCGGTGCCGCCGCGCTTGCCATAGGTGGTGAAGGGCTGGAAGAGCGTCCCCCAGATCAATTTGGGGAGGCCCGGCCCGTTGTCCCGCACCGAGATCTCGCACGCGCCCTTGAGCCGCCGCGCGGAGAGGGTGATGACGCCCTGCTTCCCGGGGCCGATTGCTTCGACCGCGTTGGTGAGTAGGTTCTGCAACACGCGGAACATGCGGTTGTGGTCGAGCACCACGATCAGATTGGTCGCGCGCACCCGCACGGTGATGCCGGTCTCGCGCAGCGCGTCCGCGTTGAGGGAGATGAGGCTGGCAAAGAGCTCGTGCAGCGGCGCGGGGCTCCGATCCAGGTGGGTTTCGCCGCGCGCGTATTCGAGCACCTCTTCGAGCATGGAGCTCATCCGCCGCAACTGCCGGCTGATCGTGTCGCAAGCCTGGCGGGTAATGGCATCATCGTGATGCTTGATAACGGAGCCGGCCGCGAGCTGGATGGACGTCACGGGGCTGCGGAAATCATGCAGGATGCTGTTCGCCATTTCGCCGATGAGCGTGATCTTCTCCTTGCGGATGAGTTCGCGCACGAAATGCGCGTCGGTTTCGCGCAGATTGCCGATCACGTGCATGAATAGGCCCATCGTGGTTTCCCACGGGCAGCGGCTGAGCACGTCGAGGAAGATCCAGCGGGGCAGCAGGGCCGCCTTGACCTCGGTCTGCGCCAGGGCGCGGGCGCTGCGCCCGCTGCCGTCAAGGCAGCCGAGTTCGCCGAAGTAGTCATTCGGCCCGGCGCAGGCGAGGGTGTGGTAATGTTCGCCGCTCGAATGTTTCAGGATCTCCACCCGGCCCGCCAACACCAGATAGACGGCACCCGGCGCGTCATTCTCCTCGAAGATGACCTTGCCGGCGGGAAAGGTCACGCGGCGCGCGTTCTTCGCCAGCCTCTTCGCCTGCTCGGGCGGAAAGAACCGGAGGAAGCGGTGCTTCAGCAGATCCATGAAAGGAACGGACAGCGCCGATGCCAGCAACGGCGCGCCTGCGAGTCGAGCAAGGAGTTGGAGCGACGACGGCGCCGGGCCCGCCAGTTCCAGGTCCGGTGGAGGGCGGACCCGCGCGTCCGCCGCCGTCTCCGCCTCAGAGCTGGACGGGCAGGCCGATTTCGATCACCTGCGTCGGCATGACCCGGTAATAGTCCTTCACCGGGCGGGCGTTGCGGCTGAGAAAGGAATACAGCTTTTTCTGCCACTCCCACATGCGCGCATTGCCGCCGGTGACGATCATTTCCCGGTTGAAGTAGAAGGTGGTCTCCGCCGGTTGGAGCGGCACGCCGCGGGCCTTGAGTTCCTCGCAGAGCGCGCCGACATCGGGCGACTCCATGTAGCCGTAGTAGCAAACGGCCCGCCAGACGCCTTCGCCTTCGTTGGTCAGAATCAGGCGTTCCTCGGGCGGCACCTGCGGAATCTCCTCAAAATCGATCGTGAGGAGGACGGTGGTCTGCTGGAGGCATTTGTTGGACTTGAGATGGTGGAGGAGCGCAAGCGGCACGCCGCGGGGCGAGGCGGCCATGAACACGGCGCTGCCGGGCACGCGCACAATGGACTTGCTCTTGGCGATCTCGGCCAGCTGCAGCTCGTTGATCGCGCCGCTGTAGACCTTGTCCTGGATCTCGGAGCGCCCGCTTTTCCAGGTGTGCATGATGGCCAGCAGCCCCAGGGCAATGACGATGGGGAGCCAGCCACCGTCGGCGAATTTGTGCAGGTTGGCGAAAAGGAACGCCGTCTCGACCAGAAGAAAGAGGCCGCACAGGGTGCCGGCGCCCAGGCGCGACCAGCCCCATTGCAGGCGCGTGACCCGGTAGAAGGCCACGCTCGTCACCGCCATGGTGCCGGTCACCGCCACGCCATAGGCAGCGGCGAGGCGGTCGCTGGAGCCGAAGCCGAGCACGACCCAGATCGTGCAGATGGCCAGGGCGGCGTTGACCAGCGGCAGGTAGATCTGCCCCATCTGCTCGGGGTTGGTGTGGGTGATCTTCAGGCGCGGGAAATAGCCGAGCTGGATCGCCTGGCGCGTGAGCGAATATGTTCCCGAGATCAACGCCTGGCTCGCGATGACCGTGGCCAAGATCGAGAGGCCGACGAGCACCAGCCGCGCGGCGCCGGCGGGCGCGAGGGCGAAAAACGGATTGAGGTCGCCCACGGGATGGGTGAGCGCGTAGGCCCCCTGGCCGAGATAGGACAAGGTCAAGCCCGGGAAGACGACGAGGTACCACGCCCGGGTGATATGCACGCGGCCGAAATGGCCCAGGTCGGCATAGAGCGCCTCGGCCCCGGTGATCGCCAGGATGACGGCGCCGAGCAACGCCATGGCCACGCCGGGATGGTGGACCAGCAGCCGGATCCCGTGCAGGGGATTGAGCGCGGCCAGGATGGCCGGGAATTGCACGACCTGCCAGAGGCCCAGCGCGCCGATGGCCGCAAACCAGAGGAGCATGACCGGGCCAAACACGCCGCCGATGGTCTTCGTGCCCTTGTGCTGAAACCAGAACAGCCCGGCCAGGATCAGGCAGGCGATGAAGGTGACGTACTTCTGCTGAAAACCGGGATCAAAGCTCTTCAAGCCCTCGGCGGCGCTGAGCACGGAGATGGCTGGCGTGATGACGCCGTCGCCGTAAAGCAACGCCGCGCCGAACATGATCACGAGGGTGAAGGAGCCGATCGTGCGCGGCCCCGGGGCGCGGCGCTCCACGTTGCTGAGCGCGAGCAGGGCGAAGATGCCGCCCTCGCCGCGGTTGTCCGCCCGGATGACGAAGCTGAGGTATTTGAGACAGACCTCGAAGCAGAGCGCCCAGAAGATCAACGAGACCGCGCCCAGGACGCCTTCAGTCAGGTCATAGGCCGCCAGCCGGACCAGGCACTCGCGGAAGGCATAGAGCGGGCTCGTGCCGATGTCGCCGAAGACAACGCCCAGGGCGCCCACGCCCAGCGCGAGCTGCGTCGTGCGGGTCGGGCCTGCTGGTCCCGGCGAACTCATGAGCGGGGCATCCTCGTTGATCGTGGACCGGGGTCCAAGCAGTTTCTGGCGGCGGGCGGCGGCCAAGCGCGCCGCCAGTCCCGGGCCGGCGCCGGCGCGCCGCGAACCATTCGACAATCCGCCGCAAAATCCCATGCTTGGCGGCATGAGCATCTCGTGGCAGCCGGCCAAGACCTACCAGGACATTCTTTACCACAAAGCCGAAGGGATCGCGAAGATCACGATCAACCGTCCGGAGAAGCGCAACGCGTTCCGTCCGCGCACCGTGTTCGAACTGCACGAGGCCTTCGCGGACGCCCGGGAGGACCCGCGGATCGGCGTGGTATTGCTCACCGGCGCAGGGCCGCATACGGACGGCAAGTACGCGTTTTGTGCCGGCGGCGACCAAAGCGTGCGGGGTCGGGCCGGCTACGTCGACGAGGGCGGGGTGCCGCGCCTCAACGTTCTCGATCTGCAGAAGCTCATTCGGTCCATGCCCAAGGTGGTCATCGCGCTGGTGGCCGGCTACGCGATCGGCGGCGGCCACGTGCTCCACGTCGTCTGCGACCTCACCATCGCCGCGGACAACGCGATCTTCGGGCAGATCGGTCCGAAAATGGGGAGTTTCGACGGCGGCTTCGGCGCCGGTTACCTGGCCCGCATCGTCGGGCACAAGAAGGCGCGGGAGATGTGGTACCTCTGCCGGCAGTACAACGCGGCGCAGGCGCTGGCCATGGGGCTCGTCAACGCCGTCGTGCCCGTCAAGCGACTTGAGGCGGCGGGCGTGAAGTGGGCGCGCGAGATCCTGGGGCACAGCCCGCTCGCAATCCGCTGCCTCAAGAGCGCGTTCAGCGCCGATGTCGACGGTCAGGCCGGCCTCCAGGAGTTCGCGGGCAACGCCACGCTGCTCTACTACATGACGGAGGAGGCGCAGGAGTTTCACCGCGCGCAGCGCGAGAAACGCCCGCCCGACGCAAAGCGGTTCCCGTGGCTGCCGTAGGGCGGATGGAGGCGGCGCCGGTCTGAGACCGGCGCTACGGCGAAGCAGCGGCCGGCCTCACACGTCGATCGCCACGACTTCATGCATGGCGACCGACGGGACGGTCACGTCCAGCCACTGACCCTGCTGCTGGAATTTCGGCGTCGTGGCCGCCACCAGCAGGTGCACGCCCCGCGCCGTCAGGCCGTCGGGCAGCCGCACGTGCACGCGTTGCGCCCCCACGGGCAGGATCTCGCGGACCGGGCCCTTCATCATCATCGGATTCGTCAGGTTGACGAGATGCACGGTAAGGGAGCTCCGCTGCCGCCAAAGCGTCACGTCGAGCACCCCCGGTCCTTCCACCATCACGATGGGGGGCTCGTTGGTTGCCCAGGCCACCGCGTTGCGCAGGAGCTTGCCGTGATCGACGCTGAGCACCTCCCAAAAGGTGCGGTCGATGTCCCAGGGGAAGTAGATGACGCGGCCCGCCGCGGGCAGGTCGCGCAGGAAGACCTGCGGGACATTCGTTCGCGGCTGGCGCGGATAGACCTTTTCCATGGGCAGGTCCGGATAGGAAGGGACCAGGGTGAGCGGTGGAGGGTCGAAGCGCACGGCCGGGACCACCTCGGTGCGCCAGACGCCATGGATGATGCGCGGGGCATCCTCGAGCCCGGCAAGAAGCGGGTGCCCCGGGCAGGAGGCGTGCTCGACGGACAGGTAGGCGTTGCGCATCGGACCTTCCCCACGGCGCTGCGAGCTCACGCCGAAAAGGTCCGCCAGGCCGAAATCGCTGCGCGGATTGCCGGTTTCGTCGTGGAGCGATGTTTCGTAGGTGGCCACGAGGCCGCCGCCTCGCGCCACGAACTGGCGGAGCTGGTCGCACTGGGCATCGGAAAGCGCGACAAGGTTGGGCAGGATGAGCGTTTGGAAGGGAGCGAGGTGCGCGGCGTCGAGCAGCCGGTCGTGCACCATCTCGAAGGGCACCCGGGCCTCGATCAGCGCCTGGTACCAGCCCAGCTCCGCGCCCTCGAGGCTGTCGCGCGCGCCGTGATCCGCGGGCTGATACCACGCAGTCTGCTGCGAATAGACCAGGCCGACCCGGGCCAGCGGGCGCTCGTTGCGCAGGTAGCGTTCCGCCCCATGGCACCACGCATAGATCTCCTCCACCGGCTTGAGCCAGCGCGGGTCGTTGATGCTGCCCGCAAATTTGGTGAACCACGGCCGCATGCCGTTGGCGAGGCCGTCGGCCACCCACAGGCGGAATTCCGCCGGGTTCTGCACGGAATCCTTCCAGCGGTAGACCTCCTCGAAACCGACGCTGAAGATGCCGACGACCGGTTTCCGCCCCAGCGCCGCCCGGTATTCCTTCGCGCTCTTGCCGTTGGCCCATGGCGGCACAAGGCCGCGGCGAGCCTGGCGGTCCGCCATCAGCGTGGGGGCGAGGTCGCCGACGCGTCGCATGTCCAGCGAACTGGTCGCGCCGCCGCCGGTGTTGGGGATGATGCACGAATCGGGATTGACCGCGCGCACGGTGGCGTCCCAACGCCGCCACAGGGCGAACAGCCGATCCTCGCGCCACTGCCGGTAGGCGCGCCCGGCGGTCCCCAGCGGATCCCCGGCGAGCGGCAGCTCCTGACCGGTGGCGGCCTTGAAGTTCGCGCGGCAATGCTCGCAGTAGCACGGGCCGGAACCGTCCCACCGGTTGATGAAGATGCCATCCACGCGGTAGCGCGACATGATCTCCTCGTGGACCGCCGTCATGAACTCGAAATTGTAGGGACCGAGGCCACAGGTGACCCACATTTCCGGCGAAGCCCAGTGGCGGCGGGGCTTCCCGTCGGCTGTCACCGCAATCCAGTCGGGGTGCGCCGCCTGGGCGTCGTCGTAGGTGGCGTGCGGGTCGGTCCGCGCGATGACGACCATCCCCAGCTTGCGACAGCCGGCGACGAGGTCGCCAAAGACGTCGCTGTTGCCCAGCCACGCACTCCGGTGATGAAAGGGCACCGCGGTCGGATAGTACGCGACGCAACCGCCGGCGCTGAGGCAGACGGCGTCCGCGTGGACCCGGCGGAAGTAGTCAAACCAGAACTGCGGGTCGAACGTGCCCGGGTCGTTCTCGACGAGGGTGAGCTGGGCCCAGCGCATGGGCCGGTCGACCCACGAGGGGGCGGGCGGAAGGCTGTCGGCCGGGGCGCCGGGAGACGGCGCCGCCCGGGCGGGGCGCAAGGCGTATTCGCCGAGGGCGACGGCGGCGCCGGCGGCCGCCGAGGTGGCCAGAAACGAGCGGCGGGTGAGGTCGGGCATGGCGGAACGATGAACGCAATCCGGCTTCGACGCAACGGAGGCTCGAACCCTCGAGACTCCCCAAGGGGCTCTCCAAGTTTGCCGGCAGTGAAGGGACGGCGGACCGCCTGCCGTGAGCCTGCCGAACCGGCCGCGTCCGCCGCAGGGATCACCGAACCGTGAGCGTACCCTTCTGGTAATCGACCGAGGAGCCGCCCACCATCACTTCGAAATCACCTGGCTGAACGACGGGCTTCATGTCCAGCCCGAGCGCGGCCAGCTTTTCGGGCGTGAGCGCGAAGGTCACCGTGGTGGTCTTCCCGGGCTCGAGGGTCACTCGTGTGAAGTCCTTGAGCTCCATGACCGGCCGGGTCGGCAGGCTGACGAGGTCGTGGAGGTAAAGTTGGACGACCTCGGTTCCGGCGCGCGTCCCGGTGTTGGTCAGATCGACGGCGACCTGGGCGGAACCGCCGGGCGGAATCTCGGCCGGGGAAACCCGGAGATTCGCGCAGGCGAAAGTGGTGTAGCTCAGGCCGAAGCCGAACGGGAACAGGGGTCGCGAGTCGGTCGCGACGTACTCACGGAAGCGCGAGGGTTTGTGGTCGTAGTAACAGGGAAGCTGCCCCACCGAGCGCGGGACAGTGACGGTCAGCTTGCCGCTGGGGTTGACCTGCCCGAACAACACGTCGGCCACGGCGCGCCCCGTTTCCTGTCCGAGATACCAGCATTCGATGAGCGCGGGTGCCTGCTGCTGGAGAAAGTTTACGGAGAGCGGCCGGCCATTGAGAAGGAGGACGGCCACCGGTTTCCCGGTGGCAAGAATCGCCTGGGCCAGCTCGTCCTGCCGCCCCACGAGATCGAGGCTGGCGCTGTCGCCGAGGTGGTTGTCGCCCCAGGCCTCCCGGCAGAGCAGCTCGTTCTCACCGAGCACGAGCACCACCGCGTCGCTCTGCTGCGCCACCTGCACCGCCTCGGCGATCTGCTTCCGGTCGTCCGCGGGATCGCTCAGGATCGGATTCTCGTTCACCCGCCAGTCGCACTCCCGGTTGAGCGTGAGCTTGCAGCCCTCCGCGTAGCGAACGGCGAAGGTGTTGCCCGCGAATTCCTTGATCCCCGCCAGGACGCTGATGCCCTGCATCGGGACCGCGGAGTAACCGCCGAGGTGGATGTCCGCCGCATTGGGCCCGATGACCGCCAGGGTCTTGAGGCGGGCGGGATCAAACGGCAGCACGTGGCCGTCGTTTTTCAGCAGCACCATGGCTTCCTGGGCCGCCCGCCGCGCCAGCGCTCTGTGCTCCGGGCGGTTGTTGATCCTGTCGACTTCGTCGATGCGGGCGTAGGGATCCTCGAACAGGCCGCAGACGAATTTGACCCGCAGGACGCCGCGCACGGCCCGGTCGATGGTGGCTTCCGCGGTCTTGCCGGTGCGGACCGCTTCCGCCAGGCGGAGGAAGGCGCCCTTGCTGTGCAGGTCGTAGTCGAGGCCCGCGTCGAGCGCGAGGAGGCCGGCGTCGTCCGGGCCGGCGGCCACGTGATGCTGTTCATACAAAACGTCGAGGCCGCCGCCGTCGCTCATCACGAACCCGTCGAATCCCCAATCACCCCGCAGGATCTCCGTGAGCAGCCGGCGATTCACGTGATTGGGCACACCGTCCCAATCGTTGTAGGACGCCATGATCGCGCGGGCGCGCGCCTGCCTGACGGCGACCTCGAAGGGGTAAAGGTGCGTCTCGCGGAATTCGCGCTCCGGGAAGCTGACGGGGGCGATGTTGCGGCCGCCCTCCGGCTGCCCGTGGCCGGCGAAATGCTTCAACGTGACCGCCACGTGGTTCCGGTCGATTACGGGGCCCCGGCCCTGCAAGCCGAAGATGGCAGCCTTGCCCATTTGCGCGACCAGGTAGGGATCCTCGCCGTAGCATTCCTCCGTCCGTCCCCACCGGGGGTCCCGCGCCAGGTCCAGGACGGGCGACAACACCAGACGCGTGCCGCGAACGCTCGCTTCCATGGCCGCGGCGGTGAACACTTCCTCCAGCAAGGGTGGATCCCACGTGCTGCCCAAGGCGATGGCTTGGGGGAAGCTGGTGGCGCCGGCGCCCATGAAGCCGTGGACGGCCTCGCCGAAGAAGAAGAGCGGAATACCCAGACGCGATTTCTCCGCCATGTACTTCTGCAGGGCGTTCACACGGCGCGCCCATTCGCGCGGGGGCAACTGGAACAATTGCGGCAACGGCAGACCGCCGGTGGCGAAATAGGCGCCAGCGCCGTGATAGAGAAGCGCGGCATCCCGCCCGCCGACGAAATTCCCCTGGTCATCCCACGCCTTCGGATCGTCTGAGAATCGACCCTGCAGCTGCGCCACCTTTTCCTCCAGCGTCATGCGGCCCAGCAGGTCGTCGATTCGCTGGTCGATCGTCCGGGACGGATCGCGATAGGGCGCCGGGGCGGGTTCGGCCGAAAGGACGCCGGCGGCGAGGGCGCCGGCAAACGCGAGCAGGGGTGCTTTCATGGATGAAGAAGCTGAGAGAAGCAGCCGCGAAGCGGCGCGGGCGCCGCATCGTTGAATGGCAGAAGGATCCAACCGATCCCTGCTCATTTCACAACCCGATAGATCGCGTAGGTGACGCCGGGAACGGCGAGCTTGAGTCCGTTGGGCGTGTCTGCAATGCCGACCGGTCTCCCCGCCAGCAGCGTCAGCTCCCGGTGGGCGGAGGGAAAGGGGAATTCCGCGGAGGCAGCGCCGGCCGCCGGGTTGAAGATCACCAGCAGGATGTCGTCGCCGCTGGCGCGCGCATAGACGAAGGGGCAGGCGTTCTCGCGCGCGTAGAGCGGCACGAATTCAGCGTAAGCTGCCAGCGCCGATTCGGTGTGCTTGAGGCGGATGAGGCGCCGCACCCGGTTCAGCAGCGAATCCGGATCCGGCTCCTCCTCCGCAACGTTGGGCGCGTCCGGCGCCGAATCCACGGGCAGGTACAGGCGGCCGGGGTCGGCCGGCGAGAATCCGAGATTGCGGCCCGCGGCCCATTGCATCGGGGTGCGCGCGCCGGCGCGGGGTTTGTAGGCGCCCTCGATCTGCGGCAGGCCGTCGAGCTGACGCATGCCGATCTCATTTCCGTAATAAAGGAACGGGACTCCCGGCATCGTCAGGCCGAACGCCGCGATCATTTCGAGTTCGTCGACCGTGCGCCGGTTGTTGATCCGGGCCAGATCGTGGTTGCCGAGTGGGAGGCTGATGTAGCCCAGGGACCGCGTCGCCTGCAGGTCGTCCAGATACTCCCCCAGGAAGCGGGTGATGTCGCCCCGGCCCGCGCGATCGAAGAAGCTGTGGCCCTCGGACATGCCGTTGCCGATGCGCCAGCTTTCCTTCTGGTAGAGGTCGTCGAAGCCCGCCGCCCAGTGGTAGAAACACGCGTGGAACGCGCCGTCGAGGGCATCCTTCGGGCCCGACCATTCGGCGACGGTGAAGGCCTCCGGATAGTCCTTGGCGAGAATCTGCCGGACCTCCCGCCAGAAACCCTTGGTGGCCTGGCGCGGGTCGCCGCCCTTGACCAGCGCGCTCGCCATGTCCGCGCGAAAGCCATCCGCGC
>DATIWI010000018.1:0-2483 GCA_035519475.1 Opitutaceae bacterium
GGGATCCACGAGCCCTCGTCGAAGCCGAATCCCGCCGCGCCGCGGATGTCCGGTAACCCGACGCTGATCAGCCGCGAGTTGAGGGTTGCGGCGCCGGCGCCCAGAAAAACGCCGAGAATCCCGATGTACGGGTTGGTCTTGCGTGCCGTGGCGGCGGCCGGGGCGGCGGCGGGCGCGGCGGGAGGAGCGGTCTTGGTATCCGACACGATCACTGCGCCCTCCGTCACTGGCCGGTCCCGTTGGTGCGGATGGTCGCAATCACCGACAGCCCCGGGCGCAACCGCTCGACGGTCCGTTGCCCGCCATCGAGCACGATCTTCACGGGCACGCGCTGTACGATCTTGGTGAAGTTGCCGGTCGCATTATCGGGCGGGAGCAGCGCGAACTGAGATCCGCTGGCAGGCGAGACGTGGTCGACCTTGCCTTTGAACGTCACGCCGGGAAAGGCATCCACGCGGATCTCCGCCGGGTCGCCCGAGCGGATGTGACGGACCTGGGTCTCCTTGTAGTTTGCCTGCACCCAGACTTCGCTCTGCACCAGCGAGAGTACCTGGGTTCCGGGGCTGACTAATTGTCCGGTGCGCACTTTGCGCTCGCTCACGATGCCGTTTTCGGGCGCGGCAATGCGCGTGTAGCCGAGATTGGTGCGCGCCAGCGTGAGCGCCGCGCGTTTGGCTTGCAGATCGGCGCGAAGCAGGAGTTCCTGCGAATCCAAAACGGCGCGCTGGCGCTTTTGTGCTTCGAGCTCGGATTTCGTGCTCCCCAGCCGCGCCTGCGCGCGCGCCAGGTCGGCGCGGCGGCTGGCCAGTTGCGCCGAGGCAGTGCTCAGGTCCGCCTCGCGGCTCGCGAGCTGCGCCCGGAAGCGCTCCTCGTCCGCCACCACCTGTTCGAGCTTCTGCCGCGTGGCGGACTCTGAAGCGATTAGGGCTTCCTGCCGCCGCCGCTCCAGGAGCGTCCGCTGCACGTCCGCCTTGACGCCTTCGATTGCGCTCCGGGCATTGGCAATCGAGGAATTCGCCGCCTCGATTCCCGCCGCCGCCGCCGTGATGTCGGCCTCGGCTGCGCGAATTCCATCTTCCGCCTGAACGATTCGGGCGTCCTGCAACTCCTTCTGCCGCCGGTTGTTGATGAGGGCGTCTTGACCCGCGGTTACCGCGGCCTCGGCCTGCTGCACCTGGGCGCGAAAATCCTCGTCGCGAAGTTCCACCAGGAGATCTCCAGCCTTCACCTGCTGATAGTCCGACACGCTCACCTTCGCCACGAGACCCGCCACCTTGGTGCTGAGCGGTGTAAGGTCGGCGCGGGTATAGGCATCGTCGGTTTCCTGTGCGGGGCCCTCGCTGGCCCACGTATTCCAGTTGCCGGCGATCAGTAGCACAATCCCGCCGGCCATGAGGAGAATCAGCACGGGCACGACGATGCTCTTAATGCGGCCTGCCCAAGTCGCGGGCTTCTGAGTGATGACGGTTGCGTCAGGCATATCGAACCTCCTTATTGGTGAAAGAAGCTTTGAGCCGTCGCCGACGTCGCGAGACGGTTCACCATCGAGGTAACCAGCGCTTCTACGGCGATTCCCAGCTCGCGAGACATTCCGGCCACGACTCCGGGCACGGAACGCTTGTCCACCTTCACTCGCTTGGTCGACGTGTCCTGCCAGAGCACCTCGCCGGTGGGCACGCTCTTCAATCGCGCCGAGAGGCCGACTTCGATCCACACTTCGGCGCCTTCATCGACCTCCTCCAGGTGATCGAGCGTTCCGCTGACAATCCAGTCGCAAGCGGGGCTGCCATCGTAGAGGTCGACGGACTGGAATACGCCCCTCGAACGCATTTCGTTGACCATGGCGTTGGTGGCCGCGCGGCGCGGGTCCACCGCCCAGCGATCGTAGTTGTAAAAGGCAAGGCGCTCCGGTGATTCCCGGTACACAATCG
Source organism: Opitutaceae bacterium (assembly GCA_035519475.1). GTDB lineage: Bacteria > Verrucomicrobiota > Verrucomicrobiia > Opitutales > Opitutaceae > Fen-1467. Next base: position 1,932 of record DATIWI010000018.1, read on the forward strand.
GACCCTCGCGCAGAAATGCCGGAGAAGCGAAGTGCCGCACGGCAACCGGCCCCAGGAGCGACGCGGTGTGGCCGGCAGGCGAGGGGGCGGGCACGTTGAGCAGGTAGTAGTTGGGATACCGGATTTTGGCGCATCCGGCCAAGCCCGCAAGCGCAGCCACAACCCCAATCCCCAGTGCCAGGTTTGAACGCATCGGATCCCCGTCTCCATGAAGCCAGTGCGTCCGGCTTCAAGAGATTAGGACAGTTCCGCGACGGCGTTTGTTGGCGGTTGGAAGCTTGCCATACCCAAACCGCCGGCATCCACTGTGGTATATTGGCGCGCATGTCGAGCACCCGGGTGGTTTTTTGGACTGTGCCGTTATTTTTGGCACTTCCCTGGGCGATGCTGCCGCAAGGGCCATTGACGCCCAGGACAGAGCACCCCCGGCCGTCGCCGGAAACGCCGGAGGGCACGATCCGTGTCGAAGCGTCGTTAGTCTTAATCCCAGTCCACGTCGCGACCCCAAACGGCGTCTCCGTCACCGATCTCCCCAAGGAGTCTTTCCACCTG
>DATIWI010000019.1:0-24960 GCA_035519475.1 Opitutaceae bacterium
CGCGGCGCCAGCGCCCGCTGCTCCGGCGGCAGGCCGGCCTCTCCCAATAAATCCGCCAGGGTAAACCTTGCGCCTTTGACGTAGAAGCCATCCGCCGCGTCAAGATCGGGAAAAACGAGGTGGCGCCCGTCCGCCGGCAGCACCGCCACGTTCTCACCCGGGGCGATCGGGCGCGCGCCCGGCTTGAGCGCGCGGTAGAAGAACTCGTTGAACGTCTTGAACGCGAAGGCGGATTTCGCGAACTCATCGACGTCGATATTGTAGGCCACGATGAACGGGAAGACCTTGGTGACACTGAAGGGGCGGTTCATGCGCCAGCCATAGAAGTGCGAAAACGCCGCGCGCCGCACGAGCAGCCATACCGCCAACCGGCCCACCGGGTTCTCATAGGCCAGGCGCAGCCACCGTTCGCCGTAGACCTGTTCGGTCTCAACGGTCTTCTTCGCGCGATGCCAGTATTGGAGTGGGGCGGCAGCCATGGATTGCCGCCCAGCCTAGACGGCGGAGCGCGTTGACCTCAACGCGCTTCTTGGCGAGCACCGTCGGGGTTGTGTAGCCGGGGTCGTTGACCCCGGCCTTATGGTCCCGAGTCCAGTTTACCGCGCGCAGATGTCATTATTCGAAATCAATCGAACCGGCGTAAGGCCAGTCCTCAGCCCGCGCCACCAATCCCGCACGCACAGGATTCTCACGTACGTAGACCCATTTCTCCCGCCTCGATTCATTCGACCGCAGCAGGTGATCGAAGAATTCTGGCTGCCAAAGAGGTGCCGAGCCGCCGAGCTCGCGCAACAATCGCTTTGCCGTCCATTCCTTCCACTTGCCAACGACGACGGACAATGCGCAAGGCATCGTCGGCGAAGGCATGATGAAGAAATGCACATGATCTGGCATGACGACATATCGCCCGACCGCCCAGCCATGCCGAACCAACGACTCCTGCCATTCTTGCCGAAGAATGTTATGCGCCGTCTCGTTAGCGAGCAACGCCCGCCGACCATTCACGCAGGTGGTGATGAAATAGGTCGGCTGTCTCTCTCCTACGCGACGCAAACGCTTGAGATGCCCATGTTCGTTTGGCATAAGAATTGGGGTACTGCCAAAATTGCGGCATCTCCAATAGATGACTCTCGTCAACCGCGAATGCGTAGATTCCTGTTGTATGCTGTCGTCCTTGCGACCTTTTCTAGCTGCGCCCGCCACGGCTGCGTGAACGAAGTGCGGCCGGTACAGAGGTCGCCTGACGGGAAAAGAAAGGTTGTCCTGTTCACACGGAATTGTGACGCGACGACAGGTTTCAACACGCAAGCGTCGATCTTGGATGAACCGGAGGATCTACCCGACGAACCCGGCAACGCGTTCATCCTGGATAGAGGTGAAGCCAGAGTTTCGTGGAATGGCGACGGCGTTCTCCTGGTCGTCATCCTCCGAAGCGCGAGAATATTCAAGAAAGAGCCCTCCGTGAGAGGAGTGACCATCACGTATCGGGAAGCACGAGACGATTGATCGAACCCCGACCGGGGTCGGCGACCCCGGCTACACCGCCGATTTCCAACCCCCGCTACATCACCAGCTCGTCGCTCTTGACCTTGAAGGTAATGGTGGCGCCCTCGGCGACCTCGCCGGCGATGAGGGCGCGCGCGAGTTTGGTCTCGATCTGCCGCTGCAGAAACCGCTTCAGCGGCCGGGCGCCAAACACAGGATCGTAGCCCTTCTCCGCGGCCCATTCCTTCGCCTTCGCGTCGAGCTTCACCGTCACGCGCCGGTCCGTCAGGCGCCGGTTCAGGTCGGCCAGCAGCAAGTCGACGATCTGCGTGATCTCCTCGAGGGTGAGCGGCTTGAAGAGAACGGTCTCGTCAATGCGGTTGAGAAACTCGGGGCGGAGCGTTCGGCGCAGCTCGCTCATCACGCTTTCGCGCACGCTCTCGGGAATGGTGTCGCCGGTCACGCCATCGAGCAGGAAGCGGTTCCCGAGGTTGGACGTCATGATGACGATCGTGTTCTTGAAGTCGACCGTGCGGCCCTGCGCGTCGGTGATGCGCCCGTCGTCCAGCACCTGCAGCAGCACGTTGAACACGTCGGGGTGCGCCTTCTCGACCTCGTCGAACAGGATGACCGCGTAAGGCTTGCGCCGGACGGCCTCGGTGAGTTGGCCGCCCTCGTCGTAGCCCACGTAGCCGGGGGGAGCGCCGATCAGCCGCGAGACGGCGTGCTTCTCCATGTACTCCGACATGTCGATGCGGATGAGCGCCGCCTCGGAGTCGAAGAGTGCCTCCGCCAGCGTCTTGGCCAGCTCGGTTTTGCCCACGCCGGTCGGTCCGAGGAACAGGAAACTTCCGATCGGCCGCCGCGGGTCCTTGATGCCGGAGCGGGCGCGGAGAATGGCCTCGGTCGTCAGCTGCACGGCCTCGTCCTGGCCGATGACGCGCCGATGCAGCACCGCCTCCAGGCGCAGCAGCTTCTCCTTCTCCCCCTCCATAAGTCGGGTCACGGGAATGCCAGTCCATTTGGCCACCACCTCGGCGATTTCCTCCTGGGAGACCTCCTCCTTCAAGAGGGCGCGTTCGCCGCTCTTCTTTTCCAGCGCGGCGAGCTCGCGTTCGAGCTGCGGCAGGCGGCCGTGGCGCAGTTCGGCGAGTTTGTTGAGATCGTAGGCGCGTTCGGCGCGCTGCATCTCGAGCTTAACCTGTTCGATCTCCTCGCGGACCTTGCGCACCTTCTCGACGCCTTTCTTCTCCGTCTCCCAGCGCATCTTGAGCGCGCCGGTCTTTTCCCGCAGATCCGCGAGCTCCAGGCGCAGCGCCTCGAGCCGCTGGCGGCTGGCCTCGTCTTTTTCCTTTTTCAGCGCCGCCTCCTCGATTTCGAGCTGGAGCACGCGCCGCGTGAGCTCGTCGAGCTCGGTCGGCATCGAATCCATCTCGGTGCGGATCAGGGCGCACGCCTCATCGACGAGGTCGATGGCCTTGTCGGGCAGGAAGCGGTCGGAAATGTAGCGGTGGGACAGCAGGACGGCGCTCACGAGCGCGTTGTCCTGGATGCGCACACCATGGTGGACTTCGAAGCGCTCGCGCAAGCCGCGCAGGATCGAGATGGCATCCTCGACGGTCGGCTGGTCGACCAGCACGGGCTGGAACCGGCGCTCGAGGGCCGCGTCCTTCTCGAGGTGTTTGCGGTACTCGTCCAGCGTGGTGGCGCCGATGCAGTGCAGTTCGCCGCGGGCGAGCATGGGCTTGAGCATGTTACCGGCGTCGATCGCGCCCTCGGCCTTGCCGGCGCCGACGATGTTGTGCAGTTCGTCGATGAACAGGAGGATGCGGCCGTTGCTCTGCCGGATTTCGTGCAGGACGGCCTTCAGGCGCTCCTCGAACTCCCCGCGGTATTTGGCGCCCGCGAGCAGCGCGCCCATGTCGAGCGCGAAAATGGTCTTGTCCTTCAACCCCTCCGGCACGTCGCCGCGCAGGATGCGCTGCGCCAGTCCCTCGACGATGGCGGTCTTGCCCACGCCCGGCTCGCCGATGAGGACGGGGTTGTTCTTGGTCTTGCGGGAGAGGATGCGGATGGTGCGGCGGATTTCCTCGTCGCGGCCGATGACCGGGTCGAGCTTGCCCGCGCGCGCCTGCTGGACGAGGTCGATTCCGTATTTCTCCAGGGCCTGGTAGGTGGCTTCCGGGTTATCGGAGGTCACGCGCTGGTTGCCGCGGATCTCGCTGAGCGCCTTGAGCACCCGGGCCCGGTCGAGGCCGAAGCTCTTGAAGTACTTCTTCAGGGCCTCGGGCTTGGCCACATCGAGAAGGCCGAGGAACAGGTGTTCGGTGCTGACGTACTCGTCCTTGAGCTTCTCCGCCACTTCCTCGGCGCGGGTGAGCACCTCCTGGACGGCCTGGGTGACGTAGATCTTGGACACATCCACGCTGCCGGATACCTTGGGCAGGCGCTCGAGCTCGCGTTCAGCCGCAAGTTGCAGGGCGCTGGTGGCCAAACCGAGCTTCTCCGCGAGGGCGGCCACGATGCCGTCCTCCTGGGCAAGCAGCGCGGCCAGCAGGTGCCAGGTGTCCACCTCGTTGTTGGAACGACGGCGGGCCTGACTCTGCGCCTCGGCCACGGCCTGGCGCGCCATGACGGTAAGCCGGTTCGGATCCATCGCCTTGAACAGCGCATGCCGCGCGCCAAACCGTCCCAGAGCGAAGCCAGTCTCCGAGGTGTGCCAGCGGCGGGACACGATGGCCACCAGCGGGACGCCGCGGCGCAGGCCGGCCCGCTTCGGTCAGGGCACGACGCGGATCACGGCTTCCAGCGGGCGGCGGGCGCTGTGCTCGCCCCGCTGCTCGACCTCATTCGCCGTGAGGCGGTATTCGCCCTCGAAGGCCTGCGGCACCACCACCCGGCCCTTCGCGTCCGCCTTGAATTCGCCCCGCGTGCGCCACGCCTGGTTAACCAGCCGATCCAGGCGCCAATACGCCGGCTTGGGCGAACCGTCCCGGCGCAGCAGACCGACGGGGCAGCCGAGCCACGCTCCGCGATCGGAGTAATCCCAGTAAACGATGCCCGCGGCCGCGGGATGGCTGTAAACGAGCCGGTAGAACTGCTCGAGATAGTCGGCCTGCGCCGCCTCCCCGGCCGGTGTCGTCTCCCAGGGCGGGTTGGCCGGCCGCCAGTTGAAGTCGCGTGGCGCGCCCGAGACCACGCTCAGTTCGGTGAACAGCACCGGCCGCCCCAGCAGCCCAAGCCGGTTGAGCACATTCCAGAGCTGCGTGACCGACCACGTCCCGTTCTGCATGTGACTCTGCAGCCCGACGGCATCGAGCGGCGCACCGGCGTCGATCAGCTCCCGCAACAGATGGAAATACTCAGGGGTCGGGTCGTTGTCGTTCATCGCGATGCCGGTGTGGGGATTCAGCCCTCGGAACCGCCGCAGGAAGCCCGCCAGAACGGCGATCCTCCCCCCGCCCGCCAGCACTGGCGTCATGACCGACGGCACCCGGTCCCACCCCACCACCTCGTTGAACACATCGACCTGATCCATCCGCGGCAGGATCGTGTTCGAGGCGTGCACGAGCAGGCGATCCATCCAATTCCGCACCTGCTCGGCCGCAGGCGCCGCGGCCTCGAGCCACCGGGGCGACACCCGATTCCAGAAGAGCGGATGCCCCCGAATCCGCAGACCGCGCGCGTTGAGCCAGCCGATGGCCTCGAGACACGCGTCATCGCGATACAGGCCGGGCCGTGGCTCGTAGTCTTCAGCATAAATCCGCATGGTGGCGGCATTGAAGAGCCGCAGGAATGCCTCCCGGTCCAATTGGTCCGTTCTGGTTTCGTTGGCGTGGGGCAGCAGTCCCCAATCAAAGCCGGCGCCAAACCAGAACAGGTGGCGCAGGTGCTCCACGCGCACGAGCGCCCCGGCCAGCGGCCGGCCGGCCGGTCCCACCACGTTCACCGTGAGCGGCGCCGTGCGGACGGCCCGAATGCGCGCGTCGGTCCCCGCGACGACCTGCGTTTCATCCACCAGCGGCAGGGGCGGACCCAGGACGCGCTCGACGGCCGCCTGCTCCGACGGCGACAAGCCGGTCTCGTTCACGGCCTGCAGGCTGGCGGCGGCAAACCAGACGGCGGCCGGGTCGTGGACCAGAATGACGAATTCGAGCGCCGCTCGCACCGGCGGGACGCGGGCGTAACCGATTACCTCCCGCCAGTCGCCCGCCGGCAGACTGTCGCGCACGCTCCCGTAGCTGATCCAAGGCTGGTCCGAGGTCCGGAGCACCAGTTCGATCTGAACGGGCGCGGACACCCGGCATTTCACCCGGAGGCGATACAAGCCCGGCGCCGGTGGCGCGACGGTCTGCACCAGACGGAAGCGCCCTCCTTCAAGAGGCCCGAGCGTCACCTCTTGCACGGGGCGGCCAGCCGACCCGCGCGGACCGACGGCGAAAACGGCGGGCCGCGGCAGCGAGGTGGAGCCGTCGTTCCAATGATCGGCCAGATGGCCGTCCGCCGATGCCGCAAAATCCGGATTGACCAACAGTTCCCCGGCCGGAGCCCCCTCCGCGAGCCACGGCAGCAGGGCGGGCAGGACAGCGAGGAGCAGCGGGCGCAGGTTTGTCGGGGTCACGGCAAGGCGGGCGGAAGGTGCCAACGAAAAGCCCACGGGCGACGCGGCTGTCCAGAAAAGTTATTACATCCCCTATGCATACACTTTTCTTATCCATCGCGCCGACCGTGGGCTAAGTGGTCGGAAATTCACGCTCTCAAACAACACTGGCGACCGGACCGCCGGCAGGCCAGCTCCATCCAGCGCCGGCGCGCAGGCGCCCGCGCTCAACGGGCGCCTGTATTCCTGCGCAGAATCCGTCGGCTGTCCAGAGATCTTTCGCGGCCTGTCCGCCGCGCGTCGCCGCAGCCTCAGAACTCGCAGCGCACGCCCGTGGAGAGGAGCCAGCGTGGCTCGAGCTGCAGGCCGTTGACCCGCTGGAAGACCGGCAATTGCACAAAGGCGAAACCGTGGACGCGTGTGCCGAGGTCGGCCGTCAGCCCCGGGCTCAAGTGGATGATGGTGGCTCCGCTGTTCTCGTAGTCGGAGTTGACGCCGGTCTCGCGCCCCTCCCAACGGACATTCAGCTGCACCTGCGGCGACAGCCAGCCGGCGGTGAGAAAGCGCACCCCGCTGTTGACGGCGAGGCTGGCGCCCGGCCGGAAACCTGCCCGGGAATTCACGGGCTGGTCCAGCACGACCTGGGCAAAACATCCGAGCGTAACGCGCGGCCGGGCGAAATAGGAGGCTCCGATCAGCAGATCGGTCGTCCCGGTGCCCAGTTGCAGTCCGCGATCCAGCAATTCCCCGGCCTGCGGACCCGCCGCGAAGTTCTGGTCGAACCGTCCCGTCGGCAGCTTCAGCCCCACCTGTAAGCCATAGCTTCGTTGCAGGCCGAATCGCTGGATCCGGCCCACCACGCGCACGTCCCCGATTCCGCTCGCCTGCGACGTGGAGACGGCCAGATCTCCGGGCGCAATCGTGCTGTGGAATCGATCGTAATACGGGATTTGGAGCGTCAATCCCCAGGACGGGCCGCCGACGTAATCGAGGTCGAGCCAGGTATTGCGATTGAGCGTGCTCTGCTGGATCTCCTCATCGTTGGGCAGGGATAGCGCCGACCGGTCCACGGCGCCGGTGCCGCTGCGCAGCACCGATTGCCGGAAATACTCGAAGCGAACGTCGGCCTGCACACCCGGCATCATGCTGTACCCCTGGGCCGCCCAATCGGAGCTGAGGGAGCAGCCGCAGACGGAGCAGGCAAAGGTCGGAACAGGGCCGATGGCCGCCGCCAAGGCGGCAGCGATGGCAGGGCCAAGAATGGCGCGCGACGATCGCGCGAAAGAGAGACGAATGGAGGAAAGAAAAGTGTTCATGGTCAACCGACAGGTTGGGGGAAGGGAGCATGCCAGCCGCGGCCCGCCCGCCACACGGCGCGGGGGCCGGAGTTTGGGAGACGCGAGCTACTTTCCCCGCGCATCCGCGCGCGGGCAGTATCAGCTCCAGTGAACCGCCCGCCCGCTGCGGGGGGGCGGCACCGCCACCGGCGGGCACCAAGAGGATCCTGACGCAAGGCCGGGATCCAGCGATGCGGCGGACATTGAGGGCGGCATGACGACATCGGCCTCGTGGCAGATCAGCACGAGCTGCTTCGCCACCGAAAGGGGCGGCGCGGGCGTCTGTTTGCGGCTGGCGTCACGCGCCTTTTGAACCGCAAGGCATAGCGCGCATGGTTCTTCCGGATCAAACGTCCGGCTGACCGCCTCTCCAACTGGCATCGTCCGCACATAGGTGGCGAACATCCGAGTCCAGGCCACCACTTGCGCGACGTCGAGCAGTCCGCCCGTGGCACAAAGCCACGCTAGCAGCAGGCAGACGACGCTCACCGGACGGCGCATGCGGTCACCGATGTGCGTTTGCACCCCAAAAGCAAACCGCGGGCGCGGATTGCCCGCGGCGCCTACTTCTTCAGATGCTGCACGATGTGGGTCAGCGTCTGCTTGGCGTCGCCGAGCACCATCATCGTCTTGGGGTCATAGAACAGCTCGTTGTCCTCCCCGGCGAAGCCCGCGCCCATGCTCCGCTTCAGGATGATGACGTGCCGCGCCTGGTCGGCGTTAAGGATGGGCATACCGAAGAGGGGGCTGTGCTTCTTGTGCCGCGCGGCGGGATTGATGACGTCGTTCGCCCCGACCACCACGACGACGTCGGTATTCTGGAAGTCGTCATTGATGTGATCCATCTCGAACAGTTGTTCGTAGGGCACGCCGGCTTCGGCGAGCAGGACGTTCATGTGCCCGGGCATGCGGCCCGCCACCGGATGAATGGCGTAGCGGACGGTTGCGCCCCGCTCAATGAGGAGATCCGTCATCTCGAAAACGATGTGCTGGGCCTGCGCCACGGCCATGCCGTAGCCGGGAACGATGATGACGGAGCTGGCGCTTTCGAGCATGAGCTTGGCGTCCTCCGGCGTGTAGCGGATGACCGTGCGCGCCTCCTGATTGGCGTCGCCCGTGTCCGGCGGCGGTGCGCCCACCGCGCCAAAGAGCACATTGGCAAACGAACGGTTCATGGCTCGGCTCATGAGGATCGACAGGAAGAAGCCGCTGGTCCCGTCGAGCGAACCCGCGATGATCAGCACCTTGTTGTCGATGGCGATGCCAGTGGCTGCGGCGGCCAGGCCGGCATACGAGTTGAGCAGCGAGATGACCACCGGCATGTCGGCCCCGCCGATCGGCATCACGAGGAGCACGCCGACGACGAAACCGAGCCCCATCATCGTGTAGAAGACCCAGGTGGCATTGGGCTCGTGAAGCAGATACAGAAAGAGCGCGAGGGTGGTGAAGAACAGGGTGACGTTGAAGATGTTCTGGCCCCGGTAGGTGATCGGCGCGCCGCGGATCATCCCCTGCAGCTTGCCGAACGCCATCAACGAGCCGGTGACGGTGAGCGCGCCGAACATCACCTCGAAGCCGAGGGCGGTCATGCGCAGCCGGCCGAGACCCTCGCCGCCGTACTCCAGGTACTTGAAACAGCCGACGAGCACCGCCGCCAGCGCGCCAAACGAGTGGGAGAGTGCAATCCGTTGCGGCATTGCCGTCATCGGCATGAAGATCGCCATCAGCGCCCCGATCACCGAGCCCACCGCTGCTCCGATCACGATGTACACCCAGGTGAGAACCTGCGTGTAAAGCAGCGTGCCCACCACCGCCAGCGCCATGCCGATCTCCGCCAGGAACATGCCCCGGCGCGCCGTGGCGGGCGAGCTGAGCGCCCGCAAGCCGAGGACGAACAGCACGGCGGCGGCAAGATAGGACCACTCGGAAATGACAATATTGATGTCCGCGTTCATTTCCGACCTCCGCGGTCCTTCTTCTTGAACATCTTCAGCATGCGGTCCGTGATCATGAAGCCGCCGACGACGTTGATGCTCGCCGCGCAGACCGCGATCATCCCCAAGATGGAACTCGTCTGGCTGTACTGGCCGCTGGCTGCCACGAGCGAGCCCACGAGCGAAATGCCCGAAATGGCGTTGGTGGCGGACATCAGCGGCGTGTGCAGCGTCGGCGACACGCGACCGATCACCTCGAAGCCGAGAAATCCGGCCAGCACGAGAATGAACAGGTAGAACATCAGCCGGCCGAAATCCATCGGCGGCAGCGTGTGCGCGACGTGCTGGGCCGCGTCCGCGGTGGCAAGAAGCAGGGGCGTCATGAGGATCCTTGGGAGCTGTTCAGCAGCTGGCGGACCGCCGCGTTGACCGCCTCGCCGCCGCGCGTGAGACACGCGCCCATCACGATCTCGTCCGCCGGATCGGGCTGCGCGTCGGGCTTGGGGTAGAGGTGCCGGAAAAGATTGAAGCAGTTGCGGGCGTAAAGCGCGCTGGCGTCCGCCGGCACGGTGGCGGGCAGGTTGACGGCGCCGATGATGGCGACGCCCTGGTGGACGATCGTTTCGCCGGCCCGGGTGAGTTCGCAGTTGCCGCCCTGTTCGGCCGCGAGATCCACGAAGACGGCGCCGGGCCGCAGGCGCTCGACCATGTCCTTCGTCACGAGCAGCGGCGCCTTCTTGCCGAAGACTTGGGCGGTGGAGATGACCACGTCGACCTTGGGGAGGCGGGCGCCGATGGCCTCCATCTCCTTGCGGATGAACTCGGGCGAGAGTTCCCTCGCATAGCCGCCGGCGGTCTCGGCGTCTTTGGGCAGTTCCATCTCCACGAAGACGGCGCCGAGACTTTTGACCTGGTCGCGCACCGCGGGCCGCGGGTCAAAGGCCTCGACGCGCGCGCCCAGGCGCTTCGCGGTGGCGATCGCCTGCAGCCCGGCCACGCCCGCGCCAAGGACGAGGACCGTGGCGGGCGTCACCGTACCCGCCGCCGTCATGAGCAGGGGGAACATCTTGTCAATCCGCTCGGCGGCGACCAGCACCGCCTTGTAGCCGGCGATCGTCGCCTGCGAGCTGAGCGCATCCATGCTCTGGGCGCGGGTGATGCGCGGGATGAATTCCATCGCGTACCCGGTGATGCGGCGGCGCAGGAACACCTGCAGCACCGGCGCGTTGCTGAACGGGGCGAGAAACCCGATGTAGGCGGCGCCTTCGCGGATCAGACCCGCTTCGGCGATCGTCGGCGGGTGCACTTTGAGCACGAGATCAGCCGCGGCGTAAAGGTCCGCCGCCGAGCCGATGATGGTCGCGCCGGCGGCGGCATACTGGGCGTCCCCCACTCCCGCGCGCCCCCCCGCGCCGCTCTCGAGCAGAATCTCGTGTCTGTCGCGCACCAAGGCGCCCGCCAGGGCGGGCACAAAGGCGACCCGCGTTTCGCCCGCGGCCGTCTCTTTCGGTATCCCGATCTTCATGAATGTGGCGTAGCTGGAATTTCGCGCGCCCGAGCGTGCAAGCTGCCGCACAAGTCTCAATAGCGAAAATGCGGCCCCGGCGCGGAAAAGCCTTTGACCCCCCGCGCCCCGCCTGCGAGCGTCCGCGCGATCCGCCTTGCGCCGCCGCCCGCCGGCCCGGCGGCGCCCGCCCCGCGCTCCGCCCGCCGTCTCCACCCTCGAATCACCTCCCGCCCATGTATCTCAGCTTCGTCGCGCTCTGCTTGATCGCCACGATCGTCATCTATTTTCTCAACAACCCGATCAAGCACGGGACGTGGTTCATGGTCCGGCGGTTCATCAACTGGTTCCCGCTGGGCATGACTTACGCGTTCCTTTACATGGGGCGCTACAATCTGGTCGTGGCCAAGAATGCCCTGGGAACCACCATGTCCAACGAGGATTTCGGTTGGATTTTCTTCTGGGGCACCGCGGTCTACGCCTTCGCGTTCCTGGTCAACGGGCCCCTGGTGGACAAGATCGGCGGCAAGCGCGGCATCATCATTGCCGCGGTCGGCGCGGCCGCGGCGAACATCGGCCTCGGCGTTCTCACCTACCTCGTGGCCTTGCATCGGCTGCAGGTGAACCTGGTGGTCGCCTTCTCGGTGCTCTACGCGCTCAACATGTACTTCCAGAGCTACGGCGCGGTTTCCATCATCAAGGTCAAGGCCTACTGGTTCCACGTCCGCGAACGCGGCGTCTTCGGCGCCATCTTCGGCACCCTGATCTCCTTCGGCGTCTATTTCGCCTTCGACTGGGGCCAGGCCATCGTCGAGATGACAAAGGCTCACCCCGGCGGCCCGGATGGCTGGTTTCAGCAGCTGCTCCAACGGGTGTTCGCCCTCAAGGCCCAGCCGGTGGACGCCACCTGGGCGGTGTTCTACCTCCCCGCGGTGATCCTGCTTTTCTGGGTGGTGCTCGATTGGTGGCTGATCAAGGACACGCCGGAGGAGGCCCACTTCGCGGCATTCGACACCCACGACGCCTCGTCGGGGCACATGGACGAGGAGCTCACCGTCTGGGATCTGCTCAAGCGCGTGCTCTTCAGCCCGCTGATTCTCCTGCTTGCGCTGGCCAATCTCACCTCCGGGGTCCTCCGCAACGGCGTCACCCAGTGGTATTTCATCTACGGCAACCAGATCAAGCAGCCCGGCGGCGAGTTCTTTGTCGCCCATTGGGGCCTGCTCCTCTGCCTCTTCGGCATCGTGGGCGGCTTCGCGGGTGGACTCGTCTCGGACAAGTTCTTTCAGTCGCGCCGCGGCCCGCCGACCGGCTTGTTCTGCATCTTCGCGCTGGTGATGGCGGTCGTGATGGCGGCGGCGCTCCGCACCTCCCCCTTCCTCGTCGGCCTCGCCGGCGTGTGCATCGTCATGGCCGCGGTCGGCATCACCTCGCTGATGGCCGGCACAGCCGCGACCGACCTGGGCGGACGCAAGGCCACGGCGACCTGCTCGGGCATCGTGGACGGGTCCGCTTACCTCGGCAGCGCGCTGCAATCCGTGAGCCTCGGCTACCTGACCGGCCTGAGCTGGCTGTGGTGGCCCATCTTCCTCATGCCGTTCGCGGCGTTGGGCATCGTCATCGCCGTCAAAATCTGGACCGCCTTGCCGCCCGCCACGCGCAAATACGTCGCCGAGGTCGAGCACAAGCACATTGCCGGCGTGACTCCGTGAGCGCGCCGCCGGCGTCCGCTCAGAACCGGCCGAGCACGAGCGAGGGAAACACCCCCAGCAGCACGAGCAGGGCCGCCGCGCCCGCGAGCGCCAGGGCGGCCGGCAGCGGCACGGCGATGCGCGGAGTGCGGGGCGCCGGGGCGGCGACCAGCGCCTGTTTGAGCACGATCAGGTAGTAGTAGAGCGCCACCACGCTCAAGAGGATCGCCAGCACGGCGAGCCAGCCCACCGGCCCCGCGAGGCCGTCGAGCTGCAACGCTGCCATGAACACGCTCAATTTGCCGAAGAAACCCGCCAGCGGTGGAATGCCCGCGAGCGACAGGACGAAGATCAGCAGGCACGCCGCCAGCAGCGGCGAGCGCCGGTGCAGGCCGGCCAGATCCTCGATCCGCGCGCAGCCACCCACCCGCTCCACGCCTGCGATCACGCCGAACACCCCAAGCGCGGCGAGCCCGTACGTCGCCGCGTAATAGAACAGCGGCGCCGGACCGGATCCGCCGAGCGCCAGCACCCCCAGCAACAGCGCCCCGGCGTGGGCGATGGCCGAATACGCCAGCAGCCGCCGGAGATTGCGCTGCACCAGGGCGGCGACGTTGCCGAGCAGCAGCGACGCGCCCGCCATCAGAACGACGGCGAGCAGCCAGTCCCGGCCGCCGCGCGGCGCGGCCGCCACGCCCACCACGCGGCCGAGGGCGGGCCAGAGCAACCGGGCGAACAGGACGAACCCCGCCAGTTTGGAGCCGGAGGCGATGAGCGCAGCGGACGCGGTCGGCGCCCCGGCGTAGGCGTCCGGCGCCCACAGATGGAAGGGCACCGCCGCCACCTTGAAGCCAAAGCTGACCAGGATCATCACCAGCGCGACTTCGAGCAACGGGCTGGACGCCTGCCTCCCGAGCACCGCGGCGATCTCCGGCAATTCGATCGAACCCGTCGCCCCGTAGATCAGGCTGAAACCGAAGAGCAGGAAGGCCGACGACATGCCGCCAACGAGAAAATACTTCAGCGCCGCCTCCGCCGACTCGGGGCACGTCTTGTCGAATCCGGCCAGCACGTAAAGCGACAGGCTCGCCAGCTCAAGCGCCAGAAACGCGATCAACAACTGGTGGGCCGCGCCCATCAGTGTGAAACCGGCGGTCGCAAACAGCATGATTGCCACATATTCGGCGGGATGCCGGGGCGCCGGCGCGCCGGTCGCCACCCCCAGGGTGAAGAGCGTGAGGCCGAGCACGCCGAGGCGCGCCGCGACGGCGAGGGAATCGAGCACCAACGCCCCGCCCGCGACGGGACCCGCGCCTGCCCCAAGCCAGACGGCGACCATCGCCGCCAGCACGGCCATCGCCGCGATGCCGGCGGCAACCCGCAGGCGCAGCGCGGACGATCGCATCCGGAGCCAAGCCAGATCGATTCCCAGGATGAGCAGGGCTCCCGCCATCAGCCCGGCTTCGGGCAGGAGGGCGCGGGCAAGTTCCGCGTAGCTCCCCGTCACGGCGCGCCTCCCCTCAGCGCCGCCTGCAGAAGCGGCGATTGCAGGCTTGGGACGATCCAATTGAGCAGCAGATCCGGTTTGAGCCCGACCAGCACGGTGGCCGCCAGCAGGAGCAGCGCGCCAATGCGCTCGGGCCAGGTGATCGGAGGCAACGGACGGAGCGCGCGATCCCCGCCGCCGTCGGGCGGGCTCGCGCCCATCGCCCCGGTTTGACCGAAGAAGGCCAGCTGGATGGCCCGCAGGGTGAAGGCGGCGGCGATCAGCACTCCGGCCACTGCCGCCACGGCCCACGTGCGCGAGACCGGCCATACGCCGATCAGAATCGTGAGTTCCGCCGGAAATCCGCTGAACCCCGGCATGCCCATGGAAGCAAGGCCGGCGACCACGAAGGTGACAGCCGCAAACGGCAGCCAGCGATGCAACGGCCGCGCGCGGAGATCCGCCAGTCGGCGGGTGTGCGTCCGGTCATAGACCATCCTCCCGACCACGGCGAAGAGCAGCCCCGCGATGACGCCGTGAGAGAACATCTGCAGCACCGCGCCGCTCACCGCCCGTACGTTCGCCGCCGCCAGACCGAGGAGCACGAAGCCCATGTGGCTCACGCTCGAATAGCCGATCACGAACTTGAAATCCTCCTGCACCAGGGCGGCGAGGCCCGCGAAGACGACGCCGGCCACCGCGAGCCAGGCAATGACGGGCTGCCAGAAGGCGAAGCCCGCGGGAAACAGCGGCAGGGCCACCCGCAGGCAGCCATAGGCGCCGAGCTTCATCACGACGCCGGCCAGCAGCATCGAGGCCGCCGTGGGCGCCGCAACGTGCCCGGTCGGCGCCCAGGTATGAAAGGGAAACAGGCCCGCCAGCACGGCGAAACCCAGAAACACCAGCGCGAACATGGCCCGCTGCTGGGCGGGGGTGAAGCCGCCTCGCGCCAGATCCGCGAGCGCGAATCCATGCCCTCCTCCCGCCGCTTGGGCCCACAGGATCCCGGTCAACACCAGGGCGCTGCCCGCGAACGAATAGAGCACGAGCTTCATCGCGCCGTATTCGCGCCGGGTGGATCCCCAGCGTGCGATCAGGAAATACTTTGGGACAATGGCGAGTTCATAGAAGACCAAGAACAGCAGGGCGTCGGCGCTGAGAAACACGCCGTAGACCCCGCCGACGAGCGCCAGATAGAGCGCAAGGAACTCACCGGCCCGCTCCGCAACATTCCACGAAAAGAGCACGCCCGCGGTGGCCGCCAGGCCGGTCAGCACCACCAGCGTCAGGCTGATCCCGTCGGCCGCCAGATGGTAGCGCACACCCAACTCGGGAATCCATCGGACATCGACGAGGGTCTGCAGGCCGGGGGTGGACCGGAAGCTCAAGCCCGCCAGCAGCGTCACGCCCCACCCGCCCGCAGTCGTGGCCAATGCGAGCCAGCGCGCCGCCGCCGCCGAGCGCGTCCCCGCCACCAGCACCACCAGCGCGCCCGCGAACGAGAGATAAATGGTCCAGGGCAGCAGGCTCATGTCAGGACACGGGAACAAACGGCAGACCAAGCGGAGCCGCCCACAGCGACGCCAGTCCATTGACGAGGCTGACCAGGGGCTGTGGATAAACGCCGACCACGAACATCAGAACCACCGTCACCGCGACAGTCGCCACTTCCCGCCCGGAAAGATCGCGAAAAGTCGCGGTCGCCGGCGTCGGCGGCCCATGAAAGACCCGCTGATAGAAAGTCAGCAGAAACACCGCGGTCACGAGGAGCGCCAGGCAGCCGGCCGCCGCCGTGCCCGGCGCCAGCCCGAAGACGCCGCGAAAGATCAGAAACTCGCTGACGAAACCGTTCAGGCCCGGCAGGCCCAGCGACGAGAAGACGGCGACGCCGCACAGGCCGGCCAACACCGGCGACGCCGCGCGAACGCCGCCAAAATCCGCCAGCGTCCGCCGGCCGCCGGCGCGCGCCTCGAGGACACCAGCCAGGAAAAACAAGGCGGCGGCCGCGAGACCGTGGTTGAACATCTGGAGCATCGCGCCATCGAGCGCGGCCACCCCGGCCGCCAGCGCCCGCTCGCCGCGCAGCCCGGCGAAGCCCGTCACCGCGAACAGGGCCAGCAGGCAGTAGCTGACGTGAGTGAGCGACGCGTAGGCCAGCATTCGCTTCAGGTCGGTCTGCGCCACGGCGGCCAACGCCCCTCCGACCGCCCCGGCGAGTGCCAGCCAGAGCAGCACGCCGGACGCCGCCTGGAGCTGGTCGGGAAACAGCGGCCAGAGCACGCGCAGGAAGCCGTAGACGCCCATCTTCGCCATCACCGCGGTGAGAAACATCGCGACGCCGGTCGGCGCCTCGGCGTACGCCGGCGGCAGCCAGGTGTGAAACGGATAGAGCGGAACCTTGACGGCAAAGCCGAGAAAGACGCCGAGGAAGACCAGGGTGGCGCCTGCCGGACCGAATTTGTCCGTCAACGTTCCGTTCGCGAGGAGCCGCAACTCCGCGAAATCCATCGTGCCCGCGGCCGCGTAGATCGCGGCGAATCCGAGGAGCAGGAAGGCGCTGCCGCCGACGGTGTAGATGACGAACTGGTACGCTGCCCGCTCCGCGCCGGGGCCGCCCCAGAGTTTGATGAGGAAATACACCGGCACCAGGCTCAGTTCCCAGAAGAGAAACCAGAGGAAGAAATCCTGGGCGACGAACACCCCGAGCGCACTGCCCTGCGCCAGCAGCAACAACGCCCGGAGGAGCCGCCCGCCGTGCTCCAAGGACCACGAGGCGAGCAGCGACATCGGCCCGATCACGCCCGTCAACAACACCAGCAGCAGGCTCAACCCGTCCACGCCGAGGTGGTAGGAAATCCGTAGCGCCGGAAGCCACGCGATCTTTTCCTCCAGCGTCAGACCGGCGGCCGGGGCCGGCCCCGGCCAAACGGCCAGCAGGGACAGGCCCAACACCAGCGTGCTGAGACTCAGACCCAGCGAGACGACGCGCGAGTGACGGGCGGGCAGAACCGCCGCCAGCCCGGCGCCGATCCAGGGCACGAACACGAGGAGCGTGAGCGCGGACGGCGTATTCACCGCATCCCTCCCCACACCAGCAGCAGCACCAGCAGCACGAACCCGACCGCGACGGTCCGCAAATAGCCGTGCGCTGCGCCCGTCTGGGCGCGCGCGTAGAGCCGGCCGGCCCGCCGCAGGCGGTCACCGGCGTCGTCAAATCCCGCGTTGAGCCCGTCCTCATCCAACTGCCGCCCGACGATGCCGCCAAACTCGCCGAACGCCGCCACACCCCGCACCAGGCCATCCCAGACGCGGCGATCGATTTCATCGGCCAGCCCCGCGGCCCAGCGAATCATCCGCACCACGGTGACGCGGTACAGTTCATCAAAACCCAGACCCGCCGCGAGCGCCCTCCAGAGCGCGGGAGTCGCCGCCGCCAGCGGATCGGGTGCGGCGGCCTGCCGCCGGGGCCGACGGCCATAGAGCCACCAGCCCAGGCCCAGGCCAAGGCCGACGAGTCCGGCGGACAGCCACAGGAGTCCGCCCTCCGCGGACAACTTCGTGACATGGTCGCCCACTTCCGAGCCGTCCAGCCGCGCCTGCAGCCACGGCCAAACCGGTGTCCCGAGAAACCCCAGCCCCGCCGCGAGGATGGCCAGCACGGCCAGCGGCAGGGTCATGACCGCCGGACCCTCATGGACGCGGCCGGTGGCCAATGGCGCGCCGCGCGGGCCGCGGCCGAAGAAGACCTCGGCGACCAGGCGCGTCATGTAGAGCGCGGTCAGCGCGACGGCGGTCAGCCCGAGGTAAAGCGGCCCCCCGGACACCGGCCAGCTTCGCGCCGCGGCGAGAATCGCCTCCTTGCTCCAGAAGCCGGAGAAGAGGAACGGCACGCCGGCCAGCGCCATCATGCCGACGGCGAACGTGGCGAAGGTCACGCGCATCCGCGGCGCGAGTCCGCCGAGGCGCCGGATGTCCTGCTCGCCCTGCGCGGCGTGGATGACTGAGCCGGCGCCGAGGAACAGCAGCGCCTTGAAGCACGCGTGGGTGAGCAAATGAAATACCGCCGCGACCCACGAGCCCACGCCGAGCGCGAGCATCATGTAGCCCAGCTGCGAGATCGTGGAGAACGCCAGGACGCGTTTGAGGTCGGTCTGCGCGACGGCGAGAAGCGCGCCGACCAGCGCGGTGATCGCGCCGCTGAAGGCGATCACCGTCAAGGCGTGGACCGGCGCGGCGGCGGTCGCGAGATCAGCGGCCATCAAGGGAAAGGTCCGCGCCACGAGAAACACGCCCGCGGCCACCATCGTGGCTGCGTGGATCAGGGCGCTCACCGGCGTGGGGCCCTCCATCGCATCGGGCAGCCACACGTGCAAGGGAACCTGGCCCGATTTGCCCATCGCTCCGACGAAAAGGAGCAGCCCGATGGCCGTGGATACCCCGAGGCCGCCCGCCACCGTCCGGCCGCAGAGCCCGGCCAAGGCCGGAGCCTCGAGGCAGCCCCCACCACCATCGAAGAACAGCAGTGAACCGGTGGCATCGTAGAGCCACAGCATGCCGAGCAGCAAGGCGAGGTCGCCCACCCGCGTGGTGAGGAATGCCTTTTTCGCCGCCGCCGCCGCGGCCGGCCGCTGGTACCAGAAGCCGATGAGCAGGTAGGAGGCGAGGCCAACGAGTTCCCAGCAGACGAACAGCAGCAGCAGGCTGTTGGCGATCACCAGGCCGAGCATGGCCGCGGCAAACAGACTCAGGAAACAGAAGAACCGCGCGAAATTCGGATCCCGATCCATGTAGCCAAGGCTGAAGATGAAGACCAGCAGTCCCACGAGCGCGATCATCACGAGCATGAACGCCGCCAACGGATCGAGCAGCCAACCCAACCGGAGCGCGCCGCGGCCGAGGATGATCCAATCAAAATCGCAGCAGGCGGGCCCCGCCCCCGGCGGAGCGTTCAACGCGGTGCGGAGCGCCAGGCCGGCAAGCACCAGCGCGGCGGCCAGGGCGGTGATGGCGGCGCCGGCGGCCACGCCGCGCCCGCGGCGCGGCGTGCAGACACCGACGGCCGCCGCCAGCAGCGGCAGCGCCGGGATGAGCCAGACCCACTGGACGGAAAGCGCCATGCGTCAGCCCTTCAGACGAACGGCCTCCTCCAGGCGGATGCTGCGCTGATGCCGGTGGAGGGAAATGATCAACGCGAGACCGACCGCCGCCTCCGCTGCCGCCACGGCGATGGCAAAGAGGACGAAGATGACGCCAGTGGCGGGGGCCGGAGCGGGTCCGAAGCGCCAGAAGGCGATCAGGTTCAGGTTGGCCGCATTGAGCATCAGCTCGATCCCCAGCAGGACGAGGATGGCGCTGCTCCGGCAGAGCGCCCCGGTCAGTCCGATGCCGAAGAGCGCGCACGACATCAGCAGGCAGAGGTGGAGCGGGCTCACGGAGGATCCTGGTTTCTGGTTTCGGTCGCTGCGATGACCACGCCCCCAATCAAGGCCACGGTCAGGATCAGTCCCGCGACCAGCAGCGCGGCGGCGTGCGGCCCCATCAATTCAGCGCCCAGCTGGTGGACGGTGAGGGCGGGAATCTCCGCGGGGGCGCGCCGGGGGAGCGGCGTGGACAGCACGGCCCAGCCCACGACCCCGGCCACGACGCCCCCGACGAGCACCGCGGCCACGACGCGCGGAGCCCCGGAAGATGACGCTGCAACGACGGGCTGGGTGCGCGGGCGCGTCAGGAGGACGGCGAAAAGCACCACCATCGAAATGGCGCCGAGGTAGATGAGCGCCTGGGCGAACGCCGCGAACTCCGCCCCCGCCCAAAGATAGAACGCGGCGATGCCGCTCCACGCCAACGCGAGGCAGAGCGCGCTGTGGATCAGGTTGCGCAGGGCCATCGCCACGCCGGCACTGGCCAGCGTCACCCCGGCAATGAGCATGAGCGGCAAGATCATCGAAGCAGGACGTACGGCCACGGCCGGGGCGCGACGCCCCGCCGCCCGGGCGAATCATCGACCCGGACGGGAGGCCGCGGGATCCGCGAATGGCTGCCGATCGCATTCATGTCGCGTAACGGTAGGTGCGCCGGCCGACGCCGGCGCCCAGCCGCCGACCCAAGGCGACGAAGGGCGCGACGACCAGCGTCCACCCCAGCACCCAGCGGCCGAGTTGCGCGGGCCACGCCGCCGCGCCGGCGCTGGCCAGCCAGAAGGCGGCCGTGCCGAGGTTGAGAAGTCCGAGCGGAGTCAGGAACTTCCAGGAAAATCGCATGAGCTGATCCATGCGCAGGCGCGGCAGCGTGCCCCGTGTCCACATGAAGACCGCGAGCATCGCCAGCAGTTTCAGGATGAACCACAGGTAGGACGGCAGGAATTGCAGCGCCGCGCAGGGCGCCTGCCAGCCGCCAAGAAAAAGCGTGACGGCCATGGCGCTCAACGCGGTCATGCTCAGATACTCGGCCATGAAGAAGAGCGCGTACTTGAAGCCCGAGTACTCGGTGAGGTGTCCGGCGATGAGTTCGCTCTCCGCCTCCGGCAGATCGAAGGGCGAGCGGTTGGCCTCGGCCAGCGCCGCCAGCAGGAAGAGCATGAAGCCGGCCGCGCCGCAGGGCGTGAACACATGCCAGTGGGGCAGCAGGCCGAACGTCCACGTCCCCTGCGCGATGACGACGCCGGCCGGGGAGAGCGTGCCCGCGAGCATGACGACCGGCACGACGGCCAGCAACAGCGGCAGCTCGTAGCTGATGAGTTGCGCGAGCGCCCGCATGGCGGCGAGCAGCGCGTATTTGTTGTGACTCGACCAGCCGGCGATAAACACGGCCAGCTCGGTACCCGCGCCGGCGGCGAAGAAGAAGAGGATCCCGGCGTCCAGATCGACCGGCACGAGCAACCGTCCGTAGGGGATGACCGCGAACGCCAAAAGGTTGAAGGCCAGAAAGGCGACCGGAGCGAGAAAGTGCAGCGCCTTGTCCGCGGCCGCCGGCACAAGGTCCTCCTTGACCAGCAGCTTGATCCCATCGGCGACCGGCTGGAGCAGGCCAAACGGGCCGGTTCGGTTGGGGCCGGGGCGATTCTGCATCCGGCCGAGCACCTTGCGCTCCACGAGGGTAAGCGTGACGAACAGCAGCGCGAAAGCCGCCATGGTGGCGCCCACGCCAAAGAGGTTGCCCGCCAGCCAGCGCGCCGGAGCCGGAAACCAGTGGGCGACCCAGTCGCGCAGAAGGATGGGGGCCTGCTCCAGCCCGGCGCCAGGATCCGGACCGGGTCGTCCGAGCACAGCGAGAGCGCCGGGAATCGGGTCGACATCTCCGCCCCCCGCCCACTGCGCCCAAAATAACCGGAGAACGCCGCTCATGCGCCGGGCCGGGGCGGTTGGACGGCGGCCGCGCCGGGCGCGGCGGCCGGCGGCGTGGCCGTGGCGCGTGCCTTCTCCTCGGCCTGACGTCTTTCTCCGGCGAGCCGGGCGTCGACCTCGGCGGCCTCGGCCGGATGAATCTGCTGGTAGTAGCTGTTGGGTTTGGCGAGATCCTCCTTGCGCAGGAGGAGGCCGTGAAAGCGGTCCGCGGTGGCGAGCGCGAAGACCTGGTCCATCTTGATGGCGTCAAACGGGCAGACCTCGACGCAGATCTGGCAACTCATGCACACCGACACGTCGAGATCGAAGACCCGCGGGTGCTTGCGCGGCTTCCCCTTCTCGTCGACCGCCGGCACGATGTAGATGCATTGCGGCGGGCATTCCTTTTCGCAGATGCGACAGGCGACGCAACGCAAGGTGCCCATGGGATCGTCGCCGGCGTCATAGATCAGGAAGGGAAAGTTGCGGTAGTTCGCGGCGAGCGGCGCCGGCTCTTCGGGATATTGCACCGTCACAAACCGCGCGGGATCGTGGAAGCTGCCCACGAAGTTCTTCGCGGTCGTCGCGAAACTTTGGATGATGCCGGTGCCGAGCATGCGATCTTTCGATGCCTGAGTTTCGGTTTTCGATTACGACCCCAAGCGAAAATCAAATCTCGCCCATCGCCAATTCACCGATCGACCTCCCCGAGGACGATATCGATACTGCCCAAGATGATGACGGCATCGGCCACCGTGTGGCCGAGACAGAGGTCCTCAAGGATGGTCAGGTTGACAAAAGAGGGCGCGCGGACGCGGTACCGGTAAGGGTTGGGAGTGCCGTCGCTGATGAGATAGAAACCGATTTCGCCCTTGGGTCCCTCGATGCGGCCGTAGGCCTCACCCGGTTTGGGCCGGAATCCGCGCAGCCGTGCCTTGGGATCCATGACCGGCCCGGCGGGAATATCCCGCAGCGCCTGCTGCAGAATTCCCACCGATTCACGCATCTCGAGGATGCGAATCATATACCGGTCGTAGGTGTCGCCGTGGGCGCCGAGCGGCACGCGGAAATTGAAGCGCGGGTAATAGCCATAGCCGTCGACCTTTCGGAGGTCGTAGGCCACCCCTGCGGCGCGCAACAGCGGACCGGTGACACCGGCGTTGATCGCCAGGGACGCGGGCAGGCGTCCGACCCCCTGCGTCCGGGCCATTACGATCTCGTTGCCCGTGATCAGCGCCTCATACTCATCGAGGAAGCGGGGAAAGCCGGCGACCAGCCGGCGGGCGGCGTCGAGCCAATCGGACGACGCGTCGAGCCGGCAGCCGCCGAACCGCTGGAAGTTGCACATCATGCGCGATCCGCTGAGCGCCTCGAAGAGATCGAGGATCTTCTCGCGTTCGCGGAAGGCGTACATGAGCGGCGTGCCGCTCGCGCCGCAGTCCTGGAGCAGGAAGCCGGCGAGGCAGGTGTGGTTGAGGAGGCGGGTGAGTTCGGCGAGGATGACGCGGAGGTATTCGGCGCGCGGCGGAACGCTGAGGCCGGCGAGCTTCTCGACCGCCAGCGCGTAAGCCCAGTTGTTGGTCATCGCGCAGAAATAATCGAGCCGGTCGGTGTACGGCATCGAGGAGAGGTAGGTCGTGGCCTCGCCCAGCTTCTCGTGGTTGCGGTGCAGGTAGCCGAAAACGGGTTTGAGTTTCACGATGGTCTCACCGTCGAGCGTCACCACCATGCGGAAGACGCCGTGGGTGGACGGATGGTGCGGGCCCATCGAGACCTCGAGGAAGTCGCCGTGAAATTCATCGCGGGCGGCGCGGAGGCGCGGACCGGTCGAATCGAAGGGCGCCGGCGGGCCGTCCCGCGCCGGGGCCGCGAATTCGTTCCCCACGGCGGATGCATTCAGATCCGTGCTCATGATCCGGCGGTCGGTCGTGCCGGCAGTGCGGCCGGGTAGTGGTGGCCCGCCTTGGCGAGCACCGCGTCATGCGGCGTCGGTTCCCACTCGTAGTCATCGGGCTCCACATAGTCTTTGCGCATCGGATGATCCTGGAAGGCATCCCACATCAGGATGCGGCGCAGGTCGGGATGTCCCTCAAAGACGATGCCAAAAAGGTCATAGATCTCCCGCTCCTGAAACTCGCACGACCGCCAGACCGGCGTGAGCGACGGCAGGGTCACCCGGTCAGTGCGGTTGCCGGTCCGCATCCGGATGACCACCGGCCCGTGCTGGCGCGCAACGGAATAGAGGTGATAGACCGCCTCGAGGCAGCCGGGCTGGAGGCGTTTCACCTTTTGCTCGATCACCCTCTCGCCGGAGCCATCAGCGGCGGGGACCCGGGTCCGGACCGTCTCCACGATTTCCCTCTCCGGCCAATCCACGCCGGTGGCATTGGAACAATAGTCGAGCCGCAGCCCGGGATCGTCGCGCAGGAACGTCGCGATCTCACGAGCACCCGCGACTCCCAGCCCAAGCGAGGACGGTGCCGCCGGGTTGGGATTGGGCAGGAGGGCAACCTCAGCCGCGGGAAATCGGGCCGCCACACGATCGCGAATCTGCTCGAGCGTCTCCATGCGACGGCGGGTCAGGTCTTGTCCGCGCGGACAAGCACCGGCGGCTGCCAAATCGCCGGATTCAGGGCGGGCTCCAAATCGTGGGCGCCAAAGGCGGGCACGGGAAAGTCGCCGGGATCATCCGGCCGGAGGTGGCGCGGCACCGGGGATCCGGCGGATCCTTCCCCCCGGATTTTCTCCTGCAGTTGCATCAGGCCATGCAGCAATGCCTCGGGGCGCGGCGGACAGCCGGGAATGTAGATGTCGACCGGGATGTACCGGTCGATGCCCTTGAGCACATTGTAGCCCTGCTTGAAGGGTCCGCCGGAAATGGCACATGCGCCCATCGCGATGCAGTATTTGGGCTCGGGCATCTGGTTCCAGAGCCGCACGACCTGCGGCGCCATCTTCTTGGTGACGGTGCCGGAGACGATCAGCAGATCGGCCTGGCGCGGGGAGGGCCGGAAGATCTCGGAGCCGAAGCGCGCGATGTCGAACCGGGCCATGGAGGCCGCGATCATTTCGATGGCGCAGCAGGCGAGGCCGAACTGGAGCGGCCAGACGGAGCGGCTGCGGCTCCAGTTGGCCAGCTCCTCGAGGCTGGTCAGCAGAATGCCGTGCCGGCGAAGCTCGTCCCTTTCCGCAATCGCGACGCTCATGAGTTCAACTCCAATCGAGATGGCCCCGGTGCCACGCCCAGACGAGGCCCTCCGCCAGCAGGAGAATGAACGCCAGCATGGTGCCGAGCGCTCCGGCAGGCAGGCTGGTGAACGCGACGCCAAAAGGGAGTAGGAACAGGACTTCGACGTCGAAGATCAGGAAAAGAATGGCGTAGAGGTAATAGTGCGCCCTGAACTGGATCCACGCGTCACCGGTCGGCTCCATCCCGCATTCGTAGATGGCGTTTTTCAGTGCGCCGGGCCTGGGCGGCTGGCAAAGGCGGGCCCACCATCGCGCCGCCGTGAGCAGCGCGAGGGGAAACGCGACGGCGGCGGCGAGGAAAAGCGCAAGAAAGGCGTAGGGATGGGCGGTCATGGGCTCGACAGTCCGGCGC